>JAQWFH010000009.1 GCA_028704515.1 Eubacteriales bacterium
ATTTTCAAGTTAAGGTTAAAAAATTAAACCAATAGTTAATACGTGGAATACTAATAAATCGGCACTCCACGTTGTAAAGTTACTATCGGTTTCGATAGGATAATGATTACAAATGCATTTTCTTATCTAGTTCCGATCTGATATTTTCGCCTTGGAAGATAATGATGGCAGATAAAAATATAATACTGACAGATACGCTGATAATGGAAGGGAATAACACATTCAACCAATTGAACAGTATAAATACAATGGGTATTATGCCGAATAATCCACCCAGCAAAAAATAAATCATATAGTCTTTGGCGCTGAGCCTCATCGCTTTGGCGGCCACATACATGGCAAAAATAGCGGTAACACAAACAATCGGAATTACATAGTCCAAAGACCAGCCCTTCCAACCGATTTTCCAATCCCACAAAACAGAAAGGGAAGATACAAGAATTACAAACCACATGATATTATTTGTGATATTATTTTTGTTTCGAAAAACCAATGCGATGCTCAGCCACATGCTGAGCAGACCTAGAAGCATAAAAATAAGCCAATTTACATTATAAAAAACCAATCTGTAAACAGCAAGACCCACAACTATTGTTACAACGGTAATAAATAGCAGCATACGGATGATAAGATGACGCTCATATACCAGCGGAATATCAGGATAAACGGGACTCGTACCCTCATCATCTGCAGGTATTCTGTTTTTACATAAAGGGCATCGCTCCTTGTTCCCGCGAATGTTGACCTGACAATGATCGCAATATTGCATAGCTCCTCCTTACTTAACTGTTTGAAGAAATTTCAACTTCAATCCCTTTTTTTGAAAGCAATTGAAAAAAAGACTTTTGTATTTCAGTTTCCTTAAATGGTGAGGTAAAGCTGATGACGAGCCTGTCTCCATATGAACACATTATAATCCGGGGCATTCCGGCGCTTGTACAAAAGCTGAATTGCTTGATATAAGGATCAAATTCAGAAGGCATTTCAATCCTTCCAATGCCGGAGATTGCAGCGGATATTCCTTTGTCCTTTGCCTTATGAGCAATTCGAAGCACAAAGTCCTTAAGGGGCAAAGGGATGATCTTTATCAGTAAGTTCTGTTCCCATGCAATAAGTCGATTCAGCTGCGCCGACATTTTTTCTTCCGACATGTTCTCTTTGAAGCCATCCTTTATCGCGGCTATAATATCTTCAATCGCAATATTAGACTTTGTAAAATGGCAGCCCACGTTCATTGTTGTAAAGAAATTTCCGGTTGTATCGGACTCGTAAAATTGACGTAAATTAATCGGAACCGATAATACAACGGGATATTTTTTCTCCCGTGCGGTCATGTTTTTATAAATGGCATATATGAATACCGATGCAATGAAAATTGTCAACGTGGTTTGATATTTATGAGCCTCTTCCAGCGCAACTTTTACGGACATGCCCCCTTCGATTAGTAGTGTTCTGTTTTCTTCGGTCCTGGTACCGCGAACACGGTGGGCTTTATTATTTTCTTTCTCTTTAATTGCAGAGGAAGCACGATCCCCTGTAAAATGCCTGTTAAAGCTATCGCACATTTTTTCGCTTAAGGAAGCGTTATATTGTAATTTCGGTTTATTGTGCGCAAAGCTTTCATTATATTTTATAGTAAGGTAATGATGCACCATGGTTTGAGTAAACCGAAGTGCTCCGGTTCCGTCTGAAAGCGCATGAAAAATCTCAAGGCTGATTCGATTGTGCCAGTAAAACACGCGAAACAGCAGATTCTTTTTCCCCTTATTATAAATTCGTGCGCAAACCGGCTTTGATTCCAGCTCAACAATCGGTTGGATATCACTAAATTCAAAATAGTACCAAAATGCACCCCGCCGGAGGATGGACTTATATAAAGGAAAGCTTTCTATGGTAATATCCAATGCCTGTTGCAAAGCCACTGGATCCACTTCTTCCGTCAGTTCACAGGAAATTCGAAAAACCTTTGTATCTTTTTGATGATAAGATGCCGGAAAAATTTTAGAAGCGTTATCCAGCCTTCTCCATTCAACTTTTCTTGTTTTCATTTCAGGTCCTCGCTGCAACAATTTCTTCGTTTAAGAAATCATTGATTATTTGATAGCCTTCCATGACACTTTCCGAGCGTGGAGGCAAGGAAATAAAACCATGAAGCGCACTCTGCATACGAAAAATTATAACGTGATTGTCATATTCTTTTAACCGCACGCCGTAGGCCTCGCCTTCATCTCTCAGAGGGTCATACTCCGCTGTAATAATGAGTGTTTTTGGTTGATGATATAAATCATCTGCAAGTAAGGGGGCGGCATAAGGATTAAACTTATCCTCTTCCTTGGAGATATACAAATCCCAATAATCCTGAATACGCTGTGATGTCAGGAGATAATCGGTGCCATTATCCCTGATGGAGTCAAAGGGGGATGTATCGCTGTGATCGTAATAAGTCGCTGGATAGAGCAGTATCTGCCTGCTTGGCAAGAATTCTCCCTTATCTCGAGCCATAAGAGATAAGGCAGCTGCCAAATTAGCGCCAGCACTATCCCCGATTAATATAATGTCGGATTGTTTGATTCCAAGCATATTCGGGTTGAGAAAGATATCCTGGGTAACATAGTAGCAATCCTCCAAGCCCGCCGGAAACGGATACTCCGGAGCCAGTCGATAATCTACGGAGATAACTCTGCAGCCCGTTTGCTCGGCCATGTTTAAACATATATTCGTATAGGAATCGATGTTACCTGTAACCCATCCGCCACCGTGGAAAAAAAGCAATACCTGGTTCGATTTCTGATTTTCCGGCAGAAATAATCGTACTGGTATTTCGCGCTCGCCCACCATAATCTTATGGTCTATCGCATTGTACAGCGGCCTGGGATAAGGGTTGATTGCATTTAGGAATTTACGATATCCCTTATAATTCTTTTTCAAGTCAATACGAGGGAAGGAAAGCGCTTTCAAAACAGCTTTTCTGATCGGATTCATTCAAATCAATCTCACTTTCTTTTTCATCTCTTTCCCGATCGCCTTATACAGGATTCTGCTCACAGCACCGTGTCGGTATACATCGATGCGTGAATCAAATCTCCGAGAGAGCGATCATTTATTGCATCATTTTATCATGAGAATATTGAGATATCAATAGAAAACATCAGAGCGTCCGGTTCCCGGATTCCCGTGGGTGGCGACAAATACTTGCGGTCACCGATGAAATACCTTTCATAGATATAAAAGGAGGGGCATATTGTTTTGATAGAACAGGCAAATATAATAATCAAGGAGATGGGAGACATGCATTACAGAACCATGCAAGCGGAGGCACCCTTAACTTACGAACAAGCAAATTTAGCCCTTCATCTTCGCTTGTTGATGAGCAGATTGGCTTACTTATCGCGCTTTTATATCATAGAAAGAATCACGGACGTCGGTGAGGTGGATGATATTACAGAACAAATTTTAAGGATTCCCGCAGAGATGAATGAGATAGCGGAAAGCATCGGGTTGATGGTGGATTTCAATCCCGTCACATTGCGCTATACAGCCGCACTGCAGGAGCTGGTCGACGCGATGATTGCGGGAGACGAAGAGAGGGCGGACGCAGCCATACAGCGGTTGTATACGGTGTCCGATGAAAATGCCGCCTATTTGGCGCAAGCAAATCCTTATTGGGATGAAGCTGAATGGCGCAGGAATTTCTATCGCTTCAATGAGGGCGTCGTTGCAGAGGTCATCGCCATCCAAGCGCGTGACTTTGACACGGCCTTGGATGTCTTTGATGCATTGATGACGGCGGCATTGGCGCGAGGAGATTATTATGCGCAAGGATTTATACCTTTTATGTCGTCGGAGAGTCCTCATATACCGCCCGCCTATTTGAATATGGTTAAGGATTTTAGAAAACTTTTGACACAATGGGCGTATCTGCTGCGCTTTTATATTGTATCAAGGATAAGCGGCCTTGGAAACACGCAGTATGTAGCGCAAAGGATGTATAATTTGCCTTCGCAATTTAAGCAAAAATTCGAACTGATTTTAGGGCAGGAAGTTTCAAATCAGCTGCTAAACTCACTGCTAATTTACATCGTCAGGCTGGAAATGATGCTCGATACGGCTTTGACGGGAGATCAGAGTCAAATCGCCGCCGCCCGAGAAGAGGCAAGACGGTATGCAGATGAGCTGGTGGAATATCTCAACAGCGTCAACCCCTATTGGGATGAAGAGGAAGGAAAGAGGCTTTTTTACACCCTGATCGATATTTTATTGGAATTGAGCTATACTTTACAGGCGGATGATGAGATCGGTGATATGGAGGTCTTTGAAAGACTTTTGGATGCCGCTTTGGCGACGGCAGATTATTTAGCGCTCGGCTTGTATGAATATACATTAATTAATTCAGACAATTTACCTGCTCCACAATAAATTAAACCAAATTAATAATAGCCGAATTATAATAAAATAAGACATATAAATTTTAAATATAATAGTCAAGGAGAGCCAAAGATGTATTATAAAAGCCTACAGACACAACCCCCGTTGACCTATGAGCAAGCAGAGCTCGTGATTCGTTTTCGTAAGATTATGGTAAGGTTGGCATATTTAACTCGTTTTTATATCATCGCAAGACTCACGGAGTTCGGCGATATCAATGTAATAAAGGATGAATTATCAAGGATCGCTGTAGAAACAAACGAATTGGCAAGAACTGTCCCGGAATTTACGGGGAATTTTACTCAAATAGCATTAAATTACATAACGGGGCTGGCGGGTTTAGTCGATGCAATGATAGCGGGAGACAGTGCACAAGCAGATGAAAGCATCCGGCAATTATATCGTCTATCGAATGAAAATGCCGCGTATCTGGCCGAGATAAATCCCAATTGGGATAAAAGTACATGGCAAAATATCTTTTCAGAATATATTCAACTTTTGGTAGCTGAAGTAATAGCAATACAAGCCGGTGATTATAATAAGGCATTGGATGTTTTCAATTCGATGATAGATAACTCTTTGGAAAGAGGCAATTATTATGCGGCGGGACTTATTCCCTTTTTACCCAATGAGGGCGAAAAAATTTCCGCTGCATATTTTAATATGATTAAGGATTTTAGAAAAATTTATACAGAAAGAGTATATTTGACACGCTTTTATATAGTATCAAAAATTGCAGGGTTGGGAGATGCTCAGTATGTGGCGCAAAGGTTGAATGCATTGCCTGGGCGAATGAAAGAAAAATTTGAATTAATTTTTGGTAATAAAGTTGCGAATAAAATGCAGGATTTATTATTAGTGTATGTGATTGAAAGGGAACGGTTAATTGACGCAATCATAAGCGGAGACGAAGACAGCATAGAAACTGAGTTGGCTCGCTCACGTGAGCTGGTTGATGAAATGGCAGCATACCTGAGCGGAATCAATCCATATTGGTCAGAAGCCGAATGGAAAGATATTTTTTATTTAATTATTGAGCTTGAGATGCGGCAAACATATCAAGCACGAAGTGAAGAATATCTTGATGCGGCGCAAACATTTAAAGATCTTATGGATGCTTCTTTACGCGCCGCCGATTATTTTGCTCAAGGATTTTATCAATATACGTTGATGAATAACGGGGCTGTTGCCGAGTAAGGAGATGTTGATCGGCGTTGCAAAAACAATGAATAAGGCAAAGAATGAAATACCGGCTAATCGCCGGTATTTCATTCTTTATTTTAAGGTTAGATTCATGAGCTCATTTCTGAAGATTCGAGGGTCCATCAGAGCAGGCTCTTCATCTATTATAGGAAGGAACTCCATTTGGTCGATAATATCCCTTTGAATATCTATACCGGGGGCGATTTCAATCAATTTTAGGCCCTTTTCGGTCAGCTTGAAGACTGCGCGCTCAGTTATAACCAGAACATTTTGATTGGTTTTCAGCGCATATTCCCCAGAAAATGTGATTTGCTCAACATTTTTCTTAAACTTCTTGGCTTTCCCTTCTTGAGCAATGACCAGCTTGCCGGCTTCAATCTTTTCGCAAAGGCCTCCTGCGGTGAAGGTTCCTGTGAAAATCACATTTTTCGTGTTCTGTGATATGTCTATAAAACCTCCCGGGCCTGTAACACGACCACCGAATTGCGATACGTTCACATTGCCCTTTTCGTCTATTTCCCCAAGCCCCAAAACAGTCATGTCAAGTCCGCCACCGTCGTATACCGCCAGAATGTCTCCCATGTTATAAATAGCTTCGGGGTTGACAGTCCCACCGAGTCCTAAGCCTCCGAGGGGAACGCCTCCAAGAACTCCGGATTCTATTGAAAGCGTAAATTCTTCGCTGACTCCTTCTTCACCGGCTACAGCCGCAACTGATTCGGGCATTCCGATACCTAGATTTATGAGTGTATGCTTACGAAGCTCCATTGCGGCTCTTCTGCCGCATACCTTGCGGTTATCAAGAGGCATAGGGGGTATTGAGGCCAGAGGAATTTTAATCTCGCCTGTTAATTCCGGCCTGTAATAATCACAATCAAAGCTTTGCATATGATTTTCGGGATTTGCCTTCACAACATAATCAACCATAAAATGATGGATTCTTATGTCTCTAGGACGAATGGAGCCCTTTGCAACGATTTGCTCAACTTGAGCGATTACGATTCCCCCCGAATTACGAGTTGCTATTGCAAGCTCTAGCTGGTCGGCAGAAATAGCTTCTCTCGATAATGAGAGGTTTCCGTCTTCGTCTGCATATGTTACGCGCAAAAGGCATACATCTACGGGGATTGGTTTGTATAAAAGGCATTCTTCTCCGTTTATTTCGATGCGTTCGACTATGTCTTCGCCGTTGTTTTTTGTAAATTCATTGACTTTGCTGCCCTCATTAAGAGGGTCGGCAAATGTGCCGAGGCCAACTTTTGTTATTACGCATGGTTTTTTTGATCCGGCAGCGTTGATAATATCTATAATCGTTCCGAGCGGCAGCATATATGCCATGATTTTATTTTCTGTTATAAGCTTTACTATAGAAGGCTCTAATCCTACATGAGCGCATATAAGCTTGCTTATGAGGCCTTCTCTGCCGATTTTACTTACACCCCTTTCACCAAAATCTCCGATACTTACTCCTTTTATTATCGTTAGATTTTTTGGGTGTCCTGTTTCATCAAAATGTTCTCTTATACCGCCGAAAAGCTCATCACAGCTTGCAAAGCCGCAAAACCCACTTGCTGCAACAGTTGCCCCGTCTTTTATAAGCGCCGTCGCTTCCTTAGCAGAAATAAATTTTGTCATTGGATCAATCCCTTTCGTTTTCTTGTTTGCAGACTATCAGGCAAACAAGCTGTTGATTGTGTGGAGATTGTACTCAAAAGACGCTGGTTATTCAGCCGCCAATTTTTTCAGTGTTGCATAGACCGAATCGACATTGCGTTGCATACTTGCAATATTTTCTTCCGTTAAAGTCTTATATTTTGTTATTCCTTTTACAAATTCTGAGACAGGAATCGGTTTTTTGTTGTCATAATTTATCTTGAATCCATCTCTTGTCTTTTCCCAAAGAGGGAATGCGTTCGATTTGACAGCTCTTCTTGCAACATCAATACTTTCTTGAGGAGCATAACCCCAACCTGTTGGGCATGAAGCAAAAATATGAACATATGCAAAGCCTTTTTTACTTGCTTCTAGGCCTTTCTCAATTTTCTTTACTAAATCGGCCATATTGGATATTGACGCAGTTGCACAATATTCTAAGTTATGCATAGCCATTATAAGCGGAAGGTATTTTTGTTGCTGTTCTTTTCCGTTGATTGCAGAACCTATTGGTGTTGTTGATGTTCTTGAGCCCAGAGAGGTTGTTGAGCTTCTCTGGAAACCTGTATTCATATAGCCTTCGTTATCGTAGCATACATACAGCATTTTTGAGTTTCTTTCAGCTGCGCCAGAAAGACTCTGGAATCCACAGTCTGCAGAGGCACCGTCTCCAGCAATTGCTACCATGTTGACATCGGCTCTGCCTTTTCTTTGATACATTTCACTGACACCTGTCAGGAAGGCTGCCGTATTGTCCAGCAGGGTGATATGAATCGGTGCATGTATACCGCTTTTATAGTTCCAGCCTACTGTGCCAGCTCCGGCCATACAGCCAGGAGGCACTGCATATACACTGTTCGGGCCTGCAATTTGCATTACCCTTCTTGTTACGAGCTCTCCGCCACAGCCTTGACAAGCGGAAGAACCTGGAGTCATTACATTTTTTGATTCTCTGAGGACATCTATATAACTCATTTGTTTACCTCCTTAATCTTTCATCAGCCAACGGGTTTCATGTTCGCCTGGCTCGTTCTTGCAGCGATCAAGATACGTGATACAGTCATACATATCGTCTACGGAAATATCGGCTCCTCCGAGACCACCGATTACTGACATATGCATGTATTTCTCATCGGTGTCGGCAATCGCGGCTTTAATTTCCATATGCACCGGGCCTTCCGACCAACCGAAGCTTACGCTTCTGTCTATTACGGCGAATGCTTTTTTGCCTTTAAGAGCAGCAGCGATTTTTTTGGCAGGGAAAGGTCTTATTGCGCGAACTTTTAATAGGCCTGCACGTATTCCGTTCTTTCGTGCCAAGTCCACAGCATCCATACCCGCACCTGTCATCCCCGCTATCGTCACAATTATAACGTCGGCGTCCTCACAACAGTATTCTGAGATACATCCGCCATATGAACGTCCGAACTGTTTTTCAAATTTTTTATCGATCTCATCGATGACATCAATTGCTTTTTCCATAGCGTCAAGGTGAGATTTACGATACTTCATAAGAATATTTCCCGGTGTCATAGGGTCGAGCGCCATAGGCGTACGAGGGTCTAGAACCGCATGGTTGAATGTTGGGGCAGGGAGGAATGCGTCTACTTCTTCTTGACTGGGAACATCAACGCCCTCAATAAGGTGAGAACTGTAAAAGCCGTCATAACATACGTTTACTGGAATCAGTACATCTGGATGCTCGGAAATCATGTAGCCTTGGATAATCATATCGAGGACTTCTTGATTTGAGTCGCAGAAAAACTGAATCCAACCTGCTTCACGGACTGAAATTGCGTCCTGCTGCCCACTCCATATTGTTTCCGGTGATGTCATCTCTCTTGTTGCGAGAGCCATTACCATAGGG
Organism: Eubacteriales bacterium; assembly: GCA_028704515.1. Lineage (GTDB taxonomy): Bacteria > Bacillota > Clostridia > Peptostreptococcales > Anaerovoracaceae > UBA1440. Next base: position 9,149 of record JAQWFH010000009.1, read on the forward strand.
AATCTTAACGTCGACATCCTGAAGTATGGTTCATACATCAAGGCCAATCCTTGTGCACTTGTTGCTGTAAATACACGCCCGCCCACTGCAGCGGCACCTTGAACGACACTCATTGCAGAGTGCTCGGATTCAACCTGTACGAGATTGGAATCAAGTTGGCCGTCATGAACGAGGTCTGAAAGCCCTTCTGCTACAGAGGACTGGGGAGTAATCGGATATGCGGCGATGAGATCGGGGCGAGACAGAGCAGCTCCGACTGTCGCGGCAGTATTTCCTGTTAAAGCTTTTATTTTACCCATTACTTTGTACCTCCTTCCGGAACCATGTCTATGGCTTTGTGTGGACATTCTACTGCGCATATGCCACAGCCTTTACAATAATCATATGTAATAGTGTAAACTTTATTTTCATCGCCAACGATAGAGCTGACGGGGCAATATGTTAGACATATGCCGCATTCTATGCATTTTTCTTTGTTCATAACAGGGCGGAATACTCGCCAGCTACCTGTATCTAATACGTATACCCCATCGTCACCGATAGGCGTTATATGCTTGCGTTCAGACATATTAGCACTCCTTTCCGATGCAGCGTACTTCGTTGTACGCTCTTTCGGCAGCCTCTTTGTTGTTGCTGCCAAAGGTTTTTTCTATTTCATCAAATAAGCTTTCCTTGTAATCAATGCCGGTAACCTTTACAATAGCACCAATCATAGCTGTATTTGGAATTTCTCTGCCCAAAAGGTCCAAAGCGATGGCTGTTGCGTTTACAATAGCTATCTGGCCGGCATGTTTAGGGATTTTAAGCTCTTCAACGGGCTTTGAAGAGTTGATGATTACTGTTCCGCCTTCTTTTAATCCTTCGTACGTTGAAGGAAGGTCAATCAAAGTATCATCGAATATAACCAGTATATCAGGGTAATAAATTTGAGTTTTCCTTCTTATTGGGGTATCCGATACTCTCAAATAACCGAATACGGGGGATCCTTTTCTTTCAACACCGAAGAATGGGATAAATTGTCCGGACTTCCCATTTGCCACAGAGGCTTTTACAATTATATGTGAGGCTTTTACTACACCTTGGCCACCCCTTCCGTGCAATCGGATTTCTTTCATGGTGAAACTCCTTTCTTAATGCGCTTTTATTTCTTCATAGTAAGCTTAATTCATTATGGAGAAACATATTTACATATAATATAACACCGCATATCTATTATGTCAATAACTAATATTGATTGACATAATAACTTTCTGCTGGTAGACTTTAATCGTTAATTCAATGATTTTGAAAGAGGGAAGTATGAGTAATAACAAGAAAGACAACAGTCAAAAGTATATATTGAGTTCGCTTGACAATGCGCTTTCAATCTTAAATCTTTTCTTTGATAAGGAAGAGATGAGCGTAAGCGATATTGCCGCTCGTATGGGCATTAACAGAAGTACGGCATTTCGTATGCTCGTAACGCTGGAGAAAAGAGGATTTCTGACGAAAAAAGAAAATGCAAAATACCGTTTGGGTGGCAAAATTTTTTCACTGGGCCAGGTTGCATACAGCAGGATGGAGCTCATACCGTTGGTTCATCCGTATCTTGAGGTATTGACAGAAAAAACAAAGGAGACATCGCATCTTGTAATAATGGATGATGCAAACCATATTGTTTTTGTTGATAAAATCATAGGTACTCTTTCCCTTAAAATGGATACCCCTGTAGGACTGAGACTGTCGGCACATGCAACTGCAACCGGTAAATCGATACTTGCGTACAAACCTCAAGAATTTGTTGAAAAGTACATAGAAGAAGCAGATTTCACCCCGCATACAAAAAAGTCAATAGCTGACGGTAAGGCATTGATAAAAGAGCTCGAACTTATAAGAGAGAGGGGCTACGCTGTCGATGATGAAGAAACGGAGATTGGGTTGACCTGCTACGGCGTACCTATTATCGATGCGTCGGGGAACCCGATAGCTGCTATAAGCTCTTCGGGTCCTACGTCCAGGATGGCAGCAAATCACGAAAAATATGTAAAGGTACTCCAGGAAAGTGTTAAGAAAATCTCGGGGTCGGTAATGTAAAGGGAGTGCTGATAGAGTTATATAAGATGAAGCAGGAAAACATGTTGCTCGGCGTAATAAGTGATAAAATAATGCAATGCGACAATCAAAACATTATTACTTCCACAATGTTTTTAAATATGAGCCAAAGAGCGGACATATCTGCGTTTTGTAAAAAACAAAGCTTGCAGAAGTATGGATTTTACGGCGGCTATGAAGACGCAGAGCGCGCTATTGTTGTATTTTTACCTTATTATATAGATACAGAAGATAATATAATTGAATTCTTTGCCGAAAATGAGGAGGATTCTCCCATCGCTTTAGTAAAGGCTTCAATTCCAAAAGGATCACGCAATCTTACACATAGAGACTATTTGGGCTCATTACTTGCGCTCGGTATTAAGCGCGAGGTTATAGGAGATATACTAATCTCTGAGACGGGAGCTCAAATTTTCATCATGCGCGAGATGGCGGATTTTTTGTTGCTAAATTATGATAAGGCCGGGCGCACAAGCTTAAAGCTTGAAAGGATGCCCTTAAAGGATTTTAAATTTTCAGAAGCTCATACAGAGCAGGTAACCAGAACGGTCTCATCGCTCAGGCTCGATAGCGTTGTAGCCTCCGCGTTTGCTTTATCAAGGACGAGAGCGGTCGACAGTATAAAGAGCGGTATTGTCTTTGTAAACAATCTTGAATCGGTTAAGCCGGATAGATTACTCCGGGAAAAGGATAAAATAGTGCTTAGGGGAAGCGGTAAAATGATAATAGAAGAAATAGGAAGTCGCACGCGCAAGGACAGACTTCATGTGACATTCAGAAAATATTTATAGATTTTAAATTATTATATAAAGGGGAAACAAAGAGATGGTAAAAACTCTTATGGGGTCGATAAGACAATATAAAAAACAGTCTATACTGACACCGTTGTTCGTAAGCGGTGAGGTGCTGATGGAGATAATTGTCCCTCTAATCATGGCATACTTAATAGACAGAGGAATAGAGCCGGGAAATATGAACGAGGTATTGAGATACAGCGTTTATTTAAGTTGCTTTGTAGTGGTGCAGCTATTTTTCGGTGTTATGTCCTCAAGGCTGGGGGCATATGCGTCTGCGGGATTTGCGCATAATTTGAGAAGCGATATCTACAGGAAGGTGCAAAGCTTTTCTTTTTCGAATATCGATAAGTTTTCAACTGCGTCAATTATAACTCGTCTGACCACCGATATAAACAACGTTCAATTTGCGTATCAATTCATGCTGCGTCTTGTTTTCAGAGCGCCGCTTATGATGACGTTTGCCCTTATTGTTTCATTCGGAATAGACAGTGATATATCGAAAGCATTTTTACTGTTTATACCGTTTCTGGCGATAGGGCTTGGGGCGATTCTTAAGGTGACATATCCCATATTTGACAGAGTGTTTCAGAATTACGACAAGTTAAACAATGTAGTACAGGAAAATGTAAGAGGTATAAGGGTTGTAAAATCATTTGACCGCGCAGATTATGAACAAAAGAAGTTCAACAAGGTATCGCAGCTTATTTATCGGGAATATTCAAAGGCGGAAAAAATTCTTGCATTTAACTCTCCCGTTATGCTGATTACATCATACGGATACATTATAATCATATCGTGGCTCGGCGCAAAGGCTATCGTAGCTTCGGGCAACAACATTGCACTTGGTCTTACGACAGGACAGCTGCTGAGCTTGTTCATATATGCACAGCAAATCCTTATAAGCCTTATGATAATTTCGATACTGTTTGTAATTGTAGCTATTTCAAGGGCTTCCATGAAGAGGATTACAGAAATCCTAAGAGAGGACAGCAATATAATTAATTGCGAGAATCCTGTATACGAGGTTAAGAATGGTGGGATTATTTTTGATAATGTCAGTTTTGTTTATGGCAAGGATTCGGACAAGCAGGATAAAAATGTTCTAGAAAATATAAATGTGATGATAAACTCCGGAGAGTCAGTTGGAATTCTAGGTGCTACGGGCTCCGCAAAAAGTTCGCTCGTTCAATTAATACCGAGGCTTTACGATGTCACTTCGGGGAGCGTGAAGATTGGGGGCGTAGATGTAAGGGATTACGATATAGCGACGCTTAGGGAAGCTGTTTCGTTGGTACTTCAAAAAAATGAGTTGTTTTCTGGTACGATAAAAGAAAATTTGATGTGGGGGAACCAAGACGCGACCCAAGAAGAGATTGAGGCCGCCTGCCGCTTAGCGAAAGCCAATGAGTTTATTGAAGCAAAGCCGGACAAATACGATACTTACATCGAGCAGGGCGGAGCTAACATCTCCGGGGGCCAAAAGCAGAGGCTATGTATTGCACGTGCCTTGCTAAAGAAACCGAAAATATTGATTTTGGACGATTCGACGTCTGCTGTAGATACAAAAACAGATGCGTATATACAGGCAGGCCTTGCCTCGTATATTCCGGAAACCACAAAGATAATCATATCTCAGCGCGTGTCATCGGTATGCAATGCCGACAAGATATTAATAATGGAAGACGGCAAAATAAAAGATATGGGTAAACATGACGAACTCCTTGAAAGAAGTGAGATATACAGTCAATTGTATGAATCTCAGCTGAAGGGAGGTGCCGTAAATGAATAATGAAATGAAAGCAAAGAAGGATACTGTTCGAAGGCTTCTTTCATATATGAAAAACCATAAGATCAAACTTTTTATTGTAGTGATTTGTATTGTAATTAATGCAATTGCAAGTGTAAAATCTGCGACATTTCTCGAAACATTGATAGACGACCATATTTTACCGATGTTAGTGTCGGGAAGCAACGATTTTTCGGGACTGTTCAATGCACTTATATATCTCGCAATGATATTTGCCATAGGTATTGCGGCCAACTTGGTGTACCATATTATCATGGTAGTTGTTTCGCAAAAAACATTAAAGAAAATACGAGATGAAATGTTTGAAAAAATGCAAACACTTCCTATAAAATATTTTGACACCAACTCGCACGGCGACATAATGAGCCGATATACAAACGATGCGGATACTCTCCGGAACATGATTGCAGAAAGTTTGCCGCAAATTTTATCAGTGACAATAACTATAATGGCAATTTTTATCGCGATGCTTGCAGTCAGCATACCTCTGACAGTATTCATAATCATATCGGTACTTTTGATGATGTTATTCGTTAAGAATACTGCTGGAAAGAGCGGCTCGTATTTTATAAAACAACAGCAATCTCTCGGAGACTTGAATGGATATGTTGAAGAAATAGTCAATGGATTGAAAGTAGTAAAGGTATTTTCCTATGAAGAAAAATCAGAGGAAATATTTGATGGGAAAAACGAGATATGGAGAGATAATGCTACAAATGCCAACACATATGCCTCGATTATAATGCCGGTTATGCAGGGGCTGTCCAATGTACAGTATGTATTTCTTGCAATTATCGGCGGGTATATGGCCATAAATGCAGCTCCCAATTTTACAATAACCGGTGTAAATGTCCTTACCCTGGGCATGATCGCAGCATTTTTAACATTGGCAAAAAACTTTACTAATCCTATCTCCCATATTTCCAGCCAAGTAAACTCAATAGTAATGGCTATTGCGGGGGCTTCTCGAATATTCGATTTGATGGACGAGGAGATAGAAAAGGATGAAGGAGATGTAATCCTTGTAAACGTTATCGAGCATGACGGAGGATTTAAAGAATCACAGGGAAAGACCGGAATATGGGCATGGAAATGTCCAAGTGATGCGGGAGAAGCTCAATATATTCGCGTTAGAGGGCATGTAGTATTGGAAAATGTTAATTTCGGATATACCGAAGATAAAATGGTTCTGAAGGATATAAGCGTTTATGCTAAATCAGGGGAGAAAGTTGCATTTGTTGGGGCAACCGGTGCGGGTAAGACGACGATAACCAACCTGATAAACAGATTTTACGATATTGATGACGGGAAAATTAGCTATGACGGAATTGATATAAAGAGAATAAGGAAGCAAGATTTAAGACGGAGTCTCGGAGTTGTGCTGCAGGAGGTAAACCTATTTACCGGAACAGTTATGGAAAACATCAGATACGGTAATGTAGATGCTACTGATGAGGAATGTATAGCTGCGGCAAAGCTGGCGAACGCGGATAATTTCATTCGTATGCTGCCAAACGGATACGAAACGGTACTTGAGGGCGACGGAAGCGGCTTGTCACAAGGGCAAAGACAGCTCATATCAATAGCAAGAGCAGCGGTTGCCGATCCACCTGTAATGATACTTGACGAGGCGACTTCGTCTATAGATACAAGAACGGAACTCCTTGTACAAAGGGGAATGGATAAACTTATGGAAGGAAGATCCGTATTTGTGATAGCGCACAGGCTTTCGACGGTAAGGAATTCCGATGTCATAATGGTGATGGAAAACGGCAGTATAATAGAGCGCGGAAACCACGATCAATTGATAGAGCAGAAAGGCAAGTACTATCAGCTCTATATGGGGGCATTTGAACTCGAATAGTAAATAAAAAAAGGCTGAGAATTCTGCGGATGCAGAACGCTCAGCCTTTTTAATAAAGTGCCGAAGTGTTTTTAAATCAATATGAATTCTTGTAAATATTGATGCAATCTTCGTCAGATAGAGGCAGCCTGTCACAACTGAAAAATTTTGCCATAGTGCGCTTTGCATTGTCGGTGAATTTTTCGAATTCATCAGGCGTTATTCCGTAGTCAGACATCTTAAGCTTAGATACGCCACAGGCTTCAAGCAAATTTGAAAGCGCTGTCAAGAAGTCTGTGGGTGAACTAGCATTTTGGATCCCCATAGCCCGTGCCAAATCAATAAATCTGTCATCACATACGTGATTGTTAATCATATGAGCAAAATACGCTTTGCTCAAAAGTACAAGTCCCGCTCCGTGCGGCAAGTGCTGATGGTATGCGCTAAGTGCATGCTCCAAGGAATGATGGCTCGTAAGCTTGCCGGCAACCATAACAACTCCGCCAAGAGTGCTCCCAAGAGCAAGAGCCTCACGCGCTTTAAGATTAGAACCGTTATTGACTGCCTCAGTTATATTGGAGGAAATGCATGAAACGCCTTTAAGAGCGTACATATCGCTTATAGGATTTGCGGCATTTGATAAGTATCCCTCTATATTGTGAAACAGTGCATCAAACCCCTGAAGTGCCGTGAAGAGAGGCGGGATAGAAAGCGTGAGCTCAGGATCCACGATAGAAAGGTATGGGAACATCCCCTTGTTCACATAGCCGGTCTTTTCGTTTGCAACCTCGTTCGTTATTACTGAACTTGCATCCGCTTCGGATCCGGTTCCCGACGTAGTCGGAATTGCAACCAGAGGAAGTGGCTTGTATTGCGTATCCATGCCTTTGCCACTGCCGGCTGCTACATAATCCCATAAATCACCGGGATTTACCGCCATCAGTGCGATGGCTTTTGCTGCATCTATACAACTACCGCCCCCGAGAGCAACTATAAAATCACAACCGTTAGCCTTGCAAAATTCGGCGCCTCTTGTCACAGTATCCTTGAGGGGGTTAGCCTCAATTTGATCAAAAACGATATATTGCTTACCGGCAAGAGAGAGCTGCTTTTGCAATCTGTCCAAATATCCGTTTGACTTTGCCGACTTGCCTTCTGATATTACTATCATGGCCTTAGATCCCGGCAGCTCTTGCTTTGCAAGATTGTTGAGCTGGCCTGAACCGAATAAAATGTTTACAGGCATATAAAAATTAAAATTCACAGGGCTCCTCCTTTTTAAAGCTTATGCTTTTTCACGCACTCAGTCAGCAAATACTCGATTTGACTGTTGATTGATCGAAAATCCTTTTCAGCCCATGCCGCAAGCTCTTGCCACAAGGAGGGAGCAAGGCGAAGGACTATCTGCTTACGCGATTTTTCCTTGTCTTTTATCGCTTTTTCCTTTTGAAGAATCTCTTGCTCAATGTCGCGAATTTTTTCCAATCGTTCTTGCAAGAGTTCCTCTCTGTCCTTTAATTTATTGTCCATCATAAAAGTCCTTAGTCTTTAGTAAAGAGAACCGCTGTTGACAATAGGTTGCGGTGACTTATCTCCACAGAGAACCACAAGTAGATTGCTAACCATGGCGGCTTTTCTTTCGTCATCGAGTACAACCACGCCCTCATCGTCAAGCTGTTGAAGTGCCATTTTTACCATTCCGACAGCGCCTTCCACGATTTTTTGGCGGGCTGCGATTATAGCGACTGCCTGTTGTCTTTGCAGCATTGCTGCGGCAATTTCATCGGAATATGCCAAATGAGTTATACGAACCTCTTCAATTTCAAGCCCTGCCTCAACAACTCTAGTCTGCAACTCTTTTTCCATGCTGTTGGCGATTTCTATGCTGCTGCCTCTGAGGGTTAGTTCTTCGCTACCGTCATCGAGAATGTCATAAGGATAGAGGCGTGTAATGTTTCTTATAGTCGAGTCGCACTGAGTGGATAAGAATTCGTTGTAATCATCCACATTAAAAACTGCCTTTGTCGGATCTGTAACTCGCCAGATTACGATTGCCCCAATCACTATAGGATTTCCCAGGATATCGTTTACCTTTTGCTTCTCATTGGTAAATGTCATAACCTTTGTTGAAATTTTCTTGCTTACGGGAAGCTTTGGCATAGTTGTGGCCTCGCCTTTCTCCTTAGGGTTGAGATGCATCGCACTTCCCTTAGCAGCGGAAGGGTTGTATGCGCCCGAAAACGGGTTGACAAAGAAAAAACCTTCTCTTTTAATCGTGCCGTAATATTTACCGAATAACGTAAGAACAACTGCTTCATTAGGATTTACAATTTTGAGACCTGCTAAGCAGATTAAAGCGCAAAGAACCACTACAGGCGCAATTACAAAAAAAGCACCTCCTACTACAAAAATTGCAGCAATTGCAGCGACTATAACGCCTAAAATGGCAATCAGAGCAATCCAGCCACTTATTAGTTTGAGAGCTTTTTCTTCGATGTTTTTAAATATTGCGTTTTGTTCGTTCATATGTAGAATCCCCCTTTTGATTGTTTGATATCATTTTGATATCACGTATTAACTTATTTTAACGCACTGGAAAAAAACTGTCAACAATATTTTTTAAATTTTACATAAAAAATGGCTCTACCCCATGAATTGACAGCAAACCACAGTACTGGTATATTATAAAAGAATGAAAACGACCTTTTTAAAAGAAAGTCGCAGGGAGGAGAAATATAAAATGCAAATAAAATTTTCAAGGATGTCATCTCGGATAAAACCATCTGCGATCAGAAACAAATTATTTGACGATCCGCAGCTGATAACCTTTGCTGCAGGAAGACCGGCAGAAGGATTATTTCCGGTTGAAGATCTTATTACCGCATCGCAAAGCATGCTTAGCGCATCTGGAATTAAGGCGCTGCAATACAGCAGCAGTGAGGGCAACGATGAAATCAGAAAATATATAGCAGAAGTTTTGATGAAGAAGGCAGGCGTAGATGTTACTGCCAAAAATATAATGATTACATCCGGATCGCAGGAGGGAATTGACTTGTGTGGAAGGATGTTCATAGATGAAGGCAGCACTATAATATGCGAAAATCCGACATACACAGGGGCATTGGGATCACTTCGCCCGTATAATCCAAAATTTGTGGGCGTGGAAATGGACGAAAACGGCATAATAACGGAGCATCTTGAAAAGTTAATAAAAGAAAACGATGACGTAAGACTTATATATACAGTTCCCGATTTCCATAATCCAACAGGCGTCATGATGAGTAGGCAGAGACGCAAGGAATTAGCAGAGATATCGGGGCGATACAACATTCCCGTAATGGAGGACAGACCGTACAGTGAGCTAAATTACGATGGTGAGTATCTTCCATCCGTAAAGAGCTTTGACAAAGAAGGTGTAGTATTGAGCCTTGGTTCCTTCTCTAAGATATTTTGTCCGGGCCTTCGAATGGCGTGGATTTGTGCCGATGAGGAAATCCTGCAAAAATTCATAACTATAAAACAGAACGCAAGTATGCAGTGTAGCTCATTCGACCAGGAGTTGACGGTAGAATACCTAAAAAACAACAATATTTACGAGCACATTGAAAAGCTGCGCGCGCTATATAAAAGCAGGCGTGATAAAATGATTGAATGTCTGGATAAATACATGCCGGACTATGTTAATTACAACAGACCGACAGGTGGATTTTTCATTTGGGTAACGATACAAAAGGATATAGATACAACGGAATTACTTGCAGAGGCGGTAAAGCAAGCCAGGGTTGGATTCATACCAGGAGAACCTTTTTATGCCGACGGACGTAGATGCAACTCGTTAAGGCTCAGCTTTTCTTCGGTAACTGAAGAGGAAATAGAGCAGGGAATTGAGAGGCTGGCTAACTTTTTTAAAGAGAGATTTTAATGAAAAACAGTGAAACAATTTATGACACGATAATAATAGGTGCCGGAGCTTCGGGATTATATGCGGCAGCACAAAGCTCAAAGCAAAACGGCCTGGTTATTTATAAAGGTAAAAATCCAGGGGCAAAATTGCTGATGTCCGGAGGAGGGCAATGCAATCTTACTCACGCTGGAAGCATAAAGGACTTTCCGGAGCATTACGGTGAGAACGGTAAAAGGATAAGAAATATACTTTACAAGCATAGTAATGAGGCTGTGATTTCATATTTCACACAAAAGGGTGTGCCTCTAATTGAGCGTGAAGACCAGAGGGTTTTCCCAGCATCCCTAAAAGCCGCGGATGTGTTATCTCTGCTTATTGGTGAATCAAAGAAAAATGGATTTAAGCTATGCAACGGCAGCGTAGAATGTATATCGATGATTGACGATGAAAAGGCGATAATATACAAGGTGAGCGGCCCTGATATAGAATATAAATGCTATAAATTAATTATTGCAACGGGCGGCTGCTCATATCCTCAGACGGGATCTGACGGCTCAATGTTCAATATTTTGGAAGGGCTCGGAATAAAACTTATCCCAAGAAAGCCTGCGCTTGCACCTATACTCGTGCAGGACTATCCATATTCCGATTTGGCGGGTATTTCGTTTAAAAATGTAGAGCTGCGATGCCGATCAAGGATTGTTCAGGATGACCTGCTTTTTACGCATAAAGGCTTTTCAGGGCCCGCGCCTATCAACTGCTCACATTTGATATCACCGGGGGATGAAATACAGATAAATTATCTGCCCGAGCTGATGGATTTAGAAACGCATCTCAAGAAAATACAGCCACGCAATGCCAAGCAGCTGGCCTCTGTAATAGCGGATCTTAGGGACGGGATCCCCAAAAGCTTTGCGGAACGTGTGGCTCATAGAGCGCAAATCCCTCCCGATAAAAAATTATCTTCACTTTCCGGAGGAGAATTAAAAAAAATTGCCGGATTCCTGACAGCAGATAAATTTAAAACAGTCGAAACCGGGAATTATAAAACTGCAATGGCAACTTCAGGGGGCGTTGACCTCCAAGAAATAGATTTGAAGACAATGGCGTGCAAAAATCATAAAGGGATTTACATCATAGGCGAGGCGCTTGATGTAAACGGCGATACCGGCGGATACAATCTGCAATTGGCTTTCTCAAGTGCATTTATTGCAGCCCATGCGAAAAAAGACAATAAAAAACAGATTCGTGATAATAATATAAAAAACAAGTAGCCCCGGAAGATATCTCCGGGGCTATCGTGATAAACAATTGATTTCCTGTCTATAATGTGTTGCATTTAGAATAAGTAAGCCGATTTAACGGTCGTTCAGGATAATTTAACGGAAGAAAAGTAACCACCAAAAGGGAAATCTCAAATCAAAATCATGCCTTCTGTCATATTCATTTCTCCTGTCGCGTTCATGTCCCCTGTCAAATTCCATTCTTCTTCTATATTCGTTTCTCATTTCATTTACGCGGTTTCTATCAAAATCGTTTTTATCAACTTTTCTAGTGTATAAATCATTACTGTCCATACATATACTCCTTTATTTTGTAAAAGTAGCAAAAAAATACTCTTAAAACATTCTGATGAATACTTTAGATACCTACTTTTGTGATTCAAGATACTATAATATATGTAAATTCAACATACCGTGACATTAAAATATGGGGTTGTTATTATATTCTTGAATATTTTAAGGGCCAAGACAAGGTGAACAAAGCAATTTTACAGTGTTGACCTTTCGCTATTTATTGCATAATAAAGGAATTATATTGCAATACAAAACCAAGAGCGGTACAAATCAATTATGTGGAGGTAGAAATGGGTTTCAGAAAAACTAAAAGCAAGAGGAATTTAATCCTTGCCCTTATGTTAGCTCTCCTGCTTATTTTAGGTATGGTCGGGTGCGGGGAAAACGGGAATGAACAAGGGAAAGATAGTGGAGATGCTCAGCCGGTAGAGCAACAAAAGTCTCCGGAACTCATAATAAGTTTATACGATTTTAATAAATTGCACATGACGGATTATGATAGAGCTATGGAACAATACGGAGGTAAATATATTGAATTTACAGGATATATCATCTCGATTGACCACGAAGACAGCACCTTCAATGTGAGCTTCTTAGAAAACGAGGAACAGTACAGCAGCTATAATCGCTATAAATGCTTACCCTCTGTAGATTTAACCGATAAATTAAAAAAAGTCGATTTGCTTGGGAACAAGGAAATAGCGATACGGGGATACATAGGGACCGGCAAAATGGCAGACGGCAGTAAATTTGTAATTAAAGACGTTGATTATATTAAATACAAGAAAGGCAAAGCTGTTAAATATAATTTCGCCGAGGGAGAAAATGAGAATAGCGTTGGGCATATGCTCCATGTCTTTACAAATAATCCGTTAGGGGCTCAAGATCAGTTTGTAGGGGAAAAGGTTGACATGACTGGTTATTTTGGTTTATCTAATGGAAGAGTAAAATTGTTTGATGGAAATAGCGGCATAAAATCGACTTCAATGCCGTTTACCTTTATAACCGGATATGATCAAGCTACTTTTATTGATAAAAGTATGGTTCAGTATAAGGCAAAAGCAACAGGTACAGTTGATTATGTTACAATGCATGGGTATATGATTAATACAGAAACAATTGAGCAAATAATATAAAAGGAATAAGGTGCCGCCTATACTCCATTACGGCCATGAAGGCGAGAGCTAGCTTGAAAGAGAAAGTAGGTCGGAATAATATCACGGAAACAAAAAACCCTGCAATCGTTGAGATTGCAGGGTTTCACTTGGTACGCGATCGGGGGTTCGAACCCCGGACACCCTGATTAAGAGTCAGGTGCTCTGCCAACTGAGCTAATCACGCATAGTGTGGACTTTCTTATTTGGCACGTTTCATAGTGTAACATTTTGCTTCTGATTTGTCAATATAATAAAATAAAAAATTTGCTTTGTTTTTTTAAAGCCCTATAATTTGCCAGTGATAATCGAAAGCAAAGAGCGGCAAAATTGAAGAATCGGAGACGTAAAAAACACTTATTTTTTATAGAAGGTAAAGTTGTTTTATTTATAGGTAGATGTGTTATACTAAGCTTCATTACGAAAGTAATATAAAACTAAGGAAGAGAGGTAACGAAATGGCAAAATTAGCAATTGTTACGGGTGGATCAAGAGGATTGGGTCGTGCAATGGTTCTTCGACTCGGTAAAATGGGTTATAATGTTGTAATGAACTATGTTAGCGACTCTAGTGGAAAAGAGTGCGAAAAAAACCTAAAAGAACTGAGAGAAATGGGTGTTGACGGCCTCTATATCCAAGCAGATGCATCCTCTTATGAAGGTTGTGAAAAAGTAGTAAAAGCAGCCGTCGAAAAGTTTGGTAATAAAATAGATGTTCTGGTCAACAATGCGGGCGTAAGCAACAATGCGGCATTTTATCAACAGAACCATAAGGACTATGAATGGCTCGTAGGAGTAAATCTGTTTTCCGCCATGCATATGACACGTATTGTACTGCCATACATGGTAGAAGCGGAAGAAGGAAATATCGTTAATATTTCATCGATTGGTGGTTTGATGGGCGTTGCCAATCAAGCAGACTATTGTGCAACAAAAGCAGCAATCATCGGATTTACACGTTCATTAGCTGTTGAATATGCAAATAAAAATATTCGCGTGAATGCAATTTGTCCGGGAATGATAGATACAGATATCTTAAAAGGCGTCAACCAGGATGAATTAAATGCACTTGCAGCAATGATTCCTTTGGGAAGAATTGGCGATTCTGAATGTATCGCAGGATCAATGCAATATTTAATTGAAAACGACTATACAACAGGAGTTTACTTAACTCCAAACGGCGGAATTCTTATGCCATAAGCTTTTACCTTATAAAGCAGAACTCGTTTAATAAAAACTCCAAGGAACTGTTTCAATGTGCCTTGGAGTTTTTTATTTTTAAAATTTTTTAAAAATTTGGTTTGAATTTCCTTAAATAAATAGTGAAGTTGTGAGCAAAATAATATCGAGGAGGGATTAGAAAATGAAAAATAATAATAACTCAAACAACCAAAACGCAAAGAACGAAAGCAACAACAAGAACGAAAGCAACAACAAGAACGAAAGCAACAACAAGAACGAAAGCAATGCAAGGACCAACAAGAACGAAAGCAATGCAAGGACCAACAAGAACGCAAAGATGAATAAGGCAACAAATTATTCTGATGCCGATAATTGCCGTTCTAACCTAAGATCAGACTACTAGCCTTTGCGCAAAAAGAGCAGGTCTAATCCCTCGTAATATACGGAGCGGGATAACCCGCTCTTTTTGTAGTTCCTTGAACACCGAAAAACAAGCCTTATTTTGAATATTTTGGGAGCGTTTCGTTTGCTATTGATACGTTTTTATAGTATAATCTTTATTATCTATATGCTTAGAAAGGATGCTTTTTGAAGAGATGTCCTTAGAAATTTACACAGTATTAAGGAACTTTATATCAACAGCGGCTCCAACGATGCTCATAGCAGGGGTCATATTTATTGTGTGTGTTTTGATCTGGCTTATTCTCCGCCCATTGAATTATTGGTATTGGAAAGTTGAACAAAGGGATCGCATGCTGGAAAATATGGATAAGAAGATTTCGGAGATAAGATATATACAGATGCGAAATAAGGATGTTGATGTAACTACAAAAATGCAGGGAAACGGCTTAAAAATGCAGAACTGTCAACAAACGTCAAAAACCGCCAATCAAAAAAATTCTAAAGAAAAAGAAATTGCTAAACAGGCAGATTTAATCCCCATCAATGATGGGACACTTGATAAATCAAAAGGCAAAACGGAAATAGCAGAGATAGGATTGCAGGATTGCCAAGAATCTCCGAAGGTTACTGAGCCTCCAAGGAAATTCAGTACCCTTGAGGATGGGATTGATAAGACCGGAACCGTGTATACACGCGAAGAGATAGAACAAAAAATCAGATTTTAGTCGAAGGAGGATAAAACAGTGTATTGTAACAGATGCGGAAAACCTGTAGATGACGATGATCGCTTTTGCAGAAATTGTGGAAATGAATTAAAGAGAGCTATAGATGAAGCCTCAAGAGAGAGAAACAATACTTCTATGACTTTTACATCCCCTTCCGACAGGGAAGAACCCAAGCATGACAGCGAAGATAACGAGAATTCAAAATCTCACAGAATAAGCACGGATGAATTTGTGTGGAATATCCATACATTTGATAAACCTTCTCAAAAGAAAGAAGAGGTATATGTTGATTGGTCAAAAGGACAGGTCGTTGAGATAGATTTAACGGCAGAAAATAGCCCGACAGAGCAAAAGGCACCAATCGCAAACACCGCGCGTGAGGAGATAGTCAGCCCCCAAAAGGATACCGGAGATCAAATATTAAGAGAAGATTTCCAAAGCTTAAAAATGGAACACCCAGAACCTCAGGAACGAGCAAGCCTTAAAGTAGAAGAAAAAGAGATTGCTACTCTAAATGAGGATATACCTGTCACCATTGATGACATCAAACGGGATGTTGAGGAGGGTAACACTGATTTAAAACGAGCTACTGCTCGAATAGATAAATTTTACACCTTTAACCAAAAAAATGAACAATTTCAAAAGCTCTTAGACAAAGAATACGAAAGAGTACATGGAAGTGTTCCGCCAGATACGGCGGAGATATATCTTGAATTTGAAAGACTCACAGGCCTTGATTTGCCGCAAAATGCTAATGCATCTGATGAGCAGGAACGATTGAATACAAGTATACATACTCAAGCAGGATTAACTGCGAATGTGCAAGAAGCACAAGAATTAGAGCAAAAGGAAAGCACGCCAGTTAATCAGGACTCCGATGCAGATTCGAAAGGAGCCGCAGTTGCTGAGAACCTTGAAATTGATGGACAAGCAATAGCGGAGAAAAAAGAAGCTTTCGACCCCGTTGAACATATCAAACAGGCCACAATTGCCAGACAGGAAGAGCTTGCAAAGGCTGGAATATTTGAAAATAGTGCTCTTGTAAAAAAGTTTGATACGATGCAGCTTGAAAAGGATTTGATTGGCAATGCTTTTGTCGATGATAAGAGTGGCAGGAAATTTGAATCGGCTATCCTGAACGAACTTTTCGGGGAAATAAAGAAAACAGATATTGAGAGCGTCAGCCTTGACGGCGAAGATTCTCCTGTGAAAGAGGAAGCCGCTCAAGGGGAGCAAAGCGATAAGGCTGTCTCTACGGAGCCGCAAGATTTAGGTATAGTTGCTTCTGTAGCCGTGGCCGAGAACATGGGCGGCGAACAGAAGACGGAAGAGAATAAAACGGAAAATGAGGCTGATACTGTTATTCCGAATGTTGCAAAGGATCTGGAAAAACAGAAGGGAAAGGGCGGAAGATATTTCGGTCGCACGCTGCTTGTGATAGCATTGATAGTTTTTTTAGCAAGCATGGCCGCTGTAGGTATAACAAAGCTTGCGCCTGACAGTAAGGCGGCCGGGTTTATATATGAAGAAGTCCAACCCATTGTAGAAAAGGCATTTTCTTCCGTTGCGGGACTGTTTGACGGAAGCGATAAAAAAACTGACGAAGAAAATAAAGACGGTGAAAATATTGATACGTCCGGCAAGACTGCTCCCTTATCAATGACAACGCAGGAAATAATTTCATCACAGCTTGGGAATAATGCAAATATTGCGGCTATACTGCCGGATATTAATATTGGATATGATAAAAGCAAGGATTACGGCAATAAGGATATAAATGAATCTATAATCCTTTCACAGAAATATCCCGATGTCGATGAATATAATAAGAAGGCGTCCGAAATAGTAGGCACCTTAATAAAGTTTGATTCACAATGGATAGACTATGTAAATACTAAAGATAGAGCTGTATTTGATATTTTGAAAAAGGACAGCAACGCTTATCGCAACTGTATGGCCTTCAAAAAGGCAGGTATCGTAAAAAAGGAATTCAAGGAGCTGAGAATAGGCCAGATGAGATCAGGCGTTGCCGGTTACTACGTTTGGGCTGATGAGAAGATTGTAACAATTGAAAATGGTAAAAGCAGCGAAGATAATCATTCTTGGATTTATTATTTTGAATCAGACGGCGCTGAAATGCGGGTTGTTGATTATATAAGAGATAAATAACAGACAGCATAAGTTAAAGAGGTAGCTATAAATTAAAAGGAGGATATTGATTTGATGAAGAACAGCGGGGGAACAAAAGCAAAGTGGCTAATAGCAATAGTCGCGGCTGTTATGTTCGTATTTGTTTTGCTGATAGGTTTTTTAACAGATTTCTTATGGTTTAAAGAACTTAATTATGTCAGCGTATTTTTTACAAAACTGATAACACAGCTTACGATTGCTATTCCAACTTTCATAATAGTAATATTTGCGGCATATGCGTATATGAAGGCCTTGAAAAGAGGCTATTTCAAGAACATAGAGTCGCAGGAACAAGTTGATGAAAAACGTCTTAACAGACTAACCTGGGGAATGTCGGGTATAACTGCCCTGGTATTATCGTTTATAACAATGAACACGTTGTGGTACAGGTTCTTACAATTCAAGAACAGTACAGCTTTTAACATAGACGATCCTTTATTTGGCAATGATATCGCGTTTTATATATTCCAACTCGATTTCATAAAACAGATAAATGAGATGATAATAGTAATAGTTATCTCTTTGGTGCTTATAACGGTTCTTTATTACATGGTGCTTCTCTCAATGAGAACACCGCAGATGTTCGAGGAAGTGGAGCCGGAATTTGACGATTTCGAGCCTACCAGAGGAAGACAAGGAGAAAACCCGTTTGAAGGAACGCCTTTGGGCGATCTATTCGGGCAAATGAACAAGTCTCGCAGACCGAGAAAGCCTAAGAAAAGATTTGATGATGATAACTTTATGCGTCTTATCGGACTTGCAACGAAGCAGCTTATAGTATTGGGGATAATATTCTTCCTGATGATTGGAGTGAATTTCTTCCTTAAGCAGTACGATCTTCTTTATTCGAGTACAGGAGTCCTTTACGGAGCCGGATTCACGGATGTAAATATAACGCTTTGGGTATATAGAATTCTCGCAGGATTATCTGCCGTTGCGGCAATTATGTTCGCAATAGGAATATCCAAAAGAAATCTAAAAACTATTGTAGTAATTCCTGTAGTGATGATAGCTGTTTCATTGCTCGGGAGCGGAGGCGCGCTTCTTGTTCAGAATCTAGTCGTATCTCCTGATGAAATAAACAAGGAATACAAGTATCTACAGCGTAACATAGAGTATACGCAGTATGCTTACGGACTTGATCAGGTTCAGGAAACACAGTTTGCCGCAGGTAATACGCTTACTAAGGAAGTTCTCGACAGAAACGAAGATACTATCAAGAACATAAGAATCAATGACTATGAACCGACCGAAAAATTTTATAATCAAACGCAGTCGATACGTCAGTACTACACGTTTAACAACGTAGATGTAGACAGATATATGATAAATGGGGAATATACTCAAACATTCCTCTCTGCAAGGGAAATAGATGAAAGCAAAATTTCTCAAGAATGGCTCAACAAGCATTTAAAATATACACACGGATATGGAATAACCCTTTCCAGGGTAGACCAGATAACGGCATCGGGGCAGCCTGATATGCTTATAGACAGCATACCTCCGGTTTCTAAGGTAGACGAAATACAGATTGACAGACCGGAAATATATTTTGGAGAGCTCTCAAATTCATATATTCTTCTCGGCACGAATGAGAAAGAATTTGACTATCCTGATGGCAGCAGCAACAAATATTCAATGTACGAGGGTGATGCAGGGATAGATATGAGCCTATTAAACAGAACGATGTTCTCTGTAAGGGAAAGATCTTTGAAATTAATGGTATCCACAAATATTACTTCAGATTCAAGGATTGTAATCAATAGAAATATAATGGAACGTGTAAATGAGATAATGCCTTATCTGACATACGATAATAACCCTTATGTTGTAACTGTTGATGGGAAGCTTTACTGGATGATCGATGCATATACGACGAGTAGAAATTATCCTTATTCAGAGCCGTACGAGAATTCTTACGGAACAAATTATATAAGGAACTCTGTCAAGGTGGTTATAGATGCATATAACGGTACTACGAGCTACTACGTTGTCGATGAACAGGACCCAATAGCACTTACAATGCAGAAGATATATCCGGACTTGTTCAAGGATTTTGATCAAATGCCGGATGCAATTAAAGCTCACGTTAGGTACCCTAATGCATTATTCGAAATACAGGCAAACGTATACGCCCGTTACCACATGGAAGACATAAACGTATTCTATCAAAACGAGGACCGTTGGGAGATTTCGAACGAGATTTATGGAATCAAGGAACAGCGCATGACGCCTAACTATTATATAATGAAGCTTCCGGGCGAAGAAAATGCCGAGTTCATAAATACGATACCATATACGCCGAAGGACAAAAAGAACTTGATTGCCCTGCTCGTTGCAAGGAATGACGGAGATAATTACGGTGAGCTGGTAGTGTATCAGTTGCCGAAGAGTAAGATTATTTACGGTCCAATGCAGATAGAGGCGCAGATAGACCAGAGCACAGAAATCTCAAAGGAATTCTCTCTTTGGAATTCTTCCGGATCGACATATACCAGAGGGAATATGTTCGTCATACCGATAGAAGATTCATTGCTCTACGTTGAACCTGTATATCTTGAGGCAACGAACTCCTCGATACCTGAGGTTAAGAGGGTTATCGTAGCGTACAACGACAAAATAGCATATGAAGCTACATTGGCAGAAGCGCTACAATCGTTGTTTGGTACGAATGCGGGTAGCGGGACTCATAGTGGAGGCAGTGCCGGAACACCGGCCGATGCCGGAGAAGGTGCACTTACACAAGCCGAGATTGTGCAGTTGGCTAACGAGGCATTTGCAAATGCGCAGGCTGCACAGCAGAGCGGTAACTGGGCTAAGTACGGTGAATACCTAAGAGAACTTGAAAATTATCTGAACCTGCTCGCAAATTAAAAATATAACGAGGCGAAATATCCTTCGCCTCGTTGAAACGCACATAGGAAAGAAAATTCCCCACAGTAGAGGGTTTTCTGCTCAAGCGTTAAAAAGGAGGCGCTTTATATTGCCGGATTTTGATTTTGAAAAAATGCTTTTTACGATTCCTCCCGATAAGAACGATGAGGAAGAGATAAAAAAAATACTCGGGAAGCATCCCGAAATAAGATTTGTTTCCCTTGTGGGAATAGATATAGGAGGTCGTGATACTGACGAAAAGATCCCAGTATCCGTACTTCTTAATGACTATGAAGAATTTATGAAAACCGGCGTTCAGACAGACGGCTCCAGCGTTGTTTTGCCAAAGATCGCCGATCTTAATAACGCTAAGGTGGATATAATACCGGACAAGGGCGTGAACTGGTATGTCGATCACAATTACAATCATATAGACTTAGATACGGAGCTCCCTGTAGGAACGCTCCGTATCCCGTCGTTTTTAGTACATAACGATACAGCTGAGGTTGGCGCTAGAGTAATCCTAAGGGATGCGGTATATAATTTCAAGAGAGA
This sequence comes from Eubacteriales bacterium, assembly GCA_028704515.1. Taxonomy (GTDB): domain Bacteria; phylum Bacillota; class Clostridia; order Peptostreptococcales; family Anaerovoracaceae; genus UBA1440. Next base: position 30,249 of record JAQWFH010000009.1, read on the forward strand.
TATTAAGGAAATTATGCAGGAAAACCCATATATATTTAGCGAACTTTCCTTTGAATCTGTAGACGACATAGACGAAATAATATTAACATCAGCGACTGAGCTTGAATTTTGGGTGAAGACGCCTGATGATGATGCGGATAAGGAAAGCTTATACACTGCGCAAACACTTAAAGAACAATATTGGAAGCGCACAATAGGACCTGTAAGATCTGCTCTTGAAAAGTCGCTCCTTATTCTGGATATGTATGGCTTTGGCGTGGAGATGGGCCATAAAGAAGTTGGCGGGGTCAAAGCTAAGATGGGTAATGCCGGCAATTATGATCATGTGATGGAACAACTTGAGATTGACTGGAAATATGCTACGGCGTTGCAGGCGGCAGACAATGAAAATATGATAAAATATGTAGTCAGAGATGTTTTCCGCCATCATGGGCTGGATGTAACATTTATGGCAAAGCCCGTAAAGGGCGTAGCAGGAAGCGGCGAACATACGCATATGGGCATATCCGTCAGACTTAAGGACGGAAGATTAGTAAATTTATTCGAAGCAAAAAACGGAAGCGATTTCATGAACGCGATAGGCTTCGGTGCATTGATGGGGATTTTGAAAAACTATGATGTTATAAACCCATTTGTAAGCTCCTCAAACGATTCATTCAATAGGTTGAAGCCGGGATTTGAAGCACCGGTATGCACAGTTACATCACTTGGGCATTCCGTAGATAAACCGTCAAGAAACAGGACGGTGCTTCTCGGACTTGTCAGAGAAGTTGGCAATCCGTTAGCAACCAGATTTGAGCTGAGGTCGCCTAATCCGAAGAGCAACACCTACCTTGTAATTGCATCTTGCTATATGGCAATGCTCGATGGAATAAAGGTAGCTCTTGAGAATAATAAAACGGCCGTTCAGATGTGCGAATCATTATCTAAGAGATATAGCGAAGAAGATTTTTATCTTGAAAAGGATAGGCAATACCGCAGTGAATACCATGTGTTTGAGCATTATACGCAAGAAGAAAGAAATAAGCTGTTCGGAAAGGCTCCGGCCACCGTTTGGGAAAATTTAAAGAACTTTGAAAAGCATCCCGAGAAGCTTGCAATCTTCAAAAGAGATAACGTTATGACAGATTTGACGCTGGAATCATATAAGACGGCAATTTTGGAGCAATGGGTGACAGAGCTTCACGACCGGATTATCCCGGGTGCAAAGAAAATTGTACAAAGCTGTATACCTGAGCATATAGGTCGACAATGCACAGATCTTGATGTCGTCACATGGGAGAAAATTAACGACCTGCGCAATTATTTAGGTAAAGACAGCATCGCCGAGAAAAGTCTTCTCACGCGGATAACAAATGCTTTAGACAACGGATACTGCGAAGAAGCTTCGGAGCTTCAATTGGAGATGCAGGCGAAAATAGAAGAGCTGCAGAAGCTTTATGCTGAGTATAAAAAGAATCTATTATAAATATAAATGTAAGGAGATGAACAAGGAAAATGTTAGACATTAAAAGAATTAGAGACGATTTTGAGGGCGTTAAGGCGGCATTGGAGAAAAGAGGCAACGGTGACTTTGGCATCAGCAATATACCTGCTCTTGATGAAAAGCGAAGGGCTGTCCTTGCGCAAGTGGAGGCGCTTAAAAGCAAGCAGAACAGCGACTCAAAGCTTATTCCTGTTCTGAAAAAAGAGGGCAAGGATACTTCTGAAATCATGGCTGAAATGAAGAAGCTGTCGGATCAAATAAAAGATCTCGACAGTGAAGTGGCAGCTGTAGAGGTCGAACTTAGAAACGCACTGCTCAATATACCAAATACTCCAAATATAAGTGTTCCGGTAGGTGCGGATGATAGTGAAAATGTTGAAGTACGTAGAGTAGGGGAGCAAACGAAGTTTGACTTTGAATATAAAGCCCACTGGGATGTCGGCTCTGACTTGGGTATATTGGATTTTGAAAGAGCTGCGAAGATTTCCGGATCCAGGTTTACTGTTTACCGAGGCTTGGGAGCAAGGCTGGAAAGAGCAATTGCATGTTTTATGTTGGATCTCCACACAGACATTCAAGACTACGAGGAAATTCTACCTCCTTTCATGGTAAACAGAGATGCTATGATCGGAACTGGACAGCTTCCAAAATTTGAGGACGATATGTTCCATCTACCGGCAAAGGACTTTTTCCTCGTTCCTACAGCGGAAGTTCCTGTAACGAACCTTCTTGCAGGCGAAATACTGGAGGAAACGAATCTTCCAATCAATTTTACGGCATATACACCTTGCTTTAGAAAGGAAGCCGGCTCGGCAGGAAGAGATACAAGGGGTCTGATTCGTCAGCACCAATTCAACAAAGTTGAGCTCGTAAAATTTGCATCACCAAAGGATTCTTACGAACAACTTGAAAAACTCACAGATGATGCTGAAGAGGTTTTAAGACAATTAGGAATTCCTTATAGAGTAGTTGCACTTGCAACGGGCGATTTGGGATTCTCATCAGCGAAAACATATGATATAGAGGCTTGGATGCCGAGTTATGGAAGATATGTCGAGATTTCTTCATGCTCAAACTTCGAAGACTATCAGGCAAGACGTGCAAATATCAGATTCAGACCATCTGAGGGCGGGAAGCCGGAGTTTGTTCACACGCTCAACGGATCCGGACTTGCAGTCGGAAGAACTACTGCCGCTATTTTAGAAAACTTCCAGCAGGCTGACGGCAGCGTCGTTATTCCTGAAGTGCTGAGAAAATATATGGGCGGATTAGAAGTAATAAGATAAATTATTTTGGATTAATAGTAAAAAAGAGGTTGTCTCGGTGACGACCTCTTTTTTACGCTGATATTAAATTATTAGCTCGGCTAATCTTGTGAACGAATTGTCGGCGAGCTTATGTTCCACAGGGTGAGAAGGTTCCGGATTGATTCCTCTATATCGGTGAGCGGTATACGATTATAGTACAATATCATCGATACAAACTCCGCATCGCTGAAAGCAGAGTCGCTTGAAAATGTAGAGACGGGGAGAGCGAGTATGCCAAGTTTAGAGGCTTCTTCCGAAAGTGTTGAGCCGCTCTTTTGAGTTTTAACATCAACGATAATGTTAATCCCGGAGGATGTGTTTCTCGTCACAAGAAAGCTATCTCCGTATTTTTCCATAGTTCTTATTACCTTTTGAAGCTTTTGCGCGTATAGACGGCGCAATTTTTTTATGTGTATGTGAAACAGTCCCTGTTCCATAAAAAGAGATAACGTCAGTTGCTCTGTTTTGGAGCATGTTTGGACATAATCTCGCTTAGTGCTTTTAAAGATTTTTGTCATCCGAGAAGGGAGTACCATATAGCTTATTTTCAAGCTGGAAAATAAGGTTGAGGAAAACGATCCCAGATAGACTACTCGCCCCATTCTGTCAAGTCCTTGCATCGAGGGAAGAGGTTGTCCTGAATATCTAAGCTCGCTGTCATAGTCATCTTCAATGATGATGCTTTCATTTTTTTGAGCCCACTCTATAATTTTTCTCCGCTTTCCAACGGGTATCACCGCTCCTGTAGGAAATTGATTAGACGGGCTTATATATAAGGAAGAGGGTATATTTCGGGGGAGCTTTTCAATATCTATACCGTCACTTTTTACTTCGATGGGGGAAATTGTAAAGCTGTGATCACGGAATATATTTCTGGCAGGTGTGTATCCCGGCTCTTCAAAGGAGATATGATTGATATCCATATGCCTTAAAATAAGCGACAGCTGGCCGGTAATTTGCTGCGTGCCTGCACCTATAACTATTTGCTCCGGTGAACAAATTACGCCGCGCATTCTCCTGAGATAGTCTGAAATCTCGCGCCTGAGGATGAGCTCTCCTTGCGGATCCGAATCGAACATCAGCGACGCCTGCTGCTCGGTTAAAACCTTATTCATGCAGCGCTTCCATTTGTTGAAGTCAAAGCAGGAAAGGTCATGAAGATACGTTTCAATATAGCTCTTCTCTTCAACAAAGATTTCCTTATCCGCCTGGTCAAGAGCATTTGCATTTATGCTGGAAAGAGAAATATCTTCGACATAGTAGCCGGATTTTGGCTTGCTGTAAATGTACCCTTCAACCAAAAGCTGAGTGTAGGCCAGCTCTATGGTGGTAATACTCACGGAAAGCTCTCGCGATAACTCTCGAAGAGACTGAAGCTTTTCGTCCTTTTTCATTTGCCCGCTCAATATTGCTTCTTTCAAATAATCGTATATTTTAAGATATGAGGGTCTATCTTTCATGTCATCTCCAATCTGTATAGTCAAATACATACAAAAAAGATTGTAGTATGCAAAATAAAGCCTTATATTTAAGCTTTTTGCAAAACTGTATATATTAAAATAATTATTTTTGTATATTTCAAAAGATACAATTAGGTAGTATTATATTACAGACAGAAAGGAGTGTCAATTATATGAATTTAAATACTAAGAAGAAAACAGAGACTATAGTAATGGCTGCTCTTATGCTGGGGCTCATAATCGTCGCGACGATGTTTGTGAGAGTGCCTATTCCATTTACGAGAGGATACGTGCACATAGGGGATGCAATTGTGTTTATTTCTATGCTTATTCTCAACAAGAGGTATGCATTTTTATCCGCAGCGATCGGATCGTCTGTGGCTGATATATTGGGCGGATTTGCAATGTGGGCGCCATGGTCACTTGTGGCAAAGGGCGGAATGGTGTTGATTGCGGCGTCAATAATAAGTGTAATCTGCAAAGGTAAGGATGATGGGCAAGCTCGAACAGGTATATCCCCATGCGAATTATTCGCTATGGTTACGGGGGGATTGTTCATGGTAGCTGTATATTATGCGGCAGAAGGAATAATGTACGGCAACTGGGCTGTCCCTGTTTTCGGAGTTCCCTGGAACATTGCGCAGTTTGCCGTAGGAATAGGTATTGCAGTTATTTTTAGAAAAGCTATTGCGTCAAGCGGCGGAACGAAACAGTTATTTACTCGTTTCAAATAGCAGATTTAAAAAAGGTGTATTAAGAATATATTCTGCAGCGGATATTTCTTCCTGTAATAGCTTAAGAGTTTGCTTTTTTGAGAAAAGGGTGTTATTAGTACGCCCTTTTTTTAATTGCTCTGCGATATGGACGGTAACAGTCTTTCGATTAATTTTTTTGCCGAGCATAGAGAAAATATCCGGTGCTCCGTCGAATAAATCGGGCAAATTGGAGTGGCGGGCTTCCTTTATTGCATCTATAATTTTATCGGCAAGGCAATAGTCGAAAATATCACGCCTATATATAATTGTTGGATCGAGTTCGAATATTTTACATGCAGTATCGGCATGCGCAAGAGCTTTTTTTGAAAATTCACCTTTGGCAAATGTGCAGTAATGGCCTTCAAATACATTAAAGGCTTTCATGGCATCCAGGTAGCCGAGGCGCATTATTCGCGATGAATTTTCCGGCTCAAAGGACATGATGCTACCTAAGCTGTGCGTAGGAGAAATAAGTGTAAGCTTGCCGGCCTTCGATGCCGTTTCTATGTCACCTTTGTGCATGACACCAAGGCTTTGAAGATCGACTGCGACTATATGGGAAGCTTTGCGATCCAGAGCCATTCTAATAGGCATAACATCTCCGTAAGCACCGTCAATATACATAACACCATCGATTTCATATGGCTTTATCGCAGGAGAAATGGCAGAGCTCGCCATTAGATAATCAACTATTCTTCCTCTGGGAATATCTTGCGCGGTAAGCCTGTGTAGCTTAAAAAAAGGCAATTCTACTGTAGCAAGCCCAAAGCCTGTCTTTGAGCCCCGTATTGCGTCCTCATCTATATATTCATCAAGCATCGCCTTTAAACGTGATGCATCCGCACCACCGTGCCCGATTATTTCCTTTGCATAAGCGGACGCTTCCTCTAGACCAAGGCCGGCAATGTCTATAAACGGGATTTTATTATTTTTATCGGGAGTAATATCGAATATCATCTCAGAATTAATCTTTTTCCAAAGAGTGACGGCTATGTCAAAGTCATCCTGCGCAATCATGGCACTATTTATCGCTCCGACCGATGTTCCGCAGACGAAGTCTGTTTCTATTCCGAGCTCTCTCATCGCTTGCCACACGCCAATTTGATAGGCGCCTCTGGCTCCTCCTCCACCGAGAACTAAAGATGTTCTTTTGCCCTTCATGATATTGCCCTCCAAAATTAACAGTTATAGTTTATTAAAGTTATTTTACTAAAGGGAGGCCCATTTTACAACAAAAAAACAAAAGTAATATTGAACATACGTTCACAAGATGATATAATCAGAACATAGGTTCTGAAAGGTGGTGTCAATTTTGAAGGATATATACGAAAAACTTAAAATTCTAGCTGAAAGCGCAAAATATGATGTATCTTGCTCAACAAGCGGGAGCGAGAGAAAGAATTCCGGAAAAATTGGAAACACCGTTGGTGCGGGAATTTGTCATTCGTGGAGTGCAGACGGCAGATGTATATCTCTGTTGAAGGTGCTTTTTACTAATAACTGCGTGTATGACTGCCAATACTGTGTGAACAGAAAGAGCGTAGATGTGCAAAGGGCCTCCTTTGAGCCCGAAGAGCTGGCGAGGCTTACGATAGAATTTTATCGCCGAAACTATATAGAAGGCTTGTTTCTTTCCTCGGCAGTAGAGGTTTCGCCGGACTACACTGCGGAGAGGATTTTAAAAGCGCTCAGGATATTGAGAAGAGATTACGATTTCTCCGGGTATATTCACGCAAAAATTATTCCGGGCGCTGACCCGAGGCTGGTAGAACTCATAGGCCTTGAAGCCGACAGGCTTTCGATAAATATAGAGATGCCCACAGAAAAAAGCCTGAAACTTTTAGCGCCTCAAAAGACTACAAAGTCTATATTTGCTCCAATGAAGCAGATAACAGATACCCTTATTGAAAGAAATGCTTTAAAGGGGCCAGGCACCATGTTCAAGGGCTTGGAGCTGAACGAGAAGGCTAATAATTATCTACTGCCCGCAGAGACAAATGCGACAAGAAATTCCTTGACTGTGAAAAGACACAAGAGTAAGGAGAAGTTTGCACCTGCGGGGCAGACAACTCAGATGATTATAGGGGCAAGCGGCGAATGCGATATGCAGATAATGAAGACCTCGGAAAGTTTGTATAAGACATTTAAAATGAAGAGAGTTTATTTCAGTGCATATATACCTATAAGCAATTCTCCACTTTTGCCGGACGCGTTTTCAGCGCCACCCCTCGCGCGCGAGCACAGATTGTACCAAGCGGATTGGCTACTTAGGTTTTATGGGTTCACAGCTGATGAAATGTTTGATGAAAAAAATCCATTTCTTGACCCGTATCTCGACCCCAAGGTGACCTGGGCGCTCAGAAATATTGAGAGGTTTCCAATCGAGATAAACAAGGCATCATTCGAAGATATTTTGCGGATTCCGGGAATAGGTACAACCTCGGCGTTGAGAATAGTTAGACAAAGGCGAGTAAGAGCGATAAAATACGAAGATCTAAAAAGGATGGGGGTAGTTCTTAAGCGCGCTAAATACTTCATTACTTGTTCCGGAAAATACTATGGGATTAAAAGCATGGCGCCGGATACAATAAGAAATGATTTGCTGGGTATAGGCAATGAGCATCAAATTTCAATGTTTGAGGAAAGCAGTACGCAACTGACTCACGGGGGGAATCCATGGGACAACGTCGGCAAAAGGAATAAGGATATCATAAGGGGAAATTGATATGACCGAATATATATATGACGCTACATTCGAGGGCTTCCTGTGCTGTGTACACGCACATTATTATTCAGGAAAGGCTTCAAATATTCTTCCGGCGGAGGATTGCCTTCAGGCCTCTCTTTTAAGGACTGTGGAAATAAAAACGGATGAAGAAAAAGCGGATATTGTATATAGGGCGATAGAACAAAAAATATCACCCTTTGATCTGAGGCGAGTGTATAGGATTTTCCTTTCCGGGGAGAAAGGCAAGGAAATGCAATTGCTCGAATACATTCGATTAGGCTTCATCAAAGGCAAAAGCATATCATCATATCATGGCAATCCGACAGTTAGGAATGCGGAGCTGCTCGAAAAAAAGGTAACGATGGAAGCACATAGGCTTAACGGATTGATTCGTTTTTCTGTACTCGAAGGTGAGGTCCTTTATGCGAGGATTGAACCTGACAATAATGTGCTTGAGCTTTTAGTGCCTCATTTTGCTGACAGGTTTAAAAGTAGCCCGTTCATAATACATGATTTGAGGCGTAAGAGAGCATTGATAGCTGAGTCTGGGCAGTGGTACATATCAAACTTTGCAATTGAAGATGTAGAATGCTTTGCAGAAACTGAAATTGAATACAGGCAGCTATGGAAAAATTATTTTGACAGTATAGCCATAAAAGAAAGAACAAATCCAAGATGTCAAAAAAACTTTATGCCCGTTAGGTATTGGAAGCATCTGACAGAAATGCAATAAAATCAATGAAAACATCCTTTTTGTGTAGTATAATAAAAATACACGGTGCAGAAAGGAGTTTTTTTATGTATGAAGATCTTAAACAACGGATAGCAAACAGCGATAAAATTGTTTTCTTTGGGGGCGCGGGGGTATCTACTGAAAGTAACATACCCGATTTCCGGTCCGAAGCGGGGCTGTATAAGGCGGTAGAGGCATACGGATATTCTCCCGAGGAATTGCTCTCACACAGCTTTTTTATGCAAAAGCCTCAGATTTTCTTTGATTATTATAAAACGAATTTGATTTATAGAGATGCCGAGCCGAACAAAGCTCATCTTGCACTTGCAAAGCTCGAAAATGACGGAAAGCTGCTTTCGGTGATTACGCAAAACATCGACGGGCTCCATCAAAAGGCGGGAAGCAAGAGAGTTCATGAGCTTCATGGATCGGTGAACAGGAATTATTGCATGAGTTGCAATGCCTTCTATGACCTTGATTATATCTTAAAAGAAGAGAACTGCAAGGCGGAGAATAAAGCAGTGCCCGTGTGCGCAAAATGCGGTGGCACGGTTAAGCCCGATGTAGTATTATACGAGGAAATGCTCGACGATAATGTGATGGCACAGGCAATTTCGGATATAAGGGAAGCTGACTGCCTTATAATCGGCGGAACCTCTCTTGCGGTATATCCTGCCGCAGGTCTTATAAATTATTTCCGAGGGAATCATATCGTATTAATAAATAAAACAGCCACACAAAACGACTCCGGGGCCGAAATTGTTATTCGTGCGCCTATAGGGGCCGTATTAGGACAAGTATGTGGGGTACAATAAAAATTGAAATACACGAAAGAGGAGAGACTTTACAAATGAGGATTTTGGTAGCAAACGATGATGGAATAAAAGCAAGAGGGATAAATGAGCTAGTACAAGCATTAGCTACAATTGCCGAAGTATACGTTGCGGCTCCCCACGTTCAAAGGAGCGGGGCAGGGCACGGGACCTGCGCACATGACAAGATTTACGTTGAAGAGGTTGAATACGCTGGCGCAAAGGAAGCCGTTTCATTGACGGGAACCCCTGCGGACTGCGTGAAAATAGGAATTGATTACTTCCGCCAGAAGGGAATTGAATTCGACATGGCTGTTACGGGTATAAACCACGGTGGAAATATAGGGACGGATGTGCATTATTCGGGGACAATATCGGCAGCAATCGAAGCGAACTTCTGTGGATTGCCAGCAGTTGCCGTATCTGTAAATTCCCATGATGCTGAGCACTTTGATTATGCTTGCGACCTAGCCGTTAAAACCGTACAGAAGGTTTATAAGAAAATAAATGAAGAAACAACAATAAGCATAAACGTTCCAAACCTACCTGCCGACCAAGTCAAGGGAATTGCCTTTGCTCCTCTGGGAAGGCGAGTGTATGATTGGCTTAAATATTGCGGCGAAGAGGATGGGAAGCATGTGTTCCGTTATATTGGGGAACCAAAGATAGACACAGGCTCGGGCAAGGAAACCGATGTTATACGCATTACAGATGGTTATGCAACTATAACGGCATTAAAGCATGACTTTACAGATTTTGAGTTGACAAAAGAATTGATGGAATGGGGGATATAGCGATGGGTGTTAAGAGAATTAAAAAAGAAGATGCAGTACTTGTGATTGTTGATTTTCAAGAGAAGCTACTTCCGGCCATGAAGAAAAGCGAAGAACTTGAAGAAACAATAGTCAGATTTGCTAAGGGATGTCGCACACTGGGGTTAGACATTATAGTTACAGAGCAATACCCTAAGGGTTTGGGGCGCACAACTGCGGCTATTAATGAAGCTTTGACTGCAGAGCTTTTCGAAGGAGAAATACCGAAGGAAGAATATGTGCCAGTCGAAAAAACGGTTTTCAGTGCAATGAGAGACGGTGTATTTGCTGAGAGACTCAGGAAAATCGGAAAAAGAACAGTGCTTCTTTGCGGGATAGAGGCTCATATCTGCACGCAGCAGCTGTGTATGGATTTATTGGAAGAAGGATACAATGTATTTGTAATTGAGGACGGAATTTCTTCGAGAAGCAAGCATAACAAGAAAGTGGCATGCACGAGAATGACGGCTGCGGGGGCGGTCTTGACAACGTATGAAGCTGCGCTTTACGAAATGCTTGAAGGTAAGGATAGTCTCGAATTTAAAAAAATATCAAAAATTATCAAATAAAAAAGATGGGTGATAAAATGTTGCAATTTAAAGAAATAGAGATGGAGGATTTCCCAATACTTAGGGAGTATTTCGAGGCACAAAGCTTTGGACTGTGCGACTACTCGGTAGGTGCCATTTACATGTGGAAGGATTATAATAAAACAAAATATTGCGAGCACAACGGGTTTATTGTAATGAGATTTGAATGGCAGAGCGAGAATAAAACCTGCTTTTCATTCCCGATTGCCAAATCCGAAAAAAGTAAGGAAGAGCTTATAGAATTCATCGGGATTCTCAGAGAGCATGCAATGCAAGATGTCGGAACCTTCTTTATGGGGGTCGTTCCTGCCCAAATGAAGGATTTTTTAGAGAAGGAATTCTCAGTGAAATCCGCGGTAGCGAGGAGAGCGTGGTCCGATTATGTATATAACTATGAAGATTTGGCAGAAATGAAGGGCCGCAAATACAGCGGAAAGAGAAATCATATCAGCAGCTTTATAAAAAATTACCCTGGATATGAAGTGATGCCTATCACAAAAAGCGATGTGCCGTTGATTAAAGCTGAATATGAACGCTATTTTCTGAACAGATTTAATGATGGAGGCGATGACACGCTCAAAGCTGCTGAAAGTGAGGAAACGATTCTGCTACTGGAGAGGATGCACGATTTGAGTATGACCGGAATTTTCATTAGAGCAGCCGGAAGATTGGCGGGATTTTCTATAGGTGAGATTGTAGGAAAGACACTTTTGGTGCATGTTGAGAAGGCGCTTACCGAATTTAGCGGCATATACACATTTGTTTGCAGAGAATATGCAAGGGCGGCATACAAAGAAGGAGTCGAGTATATTAACAGAGAAGAGGATGTAGGCAGTGAGGGTTTACGAAAATCTAAGCTTTCATACCATCCGGCCTTTCTTTTGGAGAAATATCTGCTCGAGATAGCTTGATAATGCGTCATTTCCGTTTGTATTGACCACGGCAATGTGATATACTTAAAAACGACGCAATTTTTCGAGGAGGGAACGAATATGGCGGACAACTTTATTCACAGCATAATAGATAAAGATATTGAGAGCGGCAAATATGGCGGAGAGGTATATACGCGTTTCCCGCCGGAACCTAACGGATATCTTCATATAGGTCATGCGAAATCTATATGCTTGAACTTTTCAACGGCAAAGAAATACGGCGGCAAATGCAATTTGCGCTATGATGATACAAATCCTATAAAAGAGGATGAAGAGTATATAAAATCCATTGAAGAGGATGTAAAATGGCTCGGATTTCAGTGGGACAAAAGGCTTTGGGCTTCGGACTATTTTGACACCATGTACGAGGGTGCGGTAGACCTTATAAAAAAAGGGAAAGCATACGCGTGTGAATTGACTGCCGACGAAACAAAGGAATACAGAGGCACTTTAATATGCGCCGGAAAAGAATCTCCTTACAGGAACAGACCCATAGAGGAAAGCTTGCGATTATTCGAAGAAATGAAAGACGGTAAGCATCCGGACGGAGCAATGGTTCTGAGAGCTAAAATAGATATGTCATCTCCTAATATCAATATGAGGGATCCCGTTATATACAGGATATCTCACGCCACTCATCACAATACGGGGGACAAATGGTGTATTTATCCTATGTATGACTATGCACATCCTATAGAAGATGCTATTGAAGGAATAACACACTCCATATGTACACTCGAATTTGAAGATCATCGCCCGCTTTACGAGTGGGTTCTGAATGAGATAGGGTGGTGGAATCCTCAACCTCAGCAGATTGAGTTCGCACGCTTAAACCTGACTAACACAATAATGAGTAAAAGGCATTTAAAGAAGCTCGTGGATGATGGGTTTGTAGACGGATGGGATGATCCTAGAATGCCTACAATTGCGGGAATAAGGCGGAGAGGATATACGCCGGAAGCTATTTTGGACTTCGGCAACAGGATAGGTGTTGCAAAAGCGAATAGCAAGGTCGACATTTCACTCCTAGAGCATTGCATCAGGGAAGACTTAAAGGCAAAGGTTGCATCGAGAAATGTAGTGGAAAAACCAATCAAGGTAATCATTACGAACTATCCCGAAGACCTTGTCGAATATATGGAAATAGAGAATAGCAGAGAGGTTCCGGAAATGGGAACGCGTCTTGTGCCTTTTTCAAGAGAACTTTGGATTGACGGAGAGGATTTCCAGGAAATACCGCAAAAGAAGTATTTCAGGATGTTCCCGGGCAATGAAGTGAGATTTAAAGGGGCATATTTCATAACCTGCAATGAGGTTGTAAAGGGAGATGATGGTAAAATCGAGGCTCTCCTTTGCACATACGATCCGGAAACAAAATCCGGTACCGGCTTTGAAGGGCGCAAGGTTAAGGGCACGATTCATTGGGTTGATGCCAAGACGGCTGTTCCAATAAAGGTTCGCAACTATGGATATTTGATGGTCGAAAATGAAGATGGTGAAGAGGGTTATAACCAAGACTCTTATGAATGTATAGACGCTTATGCAGAGCCGGCATTGGCCGAGGCGGGCGCGGGAGATAGATTTCAATTCTTCAGGCACGGATATTATATTGCGGATTCCAAGCAATATGACGAAAATAACAGAGTTTTTAACAGGATAGTGGATTTGAAATCCTCTTGGAAAAAATAGACTTAAAAAACAAAAGGCGTATGAGAATTTTAACAATTCTCATACGCCTTTCCTACTGGAAGTGTAAACCTGAAGACAGATCCCTTGCCAAGAGAACTTTCTACACTTAAGGATCCGTTTAAAGCAAGAGCGATGCAATCACACGCATAAAGGCCTATGCCGTTTCCTGCCCCTTTACAAATCCCATAGTCAAATATTTTATCTATGCTTTCTTGAGATATTCCTATGCCTGTATCGCTTACCGAAATTTGCATCAAAAAATTCTCCTGATTATTTTCAAGGAAATCAACCGACAAAAGCACATGACCTTTCTTGGTGTATTTTATTGCATTGTCGATAAGATTTGTAATCAATTCCTCTAGCCTGAGGCTGTCTGTGAGAATTAGTTTGTAGGTGTCGAATTTAAAGCTACAAATAAAATCCAATCCTTTTGTACGAGCCTTGGAGTCTGCTTGTTTAGCTATATTCACAAAAAAATCATTTAAGTCTATTTTTTCAGAATAAATCATTATTTTGTGAGCATCAAGCAAGCCTTCGGAAATGCGAAGCATGGAGTTGTGAGCGCGTTCTATCATATTTAATAGATATCGCTGGCTGTCACTCAAAGCGGAAGTTTTCAGAAGCTGCAATGCGCTGCAGGATACATTTAAACTACCGCGGATTTCATGAGCGACATATGTATTATTAAAAAATCCCCTATTCATAAGGACATTATAAACTAAAGAACAACTCAAAAGTAGATTTATAATAAGACAAAAGTAGACAAGGTGTGACAATTTTTATTAATGGTTGCCCGCATTATTTTAAGCTGGTAATATAAAATGTAAGAAAGGGTAAATATGGAGGAATTAATAAGAATTGCTATAACAACGCTCATATGTATTCCTGTAGGAATACTTCTCGGAAACAGCGCGGTATATATTTTTAATAACATGCCGGCCCAATGGCTGTGCGATTATGGGGAAGCTCCGAACGATGAAAAATTCATACCGGGGCGGCAACGGCTCAATAGCCATCCTTGGAAGCTTGCATTCTCGGCAATGTTTATATGCGTTGCTTTATTCTTGTGCCTCGAGGACATTACATATGCTGTTCCTGCGTTGATTGAAATGTGGTTGCTTTTGGTAATTGCGATTGCTGATGTAAAATATATGATAATTCCCGATCAATTTGTAGTATTTCTGGCATTGGCATCAGTCGGGATTTTTATGCACTTCGGAGATGTAAAGGGGATGATTTTCGGTGCATTGCTTGGCGGAGGAATAATGCTCGCAATTGCATTGGTGGGGAAAATCATAACAAAGACCGATGCGCTTGGTTTTGGAGATGTTAAGATTACGGCTGCGATAGGATTGACGGCGGGGGTTTACGGTATCGGATTCATATTGATAACGGCGTCATTTTTGTCATTTGCGGCGTTTACGTATAAGATTTTAAAAAAGAAAATAAAGCGTACAGATGTGCAGCCGCTGGGGCCGTATATAGCGCTTGCTACGGCATTATATTTGGTGTTGGCGGTTTAGGTCAGCGATTAGGGTGGGGCAAAACGGCTCCGACGCTTGGGCGCGACTGCTGCAGGCAGAGCCCTGGGCAGAGGGGAGGCAGGCGGCTGAACGAAAGAATGCGGCAGGAATACTGTAAGAGCTGCAGGGGCATGGATGAATGGGCTCCGCGGCAATAGCCTTGCCAAACGGTCGCGGTTTTGACACACTATGCGCTTTATTTCGCGATGCTCAGACTGTCAAACAAGTTCGCCGAAGCGAGTGTTAGACAGGGGCTGAGCATGCTTGCTCAATTTCAGCGAGGTGTGTTAGCAAAACGGCTCCGACGCTTGGACGCGACTGCTGGAGGCAGAGCCCTAGGCAGAGGGGAGGCAGGCAGCTGAACGAAAGAATGCGGCAGGAATACTGTAAGAGTTGCAGGGGCATGGATGAATGGGCTCCGCGCCAATAGCCTTGCCAAACGGAATGGATGAATGCAACTTACAATTATATAGAAGAATAAGATCGGGAGGATGAATATGAAGAATGTGCTTTTGAGTATAGAATACGATGGAACGAACTTCTGCGGTTGGCAAAGACAACCCGCGAAGAGGACTGTTCAGGGCGAGCTGGAAAAAGTATTGGCAGATTTGTGCTGCGTGGAGGTGAGCCTGAACGGGACAAGTAGAACGGATGCCGGCGTGCATGCGCTGGGGCAACGCGCATGCTTCAAGGGGGAGTTTGCAATCCCCCTTGAGAATATTGGTCGCGCAGCGAACAATATTCTCGCCGGTGGCAACAGACATAAGGCTGGGGATGTACGAATCAAAGAAGTGCAGGAAATGCCGCTTGACTTTCATGCGCGTTTCGATGCCAAGGGCAAGACCTATCTGTACCGGCTTGCCACGGGAGAAGTACCGAGCGTCTTCGCGCGCAACTACAGCTATTTTATAAAAGATCCGTTGGATGTCGCGCTGATGAGCGAGGCGGCAGCGCATATTGTCGGCAAGCATGATTTTAAGTGCTTCGAAGCCGCCGGCGGCAACCCGCGCGAAACGACGGTGCGTACAATCACGGCACTCGAGGTGACCGAAGCGGACGGCGGCATTACCCTCGCGGTCACCGGCGACGGCTTCCTCTACAACATGGTGCGCATCATTACAGGCACGCTCGTCGATGTCGGCTCCGGGCGCATCAGGCCGGACGAGATCCCCGGCATAATCACCTCCTGCGATAGACAGAATGCGGGGCATACAGCACCGCCGCAGGGGCTGTATCTGGCGGAGGTTTATTTCGATCGGCTTCCGGAAATCAAAACCGGGAAAAAATTGCAGCAAAATTCGATTTTTAACGTCTAATAATATAAAAATCAAGCCAGTCCATATTCAAGGTCAGGGCTATGTACCGAAACTATTTATAACTATACAAAACCGCTTACATATCCTGACATAAAAGCTAATAGGCATCAAGTCTTGTATTATGATACATAACTTGGCAATCTAAGCTGGGGTTTAGGATATAATCGTAAGGGGGGGCATGAAATAGATGAATTTTTCTCTTAAAAATATAATAGGGCTTAACCTGTGCTTAATTATAATGACAGCTTATTATATACATATTGGAGCAGCCCTTTCAATAGTTATAAAGTTTTACTTTTTTTGTATGCTGCTTTCGTGGATTCTGTATTTTTTGGAAAAGAAAAGCAGACTACTATCAATATTTACGCTTATCGTAAGCTTTGACATTGGATTTGCAATACTTTTCTTTAAGGCATATCACGCAAATATTCCTCATTCAATTGTACCATATAGTCCCTATATTCTAATAACGATACTGGTTAATATATACGCTTTCTGTTATTTTCAAGCTACTCGGAAAGATATTTGTAGCATACTTAAGAAAAAAGAAAAAGGTGGGTGAGTGTATTATCGGGAGAAAAAGAAGAACTGTTGAAGTTGCCCGGGGTTTCGGAAGATTAAAGCGGCTGTATTTTAATTCCGTTTAAAGTTGGAGAGAAATTGGAAGTTGCTTTGCCGAATGGGAGTATCATCCTATATAGTTTGGAGTTCAAAACAAATAATGATAAGAGCGACAGTCAAACAGTGTCTTTGCGTAAAGAGTATAAATATAAAGTGAAGGATGCTTTCGCAACTGCAGATATAATTGCAACCGCAGACTGTGATTGGACCAATGACAGTGTAACAATTACGAACTTTAATCATACTGTTGTGGGGGATAATTCTTTTGGTGATATTGATATATCAAACGAAAAGAATACTATTTTAGTGAAAGCGGGGAGCGCTGCAGAGGCAGAAGCGGCAGGCAATATTGCATTTATATTTGATAAAACGTTTACGCAAAGTTCGGAATTAATGGCATATAGACTTCGGTTGATTGTGCATGCAGACAGCCCACAATCCGCAGTCATTAAATTAATTATGTAACGATATTGGAATAGTATTTTATAATCATTGGGCGTGACAAATGAACATAAAGGAATATAGATTCATAACTACATTTATCATAGTGGTATCATTTTTATTAGCAATCGTGATGTTTGCTTTTTCTTTCATGGACGATATCACCAAAACACAATGGTTGGCATTTAGAATTTCGGAGATTTTGAATACATTAATTGTGGGGCTCGCGCTGCGGCTTTTAATTGTTTACGGGAACCAAAAGTTCTGAGGGCTGCTGTTTTAGCGATTCATTTCTTTCCCAAATTGGCGGTTACATTATATGTAATTACTCCGATATTTGCTTCGATCCTATCCTACATCAAGATATCAATGCAAAAAAGCATGCCAGTTTGCTTCAGCCGAATCATTAACATTATAATAGTTATTCTTTTTCTTGTTGAGATAATTGCTTTTTATCCTCTTTTGAGTTTATTGATATTCGGAACAATGCCTTTCTATCCGCCGACAGGCATCTTTACAATGATTACCCGAAACATAATGACTACACTCTTTTTCTGCTTACAACTGTGCGCTTTAGTCTATGATCTCTTTTTTAGAAGAAATAAGGAAGTGTGACAAGGAAGTGCCTACCCATAATTATCAGAAAATTCAATAAGTTAATAAGTTGAGTGACAGGCACCCCTTGTTCAGTTAATTATGTCAAGCTAACAGTATTATGCCTTTTTTGCATTTTCCAGCTGACTAATTGGATCAACTGAATAATCGGAAGGTTTGCAAAGGCCAGTAGCCATATGGCAGCCAGTTGAGGCAGAGCTAGTTCTACTACCTTAAATACGCTGTGAAGTCCAGGAATCAGAAGAACGCCGTTAATCAGTACAAAACCGATGACAAAGGCTCCCAACAGGGATTTGTTGTTCCAGAAACGCCTTGTGAACAGCAGAGGACGATCAGATTTACAGTTAAATCCGTGGAACAGACGGCCCATACATAATGTCCCGAAGGCCATAGTTGTTCCTGTGGCCGCTCCACCTACAGAGAGACCCATCAGGAAAGCAATTATAGTAGTCGCACCAATGGAAACTCCCCCAATTCCTATTTTTTTCAAGAAATCTTTCGTCAGTATGGACTCATTTTTTGGCCGGGGCGGCTGTTCCATTACATCCTTTGAATGAGGCTCCAGACCCAGGGCAATAGCAGGGAGGCTGTCTGTCAGCAGGTTGATAAATAGCAGGTGAACTGGGGCAAAGGGAACTGGAAGAGTGGCCAGTGAAGCGAACAGCACGGTCAGTATAGCGGCAAAATTTCCAGATAACAGAAACTTGATGGCGTTTTTAATATTTCTGTATACATTTCTGCCATTTTCAACAGCTTTGACAATTGTAGCGAAATTATCATCCACTAGAACCATGGCAGCTGCATCCTTGGCCACTTCGCTGCCGGTGATCCCCATGGCAATACCGATATCGGCCTGTTTCAAGGCGGGAGCGTCATTTACACCGTCCCCTGTCATAGCCACAATATTTCCTTTTTCCTGCCATGCGCTTACAATCCGGATTTTATGCTCTGGAGAAACTCGGGCATAAACAGAGATATTTTCTACGAAATCTCTTAATTCTTCATCGCTGAGATTTTCAATTTCTGCTCCTTCACAAGCTTCCCCATCTTCTTTTAAAATACCGATGCGCTTTGCAATGGCAGAGGCTGTAATTTTATGATCTCCAGTAATCATTACAGGTTTAATTCCTGCCTGAATACATTGAGAAACTGCATCCATGGATTCTTCTCTCGGGGGATCCATCATGGATACCAGACCCAGGAAAGTAAAATGGTTTTCCTCCTCTACAGTAAGGGGACGGGGTTCATCCAGGACTTTGTATCCAAAGGCTAGCACACGCAGGCCGTTTCTAGAAAAGCCTTCATTTACAGAGGCCAGTTCCTTTGCCTCTTCTTCCGTATAAGGGATCAGTTGACCGTCTTTTTGAATATAATCGATTCGCTTGGAAAGAACATCTACTGCCCCCTTTATAATCATCGTGTATTTTCCGTCAATCTCGTGTGCTGTGGACATCAGCTTCCGATCGCTGTCAAAAGGAATCTCGTCGATGCGGGGACAACTCATGCGGACAACAGCTGCAGGCATGTCTAGTTTGGTTCCCAGATTGATCAGGGCAGTTTCTGTAGGGTCTCCAATTTCCGTACCGCCTTCATTTGATGAGTCATTGCATAGAATACTGAAATCTAAAAGTTTTGCCTGATACGGGTCATTTATATTAATTTCGTCGGCGGGAATGGTTTTTCCATTAATATAATAATGCTCAACTGTCATCTTGTTTTGAGTCAATGTTCCCGTTTTATCGGAGCAGATTACCGATACACTACCCAGCCCTTCCACTGCCTGGAGTTTTCTTACAATGGCATTTTCTTTGACCATTTTCTGTGTTCCGAAAGAAAGCACTATGGTAACAATGGAGCTCAGAGCTTCCGGAATAGCAGCTACTGCCAAGGCTACTGCAAACAAAAATGCGTCTATAACCTGTCCGCCTTGGAGTATGTTGATTACGAACAGAATTGCGCAGATCACCAGAATCAGAATGGAAAGCTTTTGCCCGAACTGATCTAAATTTACTTGAAGCGGCGTCCTTTTTTCCGACGTATTTTTCAGCAGCTGTGCAATCTTGCCGACTTCCGTATTCATACCCGTATTCGTCACCACAAAAGAACCTCGGCCATAAGTAACAAAGCTTCCAGAAAAGGCCATATTGGACTGATCTCCTAAAGGAACGTCTCCTTGGATGAGATTTAAACTTTTTTCTACACTTACGCTTTCTCCAGTCAAAGCACTTTCATTTACTTTCAGGCTGGCGTTTTCAATCAGCCTGCCATCAGCAGGAATAAGATCCCCTGCTTCCAAACAAACAATATCTCCTACAGTTACCTCCTCTGATGGGAGGGATACTAAAGTTCCGTCACGAAGAACCTTTGCTGCAGGCGCAGATAATGATTTGAGACTATCTAGAGATTGCTCTGCTTTTACTGTCTGCACCGTTCCCAATATAGCATTTACCACGATTACTGCCACAATTACAATTGTACTCTCCCAGTCTCCTAGGAAGCCCGAAACGGCAGCGGCGATAATCAGAATAATGACGAGAAAATCCTTGAACTGTTCTAGGAATATTTGAAGAACGGATTTCTTTTTCCCCTCTATCAGCTTGTTCTTGCCGTATTTTTCCTGGTTCTCTTTTGCTTGTGTAGAAGATAATCCATTAACTGAGCTGTTAAGATCTTCTAGAACTTCCTCTGTTGTTTGGTTATAAAAAACTTTCATGATATATTCCTCCATTTGAATATTGTTGCCAGATATACAAAAAAGCGAGACTTTTATTGCATATCAAAATCTGCAATAAAAATCTCGCTATTTAATCGTGACACGGATGAAAATTGGGTCATCGTCCTGACGATATCACGCACATCTGATGCTCAAAGCCAGATGCAAGCTACTCCTTTTTATTATGAAATAAGTCTACACTGTATTGAAAGCTCGGTCAAGTTTTTTTATTCAAAACAATTAACGGTGCCTGTCACTCAACTTATTAACCTATTGAATATTCTGGTAATTCATTATAATATTAGCAACAGGAAGCATCCAACGGTTAGAAATATTGGAGATGCTTCTTTGTCGGAGGGTCGAAATGTGCGCAGAACATTTTCTTTGCACATTTCGACTCCTCTTAAAACCACATTTCAGCGGTAAGGGATTGAATTTTATGAAAAATTTGTTAGTATGTAGGCAAAAGCTCTTAAAATTTGCAGTATACTCAGTATTTCTATGAAAAAATTGCTCAATTTCGCACCTTGTTTTGCACTTGATGTTTTGAGCGAAGCGAAAGATAGTGTCTACTAACCTATGAAAAAACATAGCAAGCACCTTGAGAGCTGAATAACGAAGATAGGAACAAAAAAGAAGGGACTAGAAGCATTTATCCCACGGTCCGCTTGACAGTGAGCCTCCTC
>JAQWFH010000047.1 GCA_028704515.1 Eubacteriales bacterium
GGAACAGGCTGAAAAAGAGCAAAAACGTATTTCTGGAAAACTGCATAACCGGGTATCTCGCTGATTGACCCTATAGCAAAGAACGCCACGAGGCGGTCAGCGCATTGAAAAAGGAAACGAAATTTAACTGGAGGGTTAAACAATGAAAAAATTTATATCCTGCGAATTCAATATGGACACTGGTTGTGTTGAACTGCGTTTCAGTGATGGCAAAATGATCTCCATCAACTGTACGGCGGTCGAAAATGAGGTCACCGACAACCGATTTGAACGATCGGAACTGAACTGGCTAATTTATAATGACCCGAAAGCATACGCTGATTTGATTCTGAATGGAGAGCCTGAGAAATATCTAAAAGCGGTTACGGTATACAAACCGTTTGAAAACTAACTTCAATGACAGTCGGATCAGCTACGCCAAGCGGATTCATATCAACCAGGACAGATTATCCTGGTTGAGTAGACAACACAAATCGGCAGACCGACCTGAGCGTCAGTTCGGTCTGCCGATAAGTTATTATTAAGTTTCATTTCTTGAAGCATCGCGGTCTTGGTAAGAGTGACGCTGACTTCAGTCTGAATTTCAGCCCAATATATTTTCAATAAATCGTTCCAGTATGACCGCAACCTCGGCTCTGGTGGCCGTGCCCTGCGGGATGAAGCTTCCACCGTCGCGTCCCGTGATGATGCCGGTGCTCTGGCAGTACAGGGCCGCGCTCTCCGCATAGCTTGAAATGGTACCGGCATCGGGATAGCTCAGCGCGGTATCCATATCGTCGGGCAGGACGCCGAGGAAATCAGCGAAGAGGTACAGAATCGTCGCCATCTGCTCGCGCGTGACCGGATCGTCCGGGCCAAATTCGCCGTTCCCATAGCCGTCGAGGATGCCGTTTTCCGCAGCCCAGTCCACATATTTACCATAATAGTCACCGTAGTCACAATCAGTGAAGGCATGGGTGCTCATGGTTTCGATTTCTCCGTAGCTGCGTTCGTAAAGCCGCCCGATGACCGTCGCGAACATCGCGCGTGTCATGCCGGAATCAGGTGAGAAGGCATTAGCGCCTGTGCCTAAGAAGAGCTCGCGTTCCGTTGCGAACCCGATGTAGTCCTTCGCCCAATGTGAACCGATGTCCGTAAAGCTTTTTGCGTTTCCCATGAACTGCACCGATGCACCAGTAGGCGCAAGGTATTTCACGTTATCTGCAAAACCGATAAATATCTTTGCTCCTCCGGAGCCCAAATAGTACGGCAGGCCTGCCGTTTTATCATAGGTGCTTGTGCTTTTTACTACCAAAGCATAAGGCGAAAACTCCGTTGCCTCAAAGACGAGATACCAGACCCCGTTAATCTGCTTGAGCTGAGAGGCGAGCGTCGTAACGCTCCCATTGTCCGCCTTGTGCGTAACTGAAAGCTGCTCTTTCATTTCCAGAAGACTATCGGGAACCGGCAGCGTGATTGTCACGGAATAGCCGTCCCGCGGTTGTGTCTTTGTATTTGTTCCCTTGACATAGAGCGAAATGTCAAAGGGGTATACCTTATTTCCGACTCCGAGCCCGAAGCCAGAAGGGTTTTCTTCCGTATCCGTTACCTTAACCTCAACGGAGCTGGAAAACGCGTTTGTCACATTTGCCTCTGCTCTGACTGTTCCCTGAGTGCCGCTGAACAGTTCGCTGCTGGTTTCAGTCACGGTGATGGTGCGGAAGGACGAGGAGGCTCCGCCGGAACTACCGGTGGGCGTCCATTTGGCATAAAGGGTGATGTCATCCGTAATCGGCGTACTAAAGTCAAACGCACTAGTCAGGTCGCTGTCTGAATACCAGCCTCCGAAGGTGTTATTATCTTTTGTCGGATCGGCAGGCTCTGTCGCCGTCTCGCTGTAAATTATGCTCTGGTTCGGAACGGCGCTCCCGCCGTTTGAGTTGAAAATAATCGTATATGAGCCAAAAACCGGAAGCCCGTCGTTTTCGGAAGAGTCTATCTTCCAAGGGAACACTTTTGATAACGCTTCATCCGCAGTAAACGCCGCGACCACCTGCGTTTCACTCGCAACAATCGTCCGCCCCTCGTTTAATGCCGCCGCGAGAATCGGCGCGGTCGTGATAGCGGCAGGGACTACGTAATTGCTGTCCGTATCGGCTTCGACTAAGCCGCCGACGGCGGTTTCTCCTTCATAGAAGTTATTCTCTATGATGTAGTTCCCCTCGTCGCCGTCAACAGTGTTATTGACATAGCCGAACAGAGCGCCCGCATATTCGTTGACGTTTGTTTCTCCCGTATTCGTGACTGATACGCCGCCGTCCGACGGCGTGACGTAGTAATTGTTGATGGCTGAATCCTCAAGATATCCCGCTATACCGCCCGCATAGATATTTGTATCAATCGAGCTGCTTGTGACGGTGACGTTCGAGCGGGAGTAGCTGTTGTGCACACAGAAATACATACTTATCACGTTTCTCGCCGAGGTGTAGCCCACGACGCCGCCCGCATATAAATTCAGCGGATACTCGTTTTCGACATTGACGGTTGTCGCACTTGCGGCGTTCACGATTACGCTGTGATAGCTTGCGCCCGCTACGCCTCCGGCAGCCATTATGGTGGTGTAATTGCTTTCACCGGTCGCGTTAATCGTGCCGTCTGAGACGCTCACGCCGCTTATCGGCGTTATGTTCGCGACATAACCCGCAAGCCCGCCCGCCGCGCCGTTTGAGTAATCCGTATTTAGCTCGACGCTAACGTCCGGGTTGTTTACAGTAACGGCGCGTATTTCACCGCCTTCGGCGATTCCCGCGAGCGCTCCGGCAAAAACAATATCATTTTCTCCGTTAGTAGTACCGCTGACCGACGGACTGTCGATAATAAGGTCGGAAATTGACGCGCCGTCAAGCTTTTGAAAAAGCCCCGCGCCGTATACATTCCCAGAGCCGTCAATAGATTCAATAATTTCCGATTCCTCATCCGAAGCGCCTATATACGCCGCATTCATATTGCCTGACGTTACCGTTAGGTTGCTGATCGTATGTCCGCCGCCGTAAAAATGCCCTGAAAAGGCCGGCAGCGGCGTCCATGACTCGCCCGCAAGGTCGATATCTTCCGTCAGCAGATAACAGCCCGACAACATATCGGCATTAACGCAGATTACTTCAAGCTGCTCCCTGGAACTGACTTCCAGCGCAGTGCCGCCGCAAATCGGGCAGGTTGTCTCATAATACGAGGCGAGCAAGCTAAACTTTCTCACGGTTGCTTTACTGCCGTTGTCGGCATCCTTATATGCCACATACGGGGTTCCGTCGCTGTCTATGACAATGGAGGTGAAATACGCCTCGCCCGCCGATACAGACGAGCCGCCGACCGTTACCCAAGCTTCGCCGTTATACGCCTTCACTGTGGCCTTATTGCTATTGCTCTGGTCCTGATATGCCACATACGGGGTTCCGTCGCTGTCTATGGCAATGGAGGTGGAAACCGCCCCGTCCGCCGATACAGACGAGCCGCCAACCGTAACCCAAGCTTCGCCGTTATACGCCTTCACTGTGGCCTTATAGCTATTGCTCTCGTCCCGATAAGCCACATACGGGGTTCCGTCGCTGTCTATGGCAATGGAGGTGCACTCCGCCGCGCCCGTCGAAATACCACCGACCGTCTGCCATTCGTTCGCGTCAACGTTGTATTTTTTTACGATCGGAATAGAGCTGTTTTCCCTGTCCGCACAGGCCGTGTAGAGGCTGCCGTCGTCCGCTATGGCAAGGGATATGTAATCAGCAAGGCCGTCCGATACGTCGTTGGTGCCGACCGTCTGCCATTCGTTCGCGTCAACGTTATACATCTTCACCTTGCCGCCCGTGTCCGTAGCCGCATATGCTACGTAAGGCGTTCCGCCGCCGCTTATGGCAATGGATGTGTGGTATGCAGAGCCCTCCGATACGGGCTCGCCGCCGACCATTTCCCAGGCTGTGCCGTTATACCTCTTCACAGTGGTTTTATAGCTGTTGCCCCAATCCGCATAGGCCACATAAGGGACTCCGTCGCTGTCTATCGCTATGGAGATGTATAAAGGAGAACTCTCCGAAGCGGGGCCGCCGACCATTTCCCAGGCTGTGCCGTTATATTTCATCACGGTTAGCCTATAACTATTGCCCGCATCCTGATATGCCACATACGGGGTTCCGTCGCTATCTATGGCCAGGGATATGTAATCCGCCCAGCCCGCCGAAAAGCCGGCGTCGCCGAGCGGGTCCCAGCCCCACACGTCCACCGCTGTCGGCTCATCTGTCGCCGATGCGACCACAGGACGGGTGAGCACGGGCAGAAGGGTAAGCGCCAGGCACACGGCCAGCAGAATACTCAAAACTCTCTTTCTCATTTTTCTTTTTCCCCCTTATGATTCGATTCAATATTGCGGTTTTTCTTTTCCTCCGCTTTTAGCGCGCGGCGCTTTTCCATACGTGCGTCGATTTTTCCCCGCAGGCATATGGGACAGCCCGAATTCGCCTTTGCGCGGGAAGATATCTGCGTCTGCCAGGAATGGCCCTTTTCGCATTTCCACCAAACTGTGGCCGTACTAGTACGGGCAACACTCTCGGGTGCCAGTGGCGCGTTTTTCTCCACGTCCCATTCGCGCAGCAGATACTCCTTGCCGTACTTGACACAAAAGCTGTGTAAGCTCATATCCGCCCTCCTTTCTAAGACTTCTCCGGATATCCGCGTCTTGCCTTTGCAGACACTTCGTGTTATTATGAGCATACACCTAGAGTTAGCTCGAGAGTCAAGAGACAAACACGAATATTTCGTGTTTTTTTGACAATTATTTCAGGGAGGAGCCAAAAATCGTGCCAAAATCGGAGGGACTGTTTTCCATCGGAGAGATGGCCGCCGTTTGCGGAGTGAGTATCGACACGCTGCGGTTCTATGAAACAAAGGCGCTGATAACCCCCGCGCATGTTGATCCGGAATCCGGTTACCGATATTACAGACGGGAAAATCTGCTGCGGCTTCGCACAATGTTAGCGCTGAAAGACGCGGGGCTGTCCCTGTCGGAGATCAGGGATTATATGGTCGAGGGAAAGCACACGGAGAATAAGATCGCCGAGCTTACGGAGCGGCGGGATTTGCTCAACCAAGCTATCGAGAATCTGCAAATTCGCGGTGTTAAACCCGGTGATCTGACGGTGAGTGAAATCGAACTGCCGGAGCGTCTGTGCCTATGCCGGATGGTCGAGGCCAGAGACGGAGCAGCCGCGCTACGTGAGATCGGCAAATTTTACGACGAGCTGATTCGCAGCGGCGTCCCGATCAGCCGCGCCTGGCCGGAATTCTGCGAGTACCCGGACGACGGACTTTTGCGAGGTGAATTTCCCGTTACGGATTTCATAGTCACCGCTTGCCTGCCCGTAGATAAAAAAAACGCGCCGCCAGAGGCGGTGCGTTATCCTTCCGGTACCGCGGTAACGGTAAATTACAGAGGCGGTTATTATGATTTATGGAAGGCTTACGAGGCTCTGAGCCGGTACATAGACGAAAACGGGTATGTTCCGGCAGGCTATCCGCAAGAAATCTATCTGGAAATTGAAGCGGACGGCTCGGTGCGCTTGGATGAGGCGCGCAACGTCACCCGCGTAATCGTCCCGGTAAAACTGATGAACGGATAAAAAAGCGGAACCTTTTCTTATAATTATGAGAGAAAGAAAAACAACCGTAAAAACGGCGAGTATTGTCGTTTATGATAGCATTGAAAAATACATGTTTCGTGGTATAATAAAAAAATATAAGTTAAAGCGATTCTGATGATAACATGTGCCTGATAACTTTTTGATAACAGGAGATCGACAACACCGTATACGTTGGATAATTGGAATCAAAATGAGCAAATAAGAGTCAAACCACCTAAACAGTATTGTTTAGAACCAGAGTTACCTTGGCGAGATGGAATAGTTCTTTAAAGGGCTATCACATAAAAGAAGTTATTTTAATAATAGAAAAGAGGTGTAAGAATGTCTTGTTATTATGTTATAGGAGTCCGTATGGACAACAGAGTAAGCAATTCTTTGACTTTCCAAGAGGCACTCACAAAAAATGGATGTAGCCTTAAGGCGCGTTTGGGCTTGCATGAAACAAATGAGCAAATGTGCGCTACAGATGGACTGATCATCCTGCAGCCGTGCGGAGAAAAGGGAGAAATCGAACAGCTTGTTAAGGAATTAAACGAGTTGGCAGGAATTACCGCGAAGTACATTGATTTAAATTAATGGATAGCCCGCTTAGTGTTATGTAAAGGAAACGGCACAGTTCTCTCGAAGAGCTGTGCCGTAAGTTTATTGGGCAACCTCCTATTATAAATCTTTAAATTTGTGTTCTATTAAATTAATACCTTCCAATTTGCTGCTTTTGCAAAATAGGTTTGATAATAAAGCATTGTTATTCAAACTCGCTTCATTTATAATGAAACAATAAGGTAAAGACAACCAAAATTAATACTACTTTATTTTGAGGTGCTGAATGAAAATCGATATTCCTAAATATCAACAGATTGCTGCGGATATTGCCGCAAGGATTGCACTCGGGGAATTGCCCGAGGGTGAAAGAATATATGTGCGCTCTGCACTTGCGAGCCAGTACGGGGTTTCCTCCGAAACGGCAAGAAGAGCGATATGTTTGTTAGCGGATATAAAAATTGTAGAATCATTTAAGGGCAGCGGAGTTTTAATAAAGTCGCGCAAGAAGGCAACAGAATTTGTTAACCGATTTGATTCCACAATTCAAATGAACGATTTAAAAAAAGATATTTTGAACAATGTTGAGCAGCAGATAGCAAAGAATGCGGAGCTCAAAGAAATGGTAACCGAATTGATGTACAAGACGGAGAGGTTTCATGCAGTAAATCCTTTTGTGCCTTTCGAAATTGAGATTACCGATAAAGCCTCGTGCATAGGTAAGAATCTTTCTGAGACCAACTTTTGGCATAATACGTCGGCAACTGTAATTGCAATTCGGAGAACAGAAAAAACAATCATATCCCCGGGACCGTATGCATTATTAGAGGTGGGAGATATCTTGTATTATGTGGGAGATGAAAATTCCCACAGTAGAGTAAAAAATTTTATTTACCCAGACATAAATTAAAAATAAAAAAATTAAATAATTTGCCAAATGCGGACTTTCCAATGGAGAGTTCGCTTATTTTTTGAGCTTTAATCATTTTGCGTCCTGAATAATTATGCACGATTGGTTTGACAAATTAAGGGAGATGTGTTAACGTATCCTGACTTCTGCAGCAATCATGATAAAAAAACGGCCTCAACCCCTTGTAAATAGAGGGATTGAGGCCTTGAAATTTTGTCAGAAAGTCATAGTGTAACAGCCTATTTTTTTGTATTACCCAAAATATTTTTTATTTCTTTCAGGGTCAATATTTTATGATTGTATTTTATTGAAAAAGCATCACCAATATCCTTGAGAACATCATCATAATAGCTAAATAAATAGTAATTTTCCTTGATATGTGTGCATTCCGATTTTGCCAGTGAAGACAAGAGTCTGCCTATACTGTATTTATGCTCTGTTTTCATTTCAAGGATTCGTGCTATAACTAGGGATACAAAGCAGGTTAGAAAGTGTGCTTCTATATGATCTTCTCTAGAAACAAAGACAGGGCGTGCTTCCAGGTCGCTTTTGGTGATACGGAAAGACTCTTCGATCTTCCATAAGCCACGATACATCTCAATAATACGATCATCTGTCTCTTTGTATTCACTGGTTGCCAGAACATAGTATCCGTCAAGGGCTTCATCTTCCCGGATTTTTTCCATATCCAACTCTAGAATCTTGCCGGGGGTCAGAATCTCGCCGGTTTCCTTATCAAACTCCATATTTTTGACATAACCGGATGCACCGTAGGAAGTTGAACGAGTATACTTGCCGGGATTGGCAATTAAATCCTGCGCCTTGGCTAAGGTAGCAGCTCGTTCTGCCTTAGCACGCTTATCATATTTTTCGCTGTAGAAGATTACCTGTTTCTCATCTACGGTTTTCTTCATCTTTTTACCATTCGTAGCAGTAACCTGAATGGTGCGAGGATAAAGCCTGGATTTTCTCTTGTATTCAGTGCCAAGCCATTCATAGCCATCTTCGTTTAGCACATAACCTTTTAGCTCTTTATCAGCACCTCTGACAGACATGCTGAAAACATAGCCATCCCCTGCAGAAAGAGTATACCAGATGTTATCTCCTGTGGTCATGCCCTTGTCTGCAACAACAACAATCTTTCCAAGCCCATAATCTTTTTTTATTCTGCCAAGGTTTGGGCGGTAAGTCAGGCAGTCATTTGTGTTGCCTGGGAACAACTGATAGGTAATCGGGATACCCTTGTTATCCATAAAGAGTCCCATTTGTACAATAGGATTAGGACGGTGTTCCTTGGAAATACCTTTCTTTCTGAAGTTTTCAATTTTGTCTGTCTCGAAGTAGTAATTGGTCACATCGTAATAGACCAAACTGGTATCCCTGCCATATAGTTCCTTGATTTTATCGTTAATCCAAAGCTGAAGAGAATTCTTATGTCTGCTGAAAAAGGTAAGAGAACGATACACATCATCCAGGGAATAGTTGTCCTTCTCAAAGAAGTGGGTTCGGCCTTCGTAAGATTTTTTCTTGGAAGCGGGAGCGAGAAGCCTTGAAAAAACAAGCATCTTCATAATGGTATCCGCATCATATTCTTCGTTTGTATGACGCTGCCTATTAGAGAGGAAAGTATGAATTCCAAGATCATGATAAATCTTACTAAGCGCAGTATAGCCAAAGTTTTTATGATTGTCAGTATTTAAAGCTAAAACCTCGCTTCTTTTAATATCAAACGAGACGCATGCATCATCCTTAAGGCGCTGCTCTTCCATTGACTTAGCCTCAGCGGTAAAAAAAGCAATAGGATCATCATATTCTTTTTCAAGCTGGTCGAGATAGCCAAGAGATTTGATAACAGAAGAACGTGTTTTTTTCTCTTCGCTATTCCAATAACTATGGACAATAGACAGATAAGTTCTGCCAGTTTTCTTATTTTTAGATTTTCGAAGAAACATAAAAACCTCCATTTCTTTTAATTATACCATAACAATCCTATTTAATCCAGCATAATTTGACTAAAATTAAAGAAAAAAATACCCGAAAACATCAATAATATCAATGGATTCAGGTTATGTTATTTTAAATGTTGCTGCAGAACTGTGGTGAATAATTATGCACGCTTGGTTTGACAAATTAAGGGAGATGTGTTAACGTATAAGCTACAACATGTAAAAAATATAGAGTTGTAACTCTGTAAAACAGTATAAATGGTATAAAATTACACATTGAAGCGAAGACTCAAAATGGGAATCTAGAGAGGAGAAAAGAACTTTATGCCAAAAGTAGAAGTAAACGGATTATATAAAGTATTTGGTTCGTCACCCTTACAAATTATCCCTCTGTTGAAGAAAGGGATGAATAAAGCAACAATTTTTAAGAAGCATAAACATAATGTCGGAGTAAACGATATATCGTTTACCGTTCAAGAAGGGGAAGTATTTGTCATAATGGGATTTTCGGGCAGTGGGAAATCTACTCTTATCCGTTGTCTAAATCGTTTGATTGAGCCGACGGGTGGAAGCATCTTGATTGATGGAGAGGACATTACAAAGGCATCAACCTCGCGTTTACGGGAAATAAGAAGAAAAAAGATAGCTATGGTGTTTCAAAATTTTGGATTGCTGCCACACAAGACAATTCTAGAAAATATAGCATTTGGCTTGGAAATACAAAATATAAGTCGGAGTGAGCGCAATGAAAAAGCTGCAGAAATGTTGAAGCTTGTCGGATTAGAAGGCTATGAAAATGCTAAACCTGCCGAATTATCCGGAGGCATGCAGCAGCGTGTAGGGCTTGCAAGGGCCCTTGCTACGGAAGCTGACATTTTACTTATGGATGAAGCTTTCAGTGCTTTGGATCCACTTATCCGCAGGGATATGCAAAATGAGCTGTTGTCTTTGCAGGAAAAGATGAAGAAGACAATTATATTTATAACTCACGACTTGGATGAAGCCCTAAAAATAGGAGATTGCATTGCACTTATGAGGGACGGTGAAATTGTACAAACCGGTCCGGCAGAGGAGATTTTGCAAAATCCGGCTGATGATTACGTCAGTAATTTCACTCAAAATGTCAATCGTGTCGAAATCATTACAGCTTCATCTATTATGAGAAGAGCTGAAGCAATTGTACTGGAGAAATCCGGAATACGTACAGCTGCACATACAATGAAGGAACTGGGCATATCAAGTATATTTGTAACTGACAGAAGCGGGGTTCTTCTTGGTATAGTTACGATAGATAAAGTCTCCGGCCTTATAAAAAAAGGGACAGAGGCGCTTGCGAATATCATTGATAATGATATTCAAACAGTACGCCCAGAAGCTTCGATAGATGAAATTATTCCACTATTCTTCCAATCTAACTATCCGATAGCTGTAATAGATGATGAAGGAAAGCTAAAGGGTATCATCTTTAAATCTACGGTCCTTGCCGGAATCTCAGGTGAAAAGGGGGAATGCGTATGATATTGAATTCGAAAATTCCGATAGGTGACGTTACTGAAAACGGCATAGATTGGCTGACTGAAAACTATTCCGAGTTCTTTACGGGAATAAGAGATTCGATAGAAACGATAATAGACGGTTTATTTTGGTTTCTGATATCTATCCCAATTCCTATATTTATCGCTCTGATAGTTCTTATAGCGTGGTATTTGTCAAGCAAGGGAACTGCTGCCTTTGCAGGTATCGGTCTTTTCCTCATTCAAAACATGGGGCTTTGGGAGAAGACCATGGAAACTTTGGCCTTGGTAGGTGCAGCAACATTGATTACGTTGGTAATTGGTCTGCCTCTCGGCATTCTTATGTCTAAGAGCAATATCGCTGAAAAAATTCTTCGCCCCGTCTTGGATTTCATGCAGACAATGCCGGCATTCGTATACTTAATACCTGCTGTATATTTCTTTGACTTGGGGGCTGTCCCAGGGGCAGTTGCAACGATTATATTTGCTATGCCGCCAATAGTTAGGTTGACAAACCTAGGAATTCGTCAAGTTCCCGGAGATGTAATAGAAGCATCAAAGTCTTTCGGTGCAACTTCATGGCAGCTGCTTTTCAAGGTTCAGGTGCCGCTGGCTGTTCCTACGATAATGGCGGGATTAAATCAAACGATAATGCTTTCACTCTCAATGGTGGTTATATCTGCAATGATAGGCGCCGATGGGTTAGGAAGAGTTGTTTACGAAGGTATCACTCAAATGAATATGGGTAAAGGCTTTGAAGGCGGATTGGCTGTTGTAATTCTCGCAATGTTGCTCGATAGAATAACGCAATCTCTAAGCGCGGAACAAAACGTGTCAGGAAAAGCGTATGTCAAAAATCTTTTGGCAAAGCGCGTTAAAAATAAGTCTGTTTAAAAAAAAGGAGGATATTCATGTTGAAAAGATTTATAGGTGTATTTCTTACATTAGTATTAGTGGCATCTCTTACAGTGGGATGCGGGCAAAATGACGCCGGTGCGGATTCGAAAGGAACTGTAAAACTGGCATATGTAAACTGGTCAGAAGGAATCGCAATGACAAATATTGCCGCAGCTGTGCTCGAGGAGAAGCTGGGATACGATGTTGAATTAACTATGGCTGATGCGGCACCTGTTTTTACATCAGTTTCAACCGGAAATACGGATGCATTTCTTGATGTTTGGCTTCCGGTAACACATCAGGCCTATATTGAAAAATATGGCGACAAAATGGTAGACCTGGGAGCTGTATATGAAAATGCGCTTATAGGGTTAGTTGTTCCTTCTTACGTAGAGATCGACAGCATTGAAGAGTTGAATGCAAATAAGGAGATGTTTGGAGGAGAAATCATCGGAATAGATGCCGGCGCGGGTATTATGGCAGCCAGCGAAAGAGCACTTGAGGAATATGATCTTGATTATAAGCTTCTTACAGGAAGTGGACCTACTATGACGGCAGCACTCTCAAAAGCTATAGACGCAAATAATCCTATAGTAGTTACAGGCTGGGCACCTCATTGGAAGTTTGCAAAATGGGATTTAAAGGTTCTCGAAGATCCGAGGGGGGTTTACGGTGAAAAAGAAAATCTCCATAAGTATGCCAGACTTGGATTGGAAGAAGACATGCCGGAAGTTACAGATTTTTTGAAAAAGTTTAAGATGAATGAGGCGCAGCTCGGAGATTTGATGGGCGCGATAGAGGAAAGCGACGGAGAGCCTATCGATGTTGCAAAAGAGTGGATGAATGAAAATGAAGACCTTATAAACAGTTGGATCGCTGAATAATAGGTAAAGTAAATTTAAGAGAATATAGAGAATGTATTTAAAATGAATTGTATAATGATTCATTGCAATATATAATTAAAGATTCCCGCGACTTTAGGCGGGAATCTTTAATTATATGAAAATTATTTTTTAATCTTAAAATAAATGTGCTTTGTAGATGGATTAGCGGGATCTTTTATTATGTTCATATCGAAAAGATTTAGCGATGAGACGAAATCTACCAATTTGCTAAATCCAAAGTTTCGAACGTCAAAATCGGGAAGTTGATTGTTCAGCAGACTGCCCAAGGTGCCTGAAAAAATCCATCCATCATCATCCGATTTTTCTTCAACTAATTTATGGATTGTATTTTTAACTGTTTCGAAATCTTTACCTGAAGCAATGATAGGTTTTGAAATATCAAGGCCTTCTTTTTTTGTTGCCCGATTGCGGCCGTTCGTCGCAGGTTCGGCATCTTTCACGGATTTTGAAGTCTTCCCCATGACTGTCCTCTTGGTCGTTATAGGGATAGCTTGCTTATATTCACCTTGAACACTTGGATGCTCACCGCTAAAAAGCAAATCTAGATATAAGAACTTATTGCAGGCCGATATAAAAGCGCGCGGTGTCTTTTGCTCTCCCATGCCGACAACATATTTATCCGACTCTCTTAATCTTGAGGCCAATTTTGTAAAATCGCTGTCCGAAGATACTATGCAAAAGCAGTCGATATCAGCTTTATATAGCAAATCCATTGCATCTATTATCAGTGCGGAATCGGAGGAATTCTTTCCGTTTGTGTTGCTAAATTGTTGAATGGGCGATATGGCGTTGTCTAAAATCACGCCTTTCCAGGGGGTTAATGATTGGGATGTCCAATCTCCGTAAATTCGTTTATAAATAACGTTTCCTGTATTTACAGCTTCTTTTATTATAATATTGACGTATTTACTCGAAATGTTTTCAGCGTCGATAAGAATCGCAAGCTTCTTTTCGGGGTTGTCCATTGATCTCTCCTTTATTATATTTTAAGGGAAGTACTCTCAGTGAAGTTTACTGCCTATAATATATTGGTAATAAAATCGATCGAAATTTAATCTTTAGATGCGATTGTTAATAGTTTTAAAGATGAATTTGAAGAAATGAGCAATAATATGACTATAATTATATATCAGTGGGAGGATGAAGTAAAGATAAAAAGTATCCAAAATCAGATTGACATTTATGGCAAAAGCGTTTAGAATTTACGAAAAGTAAGTTTTGCCGATTATTGTTTAGACTTGAAAGGAGAAGGAATTATGAAGTATGTATGTGATGTTTGCGGTTGGGAA
>JAQWFH010000048.1 GCA_028704515.1 Eubacteriales bacterium
TTTCTAATGAAGAAGTAAGAAGAATGGGCATAGAAAAAGTTTGGATTGACCTGAATGTAGAGACAGGCGATACAATAAAGGTTATTAACGGACCATTCGAAAGCTTTATGGGCGTAGTTGAAGAGGTTAACCTTGAGAAGCAAACGCTTCGTGTAATCGTTTCTATGTTTGGAAGAGATATGCCTGTTGAACTTGAGTTTGGACAGGTGGATAAGATCTGACAATAGAAATCAGTCAAGAAATTTGCTGCGATAAGGCAGCGGAAAGGGGGAAAAAATGGCAAAGAAAGTAGAAGGATATATTAAACTTCAAATCGCAGCCGGCAACGCAACTCCTGCACCACCCGTGGGACCTGCACTAGGTCAAAAAGGTGTGAACATCATGGACTTCTGCAAGCAGTTCAATGCGAAGACGGCCGACCAGCCGGGAATGATTATCCCTGTTGTTATAACAATATACGCAGACAGATCATTCTCCTTTATATGCAAGACTCCGCCTGCAGCAGTACTTTTAAAGAAAGCGGCAGGAATCGAGAATGCATCAGGCGAACCTAACAAGAATAAGGTCGCTAAACTTACAAGAGCCCAGGCTGAAGAAATCGCAAAGATTAAGATGCCGGATTTAAACGCTGCAAGCATTGAAGCTGCAACGGAGATGGTTAAAGGCACGGCAAGAAGCATGGGTATCGTTATAGAAGATTAATTAAAGTTGGGAGACTGTAGATTTTAACCGGAGCCAAAAGCACGGGAAGGAATGTAAAACGGTCGTATGAACCACAGGAGGTAAAGAAATGCCAAAAAGAGGTAAAAAGTATGTAGAAGCATCCAAGCTTTATGACAGGATGAGTTTCTACGATGTAAACGAAGCTATTGATTTAGCACTTAAGACAGCAACCGCAAACTTTGATGAAACTGTTGAAGCCCATATCAGATTGGGTGTTGACGGAAGACATGCCGACCAGCAGGTTAGAGGAGCAATTGTTCTTCCTCACGGAACAGGCAAGACAGTCAAGGTTCTCGTATTTGCAAAGGGGCCTAAGGCTCAGCAAGCTGAAGAAGCTGGTGCGGATTACGTAGGTGCGGAAGAGCTGGCTCAGAGAATTCAACAGGAAAACTGGTTTGATTTTGATGTAGTTGTAGCAACTCCAGACATGATGGGTGTTGTCGGAAGATTAGGTAAAATTCTCGGACCTAAGGGTTTGATGCCAAATCCAAAGTCAGGCACTGTAACAATGGATATTGCTAAGGCACTTGAAGAAATCAAGGCAGGTAAGGTTGAGTACAGACTCGACAAGACAAACATAATTCACACGCCTGTAGGAAAAAAATCCTTTGGTAGTGAAAAATTGCAGGACAACTTCAATGCACTGCTTGAGGCGGTCGTTAAGGCTAAGCCGGCTGCTGCGAAAGGTCAATATCTCAAAAGTGTCACAGTAACGACAACTATGGGACCTGGAATCAAGGTTAACACTGCAAAAGTACAATATTAAATTTGAAAGCAAAACCGAAGACAGCGGGTGCGAAAGCTTAATTTCCCGCCGAGGTACAATATAAAAGTATTGGCCTCGCATGATTTTGTTTGCGAGGCCATTTTTACACTGTACCCCCTAATATGAGACTGCATTGCGGTCAAAGAGAGGAGATCGAAATATGTCAATACAATCACAGGCTAAAAAGCAGGCTACAATCGATGAGATTAAAGGTAAATTTGACAGTGCGGTATCTGTAGTAGTTATAGATTATATAGGCACTACAGTTTTACAAGCAGATGCAATGAGAAAGAAATTGCGTGAAGCTGACATAGACTATACTGTTTATAAAAATACTCTTGTAAAGAGAGCTATTGAAGGAACTGCTTTTGAAGAATTATCGAAAGACCTTGATGGACCTTCAGCATTTGCATTTTCTTCGGATGATGCAACGGCACCGGCAAGAATACTTGACGGTATAATCAAGGAATACAAAAAAATGAACTTTAAGGCAGGCGTAGTTGAGGGCGCTTATTATGATGCAAGCAGCATTGAAGCAATCGCATCAATTCCTCCGAGAGATCAACTTATCGCGAAGTTCATGGGAAGCATTCAGTCACCGGTTTCAAAGGCTGTACGTACATTCCAGGCGATTGCCGACGCAAAGGCAGAGTAAGTATATTATTGCAAACACTTTCTATATATTATAATTTGAAAAGGAGAATTAAAGATGAATAAAGAGCAAATTATCGAAGCTATAAAAGCGATGACAGTTTTAGAATTGAATGAGCTTGTTAAGGCTTGTGAAGAGGAATTTGGCGTAAGTGCAGCAGCTCCTGTAGCTGCAGCCGGAGCTGCAGGTGCTGCAGCGGCAGTTGAAGAACAGACAGAGTTTACAGTTGTTCTTACTAGCATAGGCGCAGAAAAGATTAAGGTTATCAAGGTAGTAAGAGAGATTACAGGTCTTGGCCTTAAGGAAGCAAAAGAAGTAGTAGACGGAGCTCCTGCAAATATCAAGGAAGCTATCGAAAAAGCAGAAGCAGAGGCTATCAAGGCTCAGCTTGAAGAAGTTGGCGCAAGCGTAGAAATTAAATAAGTATAGTATAAAAGAAATACGAAGCAAGCACCCCAGCACCACAAAAGCAGGGGTGCTTTTTCCAAATAAAGGAGAATAAATATAAAATCATTTTAAGAATTACCAAGAATTGCTTGACTAATTGATTTGGGCATGATATCATAATAGACTGCCACGCTAATGTAATTTGGTAAAATATAAGGAGTGATGAATATGCCGCAGCCGGTAAAATTTGGTAGGAAAGAGCGCATGAGCTACTCGAAGATTCACGAGGTAGCTGAAATGCCTAACCTGATTCAAATACAGACTGAATCGTACAACTGGTTCATTCAAGAAGGTCTTCGTGAAGTATTTGAAGATGTATCTCCAATAAGAGATTATGCAGGAAATCTTATCCTTGAGTTCATAGGGTATTCTTTGAACGACCCACCAAAATATGAACAAAATGAATGCAAGGAAAGAGATGTAACATACGCAGCTCCTCTAAAAGTAAGAGTTAGACTTGTAAATAAAGAGACCGGAGAAGTCAAAGAGCAGGAAGTGTTCATGGGAGACTTCCCACTTATGACAGAGAAGGGGACTTTCATATATAACGGTGCCGAGAGAGTAGTAGTAACGCAGCTTGTGCGGTCTCCCGGACCATATTACGATGTAACTACAGACAAATCCAACAATAAATTATACTCAACGGCAATCATCCCCAACAGGGGGGCATGGCTTGAGTACGAGACGGATTCAAATGAAATTATCAGCGTGAGAGTCGATCGCACGAGAAAACAGCCGGTAACAACCCTGCTCAGAGCTCTTGGATTCGGAACAAATCAAGAAATACTTGATTTACTGGGTGACGACACCAGACTAAACAAAACACTTGAAAAAGATACGACAGATAGCTATGAAGAAGGGTTAAAAGAAATTTATAAAAAGCTGAGACCGGGCGAACCACCTACAGTGGAAAGTGCAAAATCTCTGCTTAATTCGCTGTTTTTTGATCCAAAACGTTACGATTTGGCAAAGGTAGGTCGATATAAGTACAATAAAAAGCTGGGGATATCTCAGAGAATTTCAGGCTGTATTGCGGCCGAGGATGTTTTTGATCCGGAAACAGGAGAAATCCTTGTTGAAGCAGATAGTAAAATCAGCAGAGAAGCCGCATTCTCAATTGAAAATGCGGGCATAAAATTCGTGCATGTATACGATAAGCACGAAACAGGGACGATTACGAGAGTAATCGGAAACAATTTCGTTAAAATAAAAGATCATGTAAGCGTTGACCTTTCAGATATTAATATCCCAGATAAGGTTTATTATCCTGTGCTTAAGGAAATTCTTGATGAGAAGAACAACGATAATAAGGATGACCAATGGGTGAGGGATACTATTACCGCAAGAAGAAACGAGCTTTCACCAAAGCACGTAATAATAGATGATATTGTTGCATCCATATCCTACATTCTAAACTTAAATCACGGAGTAGGGAACATTGATGATATAGACCATCTTGGCAACAGGAGACTGAGAACTGTAGGAGAGCTTTTACAAAATCAGTTCAGAATAGGCCTCTCACGAATGGAAAGAGTGGTCAAGGAAAGAATGACAATCCAGGACATAGATGTTGCGACACCTCAGGCCCTGATGAATATTCGCCCCGTTACCGCTTCGATAAAAGAATTTTTCGGAAGTTCACAGCTTTCCCAATTCATGGACCAAACAAATCCTTTGGCAGAGCTCACTCACAAGAGAAGGCTTTCTGCATTGGGACCGGGAGGTCTTTCAAGGGAACGTGCGGGATTTGAGGTAAGAGACGTACATTATTCACATTATGGTCGTATGTGTCCAATAGAAACGCCTGAAGGTCCTAATATAGGTCTTATAGGCTCATTGACGACATATGGCAAAATCAATGAATACGGATTTATAGAAACTCCATATAGAAAAGTAGATAAAGAAAACGGCAAAGTAACGGAAATAGTTGAATATCTTACTGCCGATGAAGAAGAGATGCTGATAATCGCACAAGCAAATGAACCGCTTGATGCGGAAGGGCATTTCATCAATACAAAGATAGCCTCAAGATGCATGGGCGGAGAAATCGGCCTCATCCCAAGAGAAACGGTTGACTACATGGACGTTTCACCTAAACAGGTAGTTTCTGTAGCGACAGCCATGATTCCTTTCCTCGAAAATGATGACGCAAACCGTGCGCTGATGGGATCGAACATGCAAAGACAGGCGGTTCCTCTTATGATAACACAGGCACCGATTGTTGGTACGGGTATGGAATCTCGCGCAGCAAGAGACTCAGGAGTAGTTATTCTGGCTAGAAATGCGGGAACTGTCGAATTTGTAGATACTGAAAAGATCATAATTGTAAGAGATGACGGAAATGGAAGAGATACCTATAATTTGCTTAAATTTAAGCGCTCTAACCAAGGAACCTGCATAAACCAAAGGCCTATCGTAAGCCACGGTGAGCACATTGAAGCAGGAGAGGTTATTGCTGACGGACCGTCAACGGAATTGGGTGAAGTAGCTCTTGGAAAGAACCTTCTCGTAGGCTTTATGACTTGGGAAGGGTATAACTATGAGGATGCTATAATCCTCAATGAAAAACTTGTAATGAACGATGTTCTTACATCGCTTCACATTGAAGAATATGAATCCGAAGCCAGAGATACTAAGCTCGGGCCGGAAGAAATAACAAGAGATATTCCTAATGTCGGTGAGGATGCTCTTCGAGATTTGGATGAAGAAGGAATTATAAGAATAGGAGCGGAGGTCAATTCGTCTGATATTTTGGTCGGGAAAGTAACGCCAAAGGGCGAGACTGAGCTGACTGCAGAGGAAC
The DNA here is from genome assembly GCA_028704515.1 of Eubacteriales bacterium. GTDB lineage: Bacteria > Bacillota > Clostridia > Peptostreptococcales > Anaerovoracaceae > UBA1440. Next base: position 5,392 of record JAQWFH010000048.1, read on the forward strand.
GCTTGCTTCGTGCGATATTTGGTGAAAAAGCAAGAGAAGTCAGAGATACATCTCTGCGAGTACCTCATGGAGAAACCGGTATTGTAGTAGATGTAAAGGTTTTCTCAAGGGAAAATGGCGACGAGCTACCACCGGGAGTAAATAAATTAGTAAGATGCTATATTGCTACAAAGAGAAAGATCCAAGTAGGCGATAAAATGGCGGGACGCCACGGAAACAAAGGTGTAATTTCAAGAATTCTTCCTCAAGAGGATATGCCGTTCTTAGAGAATGGAGAACCGCTTCAGGTGATGCTTAACCCACTCGGCGTACCTTCAAGAATGAACGTAGGACAGGTACTCGAGGTACATCTCGGCCTAGCGGCAAAGTACAAGGATTGGTATATTGCAACCCCGGTATTTGATGGTGCAGGAGAACAAGACATCATCGATTTGCTCGTGGAATGCGGATATCCCGGAACAGGAAAGCTCAAGTTAAAAGACGGTAGAACGGGAGAATTTTTTGACAACAATGTAACAGTCGGGTATATGTATATGTTGAAACTTCATCACCTTGTTGACGATAAGATACATGCAAGAAGTACAGGCCCGTATTCATTGGTTACGCAGCAGCCACTGGGCGGTAAGGCTCAGTTTGGAGGACAGCGTTTTGGAGAGATGGAGGTATGGGCACTCGAAGCATACGGTGCGGCATACACTCTGCAAGAAATTCTAACCGTAAAATCCGATGATATCGTAGGTCGTGTAAAGACTTACGAAGCCATAGTTAAAGGCGAAAATATACCGGAACCGGGTATACCGGAATCATTTAAGGTTCTGATTAAGGAAATGCAGGCTCTTGGGCTTGATGTAAAAGTATTGTCTGTTGACAATCGGGAAATAGAAATAAAGGAATCCGCAGACATGGAAGGAATCGCAGCTCTTGAAGGGATGATAGATCTGGGAGAAGACAACGATCCGATAAAAGAGGATTTTGATGACGATTTTGAGGATGACTTTAATGTAGAAGGAAATGACGACATCGATGAAAACGATATTGATGTAGATATTGACCTTGCAAACACGGAAGATTTCACAAACGATTCATCTGAAGAGCTATAGGAAGGGAGGAGGAACTCCTTGAGTGAAAACAACAATTACGAATTGAACAACTTTGAATCCTTACAGATAAGTCTTGCTTCAACTGAAAAAATTCTTAGTTGGTCATATGGTGAGGTAACAAAACCTGAAACTATCAACTACAGGACTCTTAAACCGGAAAAGGACGGTCTTTTCTGCGAAAAGATCTTCGGACCGACGAAGGACTGGGAGTGCCATTGTGGAAAGTACAAGAGAATCCGATACAAAGGCATAGTCTGCGACAGATGCGGTGTAGAGGTTACAAAAGCAAAGGTAAGACGAGAAAGAATGGGGCATATCAAGCTTGCCGCTCCGGTTTCTCATATCTGGTACTTTAAAGGGATACCTTCAAGGATGGGGCTTATATTGGATATGTCCCCAAGAAACCTGGAAAAGGTACTTTACTTCGCTGCATATATCGTCATAGATAAGGGCGATACAGACCTCGGCTATAAAGAGGTTTTGACAGAACAACAGTATAGGGATGCAAAGGATCGCTACGGCAATGCCTTTAAAGCAGTAATGGGCGCAGAAGCTATACGCGAATTGCTTTCCCAGATAGACCTGCCGGAGTTATCCGCCGACCTTAGAAATAAGCTAAAGGATGCAACCGGGCAGAAGAAGATAAGAATAGTCAGACGTCTTGAGGTGGTTGAAGCGCTAAGGCTTTCCGGCAACAAGCCGCAGTGGATGATTATGGAAGTTGTTCCGGTTATTCCGCCGGACTTAAGACCTATGGTTCAACTTGACGGAGGTAGATTCGCAACTTCAGACTTAAACGATCTTTACAGGCGTGTTATTAACAGAAATAACAGGCTAAACAGACTTCTTGAGCTTGGTGCTCCCGACATTATAGTAAGAAATGAAAAGAGAATGCTCCAGGAAGCTGTCGATGCACTTATAGATAACGGCAGGAGAGGTAGACCTGTAACGGGTCCCGGTTCTCGTCCTCTTAAATCTCTTTCCGATATGCTCAAAGGAAAGCAGGGAAGATTTAGACAGAACCTGCTCGGAAAGAGAGTAGACTATTCGGGGCGTTCGGTAATCGTAGTCGGTCCGGAGCTTAAGTTCTACCAGTGCGGTCTTCCGAAAAAAATGGCACTCGAACTTTTCAAGCCTTTCATCATGAAAAAGCTTGTTGAGAACGGATATGCACATAATATAAAAAGCGCCAAGAGAATGGTGGAAAAGATAAGGACAGAGGTCTGGGACGTTCTTGAAGAAGTAATAAAAGAACACCCTGTTATGCTAAACCGTGCCCCTACGCTTCACAGGCTCGGTATACAGGCATTTGAGCCGATACTCGTAGAAGGTAAGGCTATAAAGCTTCACCCTCTTGTATGTACAGCATTTAACGCCGACTTTGACGGCGACCAAATGGCTGTTCACGTTCCTCTTTCCGTTGAAGCACAGGCAGAAGCTAGATTCCTGATGCTTTCTACAAACAACATTCTCGCGCCTAAGGATGGCTCCCCTATCGCAACCCCTACACAGGATATGATTTTGGGATCGTACTATTTGACATATCAAGGTGTGGAGGATAGAGACACGTATGCCGAAAAAGGCGACGGCAAGATCTTTACAAACATCGATGAGATGATTATGGCGTACAGAAACGGTGTGGTCGGAATCCATGCAAGGGTTAAGGTCAGAATGTATGCCGGAGAAGATGACGAGAGAGGTAAATTAATAGAGTCGACGGTCGGTCGCTTCATATTCAACCGCGAAATACCGCAAAACCTCGGCTATGTCGATAGAGAAAAGGATAAATATTCTCTGGAAATAGATTTCCTTTGTGACAAAAAGAAATTAACTCAAATAATAGACAGATGTTATAGAGTACACAGCAATACAAGAACAGTATTGATGTTGGATTATATAAAAACGTTAGGCTTCCATTATTCGACAAAGGGTGCTGTAACCATAAGCATCTCTGACATGGAAATACCAGCTGAAAAATATACAATCATCGCAGCATCTGAAAAGGAAGTAGAGAAGTACGAGAAAGCTTACAAAAGAGGCTTGATGTCAAACCAAGAAAGATATGAAAAGGTAATAAGTATCTGGTCAAAGACAGCGGATGATGTCGCTGATGCTCTGATGAGATCACTCGGAAGCCTCAACAACTTATTTATAATGGCCAATTCCGGCGCTAGAGGAAGCAAGAGCCAGATAAGACAGATTGGTGGTATGCGTGGACTCATGGCCAATGCGACTGGTAAAACCGTAGAGATTCCAATCAAGGCAAACTTCCGTGAAGGTCTTTCTGTTCTCGAATACTTTATATCGAGTAACGGGGCCAGAAAGGGTCTTGCCGATACGGCTCTTCGTACAGCCGACTCAGGCTATCTGACAAGAAGGCTTGTAGACGTTTCGCATAATGTAATTGTGCGAGAATTTGACTGCGGTACGGATGAAGGTATAGAAGTAAGAGCCTTTATGGATGGCAAAGAGGAGATAGAATCTCTGAAATTGAGAATAATAGGAAGAACCTCACTGAAGGATATTTATGATCCTACTACAGGAGCTTTGATTGTAGAGCAAAACGAGGAGATTTCTGAGGAAGCTGCCGAAAAAATAGAAAACTCCGGGATCGACGCTGTTGCGATAAGATCCGTAATGACTTGCCACAGCCAGCACGGGATTTGTGCAAAATGCTATGGCAGGAACCTGGCTACAGGTGAGTCTGTAAATATTGGAGAGGCAGTAGGAATCACTGCGGCTCAATCGATAGGTGAGCCGGGTACCCAGCTTACTATGAGAACATTCCATACGGGCGGAGTTGCCGGTAGCGATATAACGCAAGGTCTTCCGAGAGTTGAAGAGCTTTTCGAGGCTCGTAAACCTAAGGGTATTGCTGAAATATGCGAGGAAGACGGAACAGTAGTTTCAATACACCCTCGTCCCGATAACAAGACAGAAGTCAAGATCAGAGGAGAAGAGGAGACCGTTTATGTCATCCCTTACGGTGCAATACTTACCGTAAAAGAAGGCGATTACGTGCTGGCGGGACAGAATATAACAAAGGGACCGCTCAATCCACATGATATACTAAGACTTAACGGAATAGAAGGTGTCTACCAATATCTGATAAAAGAAGTTCAGAGAGTTTATAAGAATCAAGGTGTAGACATCAATGACAAGCACGTTGAGGTTATCGTAAGCCAAATGCTGTCCAAATTCAAAATAGAAGACTCGGGAGATACAAATCTCTTGCCCGGAGGCCTTTACAGCAAATTTGAGGTAAAGGAAGAAAATGATACGGCGATAGCCACGGGGGCAGAGTCTTGTAAGTACAAACGAGTTCTTTTGGGCATAACGAAGGCATCACTTGCAACAAATTCGTTCCTCTCAGCTGCATCGTTCCAAGAAACTACAAGAGTTTTGACAGACGCTGCTATCAAAGGGAAAAATGATAAGCTTTTGGGGCTTAAGGAAAACGTAATTATCGGAAAACTCATCCCGGCGGGTACGGGTATGAAGCGTTATAAGAATATAAACCTTGACTATGGCGTAAATACCGAGCTTATGGAGTCATACGAATTGGAAAATAGAGAAGAAAACATGATGGCTGAAATGGCTCAGACAGGATATATTCTCGGACATAACGATAATGAAGATGATGATTACAGCGCTCTCGCCGACATGCAAGAATCCTATCAAAAGGAAAACGATATATTTGAAATATCGGAGGATGACATTGTCGAGATTAAATAACCGATAAACAGATTGGAAGAAACCCTGAAGTTTAGAAAAAGCTTGACTTCAGGGACATTTCCATGATAAAATATTTTTTGGCTTTTAGCTCGAAAGAGCTTAAGTATAAATTACAATGAAAGGAGAAAAATTAATGCCTACTATTAACCAATTAGTACGCCAGGGCAGAACAAGTTTTGAAAAAAAATCTGCATCACCGGCACTCGGAAAAGGTATGAACTCTTTGAAAAGAACACCGACTGAAATAAATTCACCGCAGAAAAGAGGCGTGTGTACTTCAGTTAAAACGGTTACACCTAAGAAGCCGAACTCAGCATTAAGAAAAGTTGCCAGAGTAAAGCTTACAAACTCCATTGAAGTAACAGCTTATATTCCGGGAATAGGCCACAATCTGCAAGAGCATAGTGTTGTTCTTATAAGAGGCGGTAGAGTTAAGGATTTACCAGGTGTGAGATATCACATCGTTAGAGGAACTCTCGACACCGCAGGCGTAGCTAACAGAAGTCAGGCCCGCTCGAAATATGGTGCAAAGAGGCCTAAACAAAAATAGGAATAATATGGAGTTAAGAGCTCTTAATATATAGATTAGAATAGATTTAATATATTGAGCGCCGCGGTCCGGGAGAGAAACCTGGTTCGAGTACCCCATTAGTAAGCAAGGAGGGAAGAGAAGTGCCAAGAAAAGGTAAAATACCAAAGAGAGAAGTACTTCCTGATCCGGTATATGGCAGTGTTGTTGTAGCTAAGCTGATCAATAGCATAATGCTGGACGGAAAGAAGGGAACAGCCCAATCCATCGTGTATGGTTCATTCGATATTATCGAGAAGCAGACAGGTGAGAGCCCATTGGAAGTATTTGAAAAAGCCATGAGCAATATCATGCCTGTTCTCGAAGTAAAAGCGAGAAGAGTGGGCGGAGCGAACTATCAAGTTCCTATCGAAGTAAGAACTGACAGAAAGCAGACCTTGGCTTTAAGATGGCTGACAAGATACACAAGGTCAAGAGGCGAGAAGACTATGGCAGAAAGACTCGCAAAGGAATTGATGGACGCTGCTAACAATACCGGTTCATCAGTAAAGAAGAAAGAAGACACACACAAGATGGCGGAAGCCAACAGAGCTTTTGCACATTACAGGTGGTAAGTACAAAGATGAAATATTTATGGAAATTATATATAGCAGGAAGGAGGTACACATATGCCTAGAAGTTTCCCATTAGAAAAGACAAGAAATATCGGCATTATGGCGCACATAGATGCTGGAAAAACAACGACAACAGAGAGAATACTTTTCTATACAGGTAAAACACACAAAATCGGTGAAACACACGACGGTGCTGCTACTATGGACTGGATGGAACAGGAGCAGGAACGTGGTATTACGATAACCTCTGCTGCTACTACAGCACAATGGAAAGACACTCGAATTAACATAATAGATACACCGGGACACGTGGATTTTACTGTTGAAGTAGAAAGATCACTTAGAGTGCTCGACGGAGCAGTTACGGTACTTTGCGCAAAAGGCGGAGTTGAGCCACAGTCTGAGACTGTATGGAGACAAGCTGAAAAGTATGGAGTACCAAGAATTATTTTCGTTAATAAGATGGATGTCGTGGGTGCAGACTTCCTCCGCGTCACAGGGATGGTTAAGGATAGATTGAAGGCAAATGCGGTGCCTATACAGCTGCCTATCGGAGCGGAAGGTACATTCATAGGAATTGTCGATTTAGTAGAGATGAACGCAGAAATTTATAAAGATGATGCAGGCAAAGAGTTTGACATTATCGATATCCCTGATGATCTTAAGGATATTGTACGCGAATGGCGCGATAAGATGGTTGAAGCCGTTGCAGAAGCAGACGAAGATCTTATGATGAAATTCTTGGAAGGCGAAGAGATTTCTATCAAGGAAATCAAAGAAGCGATAAGAATTATGACGCTCGAGGGGAGAATGGTTCCGGTTCTTTGTGGATCCGCCTACAGAAATAAGGGCGTACAAATGCTCTTGGATGCGGTAATTGATTATCTTCCATCACCTTTGGATATCCCTGCAATCACAGGGACTATTCCGGGGACGGAAGATACACAAGAGAGACCGGCTGATGATAAGGCTCCTTTCTCGGCGCTTGCGTTTAAGATTATGGTAGACCCATTTGTAGGAAAGCTTGCATTTTTCAGAGTTTACTCGGGAAGCGTTCAGAGTGGAGCCCATATTTATAACTCAACAAAGGGCAAGAGGGAAAGACTTGGAAGAATCCTTAAGATGCACGCCAATAGAAGAGAAGAGATTACCGAAGTATATTGCGGAGATATCGCAGCGGCGGTCGGTCTTAAAGACACAACAACAGGAGATACTCTCTGTGATGAAAAGGAGCCAATTGTACTAGAATCAATGGAATTCCCAGATCCTGTAATTGAAATCGCAATTGAGCCTAAGACAAAGGCAGGACAGGAAAAGATGGGTATCGCTCTTTCGAAATTGGCAGAGGAAGATCCTACATTTAAAACTTATACAAATACCGATACAGGCCAGACAATCATAGCCGGCATGGGAGAGCTTCATCTTGAAGTTATAGTCGACAGACTTCTTAGAGAATTCAAGGTAGAAGCAAACGTTGGAAAGCCTCAGGTATCATACAAAGAGACGCTTACAGCACTCGCAGACATAGATCACAAGTATGCGAAGCAGTCCGGAGGACGCGGGCAGTACGGTCATGTCAAAATCAGAGTATATCCAAGAGAACCGGGCGAAGGCTTTGAATTTAAGAATTCAATTGTCGGAGGCTCCATACCGAAGGAATATATCTCAAAGATTGAAGAAGGTATAAAGGAAGCTATGCAGAACGGTCCTCTTGCAGGCTATCAAGTTGTAGACGTCGGCGTTGAGCTTTATGACGGATCCTACCACGAAGTTGACTCATCTGAAATGGCATTTAAGATCGCAGCATCTATGGCATTCAGAGAAGCATCAAAGAAAGCAAAACCTGTTCTTTTGGAACCAGTATTCAAAGTTGAAGTAACTGTTCCTGAGGAGTATATGGGCGATGTTATAGGTGATATCAGCTCAAGAAGAGGAAGAATTGAAGGCTCGGACATGAATGCAGGAGCCGTAGCTGTAAAATCATTTGTTCCTTTGTCAGAAATGTTTGGGTATGCAACAGATTTGCGTTCAAAGACGCAAGGAAGAGGCGTATATGTAATGCAGTTCGATCACTTTGAAAAGTTGCCGGACAGCTTACTCGAAAAAATAAATAAATAGTAACCAAGTATATAAGAATACATGGGAGGGAAAGAAAAATGGCAAAACAAAAATTTGAAAGAAATAAACCGCATCTCAATATCGGTACAATTGGCCACGTAGACCACGGCAAGACAACATTGACTGCAGCGATTACAAAGACATTATTCCA
>JAQWFH010000010.1 GCA_028704515.1 Eubacteriales bacterium
ACGAATTGAAAATTGGATGAACAATTATCCTAGACGGTTGTTTAAATATAAAACAGCTAATGAAGTATATAAAGCAGCTTAATTTAATTGGTAAATTATGGTGGGCAATTAAACTTGCAATTTGCATTTGATACAGAGTTCACATCATTGAGATTGACGATTTTATAAATCTGCGTTAAAATTAAATATTAAGAAGAAATGAGTAGGAAAAGATATGTACAGGGAAATCAAGAAGAAAAAACTGATACTTGATAACAGGAAGCCTTATTCAAAGGAAATTACAAAATATCTTGCTGAGCTCGATGTAGTTGATTTAGCCTACACCTCTTTTCGCTTGTCAGGATCATCTTTGACGCGAAACGATATTACAAAGATTTACAGAGGTGAAATAATCACATCGGCAGGATTAAATGAACATGCCCGCATTGAAGCCTACAAAAATGTTTTGAAAGAAATGAATATTTTGGCTGGTAGAAGGTATAAACTTTCAGAGGAAGTAATCGTGAGGTTATATAGAGCGCTTACCGGAAAAAACCCCGAGCCGCGAGAAGGTAATCCTGTAATATATGAGTGGTCTTACAACCCACCGCATTGGTCCGAAGTCGGCATGCGCATGGATGAGATGCTTGAGCGCGCAAATACAGAACGACCGGGGATGACGAATTACGTTTTGAGAGCATCAGAAATACATAATGAATTTCTTGCAATATATCCGCTGACAGATGAAAATGAAGAAATGGCAAGATTGCTTTTTTACTATTATCTTATGATAAAGAAATATAGTGTTTTTACACTTGGTTTCAACGAAATAGAATACAACTCATCAATAACGAAATATTTGCAAGACGGAGATATCTCTCGTTTTTCAGATATGGCGGAGCGTTCTTTATATGAAAGGCTTGAAATAATGCTGCAGATAACTGCGAAAAAATAGATATTTGATGGAGGTAATTTATGGATATTGTAAGGCTTAAGTCTTATATTTCCGATGTCATAGGTGAAGAGAATATAAAGGAAAAAGTAAATATGGCAGAGTACTCCTCGTTTAAAGCGGGAGGCTGTGCCGATTTACTTGTCATACCTCGCAATATGGACCAATTGAGATATTTACTTTATCTGCTCGGCGGCGCACCCAACGACTCATGCGGCTGTGCCAAAGAAGGATCGGCAAAGTGCGGAGGGGACGAAACCAAAGATGGATGTGGCTCATGCTGCAGCAAAGCAGACATTTCTTATATGGTGATAGGCAATAGTTCAAACCTTCTTGTTCGTGATGGCGGATACAGAGGCGTTCTTATAAAATTGGGCGGTGAATTTACCGATATCAAGGTTCAAGGGCAATATATAATATCGGGTGCGGCAGCTTTACTTTCAAAGGTTTCAAAGGCCGCTCTTGAGGCATCATTGTCCGGGCTTGAATTTGCATCAGGGATACCGGGGAGCCTTGGAGGCGGAACATTTATGAATGCGGGGGCATACGGTGGAGAGCTAAAAGAAAGGCTATATTCTGTAAGATATATATCAAAGGACGGGATGACGGAGGCGCTTAAATACGCGGATGAGCTTGAATTCGGTTATAGGCACAGCACATTCTGTGATACGGGTGATATAATTACTGAGGTCACACTTAAGCTTCAAAAGGGAGAGAGGGAAGAAATCTCATCGCTTATGAGGGAACTCGCAGCTAAGAGAAATTCAAAGCAGCCGGTAAATTTACCGAGTGCGGGTAGCACCTTTAAAAGGCCGGAAAATAATTATGCGGGCGCTCTCATTGAAAATGCAGGATTGAAGGGCTTATCTGTTGGCGGAGCTCAAGTATCCGATCTGCACGCAGGCTTTATAGTAAACAAGCAAGATGCGACGGCAAAGGATATTATTTCGCTGATGAAGCTTGTTCAGAATATAGTATATGACAAAAGCGGCATAATGCTTGAACCCGAGATAAGGATAATAGGAGAAGAATAATAATGGGCACCGGGAAAGTAAACTACAGAATAACACGCGACTACCATACGCATACTATATATTCCGACGGAAAGAACACAATAGAACAAAACATTATAGCAGCAAGGGAAAAGGGGCTAAAGGGAATCGGGATTACAGAACATGGGCCGAGGCACCTAACCTATGGAATAAAGCGTGAAAACATATCGGTAGTGCGTGACACAATTCAAAAATTGAGAAAAATATATGAGGATATAGAGATTTACTTCGGAATAGAAGCGAATATTATCAACAAAGGAAATCATATAGATATTGACCCGCATGAATTTGCGGATTTTGATTATGTGATGGCTGGATATCATTACGGTGTCATGGGCGGATTTTGCGTCTCTAATTTTTTCAATAAGCATGCGCCGGTTAAGGCAAATGACAAAAAACTCCTTATCAGGAATACTGATATGATGGTAAAGGCCGTATATGAAAATAACTTAAAAATACTGACTCATCCGGGGGATAAAGGACCTTTCGACATAGATGAGGTTGCAAAAGCTTGTGAAAAGACAGATACCCTTATGGAGATAAATTCCAGGCATAAATATCTTTCTGAAGAAGGTATAAGGATTGCAAAAAAATATGATATAAAATTCGTGATAAACAGTGACGCGCATTCAACAGAAAAAATTGGAGACATGGGAACCGGATTGGAACGGGCCTTGGCTGCAGGATTGGATATGTCGCGTGTTATTAACGTAGAAAGGGTTTAGAATATGAAAGTAATAATTGTTACAGGACTTTCAGGGGCAGGTAAATCGCAAGCTATTAATTGCCTTGAAGATATGGGTTATTACTGCATAGACAATATGCCTCCTGCATTGATAAAAAATTTTCTTAATCTTGCAGGTACGGGAAAGGGTTCCTCTATAGAAAAAGCAGCTCTCGTGATAGATGTGCGCGGTGGAGAATTCTTTGCGGATGCAAAGGCTTCATTGGAGGATTTGGACAAGAGCACGCTTGATTATAAGCTGATTTTCCTGGAAGCAAGCAAGGAAGTTCTTATAAGACGCTACAACGAGACCAGGAGGACACACCCGCTTTCGGAGACGGGATCAGTTCAGGAAGGTATTGAAAAAGAAACCGAGTTACTTTCAGAAATAAGAAAGATGGCTGATTTCGTAATAAATACGTCCAACATGAAAACAGCAAGGCTCCGCGAAGAAATAAGGAACATTATCAACGATGAGGGAGAAGATGAGAATAACTTTATTATAAATATAAAATCCTTCGGATATAAATATGGAATACCTCTCGATTCGGATTTGGTATTCGATATGCGCTTTATTCCTAATCCTTTCTATATCGCAAGCCTGAAAAATCTTTCGGGTAACAATAAAAAGGTACAAGACTTCGTTATGAGGCATGAAGAAAGCCAGAGATTTTTGGAAACAGTTTACAGGCTTGTAGACAACTTGATTCCTTTCTACGCAAAGGAAGGAAAGTACCATTTGAATATTTCTTTCGGATGCACAGGAGGCCATCATCGTTCGGTAACTATTGCGAATAAATTTTCAGAGAAATCCATAGCCCAGGGCAAAAGAATCACCATTGAACATAGAGATTTATAGTAGTATAATTATAGATATAATAAAGTGAGTTAATTTTATATAGAGGAGGAAATAAACATGAGGAAAACGGTATTTACAGACAAAGCACCAGGGGCGATAGGCCCTTATTCACAAGCAAACATCGTAGGAGATTTTATCTTTACATCTGGTCAGGTTGGAATAGACCCTGCAACAGGAGAAGTTGCTGAAGGCGTTGAGGCGCAGACAGATCAAGTTCTTAAGAATGTAAGGGCAATAGTTGAAGCTGCCGGAGCAACTATGGACAACGTTGTAAAGACTACATGCTTCTTAAAAGATATGAATGATTTTGTTGCAATGAACGGAATATATGCAAAGCATTTTAAAGAAGGTTCATACCCTTCAAGATCTGCTGTTGAAGTTGCAAGGCTGCCGAAAGATGTACTTGTTGAGATTGAAGTAATAGCTTACATTGGATAAGAAAGATACGCATAAAGGCCGGACAAAGTAAGTCCGGTCTTTCTTTTACGCACCTAACTCCCCCTTTAAGGGGCTCCGATTCGCTACGCTCTCTGCTGTGTTTTAACACCACATTTAAAGCACTGATTGTTTATTGATTTAAGCTGTTAGTGTGAATATAATAAAGGAAGAAGGGAGGTGCAAGATGACCAACAATTATATTATATTAAAAAATATATATAAAAGTTTCGGCGAAAATGAGGTTCTGAAATGCATAAACTTCTGTATTTTAAAGGGAGAAATATACGGTCTTCTCGGCCCCTCCGGATGCGGTAAAACTACGGCCGTAAAGATTGCAGCCGGCATGCTGAAGGCTTCGGCAGGAGAAGCCTTTGTGCTTGATACAAGAATGCCCGATTTGCAAACCTTGGACAAAATCGGATATATGGCACAGTCCGATGCGCTATACAGCAATCTTTCGGGCAGAGAAAACATGTCGTTTTTGGGTGCCTTATACGGTATGAAAAAGCCCGAGCTTGATGAAAGGATTGAATACGCTGCAAAAGTTGTAGATTTGACAGAACACCTGGAAAAGAAGGTTTCGGATTATTCCGGCGGCATGAAAAGAAGACTTTCTTTAGCGGGTGTCATACTCCATGACCCGGATGTGCTGATTCTTGATGAGCCTACGGTCGGAATTGATCCCCTCCTTAGGAAAAGCATATGGGATGAGCTTTATCGTATGGCAGACGCGGGGAAAGCAATTCTCGTCACCACGCATGTTATGGATGAAGCTGATAAATGCACAAGGCTTTCAATGATGCGCGATGGATCACTGATAAAAGAGGGAAGCCCCGAGGAAATAAAGAAAGACGCAGGAGCGAATACAATGGATGAGGCATTCATCTTTTATAGCAGGGGGGAGGCACAAAATGAGGATTAAAGCTGTTGCCAGAAGAATCCTTCTGCAGATGAAGGGAGACAGAAGAACCGTTGCATTGATAATAGGTGCCCCTATCATTATGATGACCCTTATATTTTTTGTCTTAAATTCGGACGCTCAGAATGTAAACATTGCTGTAATAAATGCCCCCGAATCATATGTGGATGCGCTCTATGAAAACAATGCAAGAGTAACGAGAATGGACGAAGCGGGAGCGTTGGTTGCTTTAGAAAATCAAGAGATCGTAGCCGCTGTATCCATGGAAAATGGCAAGTATTCATATGTTGTCGATGGGAGCAATTCTGTAAAAAGTAAAAAGGCACTTGCTGCACTAGAAGGCTCAAGAGCTCAGAATACGGGCAAGGTTCGTGCGGACTTAAACTCAGAAATAGAGTATATATACGGAGCATCTGATTTAGAAATGTTCGACAATTATGGTGCGGCGCTTTTGGGATTTGTAATTTTCTTCTTTGTATTCTTGATTGCTGGGATTAATTTTCTTACCGAAAGAACCTCGGGAACGTTGGAAAAGATGCTTTCGACACCTATTAGAAGAAGTGAAATTGTACTTGGATATATTTGTGGATACGGCGTTATAGCAATTGTTCAAACGGTTTTGATTACATTTTATTTGGTATATGTTCTCAAAATAATTATGATTGGCTCCATATGGAGCGTCATGATTATTACCTTGGCGACATCTATATGTGCACTTACCTTAGGAATGATGCTTTCCTCTCTTGCGGAAAATGAATTTCAAATTGTGCAATTTATTCCGATTGTAATAATTCCCCAGATTTTCTTCTGCGGTATATTCGAGTTATCGGAGGCATGGGATACAGTTGGATATGCATTCCCCTTAAAATATTCGGCGGATGCTCTGTCACGTGTGATGATAAGAGGTGCCGGCATGGATATAAATGTATTGTTGGACTTATCTGTTCTTATAGCATTCAGTGCAATTTTTGTATTGATGAATATAAAGATTTTAAAAAAGCATAGAGCAATTTAAAAGATAGAGGTAGAGAAAATGCAAAGAAAAATTAATAAAAAAGTGATTTTACCGGTTGTGCTTCTCCTTATTATAAGTATTATTTTAATTGCAGGCTATGTGGGGAAAAGCTATGTTACAGGTGAGATGGAGGCGGTAATAATACCTGAGATTGCAGAGACCTCCGGGAAAATTATAGAGATGAGAGTTGAGCTCGGGCAGGTGGTCAAAGAGGGAGATGTTCTTGCCGTTATATCCTCAGATAAGCAGGAATATACGATTGAGCAGCTTGAATTAAATCTCAAGCAGGCGGAGCTAAAAAGTAAAAGTGCCGTAGCTAATGAGAGCGGCGCCATATCTTCCGCCCAAAGCGCATACAGCAACGCAAAGCTTGCGTATCAAAATGCATCGGAAGCTTATGAAAAAAGGCAGCAGCTTTATAAAGCAGGGGCTATATCAGAAAATGAACTGGAGCAGGCACAGCTCGCAGTATCCACAGCTGAAAAAGGCGTAACAGCAGGCAAGGCGGCGCTTGAAAGTGCACGAGCAGCTTATGCACAGGAAAACTCGGAATTAAGTATAGATATGACGCAAAATCAATTAGATGAAGCAAAAGAGGCATTTGAAAAATGTATAATCAGAGCTTCAAGTGATGGTACAATAATTACGAAAAGCTATAATAAGGGCAATATCATAGCAGAAGGGTACAATATCCTTGAAATTGCTCAAAGCAATAAAGGCCTTATGACAGCATACGTACCTTATGACAGTATATCGAAAATAGAGTACGGAAAAGTTTTGCAGGTGAAATATGATGGGAAGTCTTATGACGGACGCGTTGTATACGTGGATGTTAAGAAGCAGTATACACCGAGGGATATGCAGACAGCGGCAACCCGTGCCAAAAAGAACTTTAAAATAAAGCTTGAATTGCCAAGTGAATGTAAGATAAAGCCGGGAGAAAATGCGAAGATTAAACTACCTTAGCCCGAGTAGGTCTGCTCGGCATTGCACAAAACCCTATATACATTTGAAGCCAATAGGCTATTTTGAGATTTCATATTCTTATTATAAAAAGGCGACTTTATACAAAGTCGCTTTTGTGTTATACTATTTACAATGATAAACAAAAATTTTTGAGGAGAATACATGAGCTTTTCAACGGATACAAAGGCCGAATTATCCAGGATAGATCTCGAAAAAATGTGCTGCATGATGGCAGAAATTGCAGGCTTCATACGAATGTGCGGTGTGATAGGACTGCTGGGAAAGAACGGCATGAAGATTACACTTCCGAGTGAGAACCCCGCAATTGCAAGACATTACAAGAAATTAATAAAGGGGTATTTTGATGTGGATGCGTCGCTTGAAATAACTATGGGTGCAGGCTTTAAAAAAGGGCGCAAATACTTGCTTACTCTTGATGACAGGGAAGGCCAGAAGGCGGAGCCCATACTCAGAGAATCGGGAATACTCTCCATCAAAGAAGGTATGAATGTATTTACAGATGGTATATATGAAGGATTGATTAAGACGAAGTGCTGCAGAAAAGCTTATCTGAGAGGCCTATTCCTCGGCGGCGGGACTATTACAGATCCTGAAAAGGCATATCATATAGAATTCATATGCAACACAAGCGTTTTGGCAAACGATGTAAAAAAACTCATCAGCACCTTTGTGGATCTATATCCCAGAATAACACAGAGGGGAAAGAACTATATTGTATATGTAAAGGAAGCCGATCAAGTTGCCGATATACTCAATATCCTGGGTGCGCACAATCAATTTTTCGTATTTGAGGATGTCAGGGTAACTAAGGAAATGAGAAACAAAGCGAACAGGCTGTCAAATTGCGACAACGCCAACATGGATAAAACATTGGATGCCGCAAGCAAGCAGATAAAAGCTATTAACAAGATAAAAGAGGAAAAAGGGCTTGAATTTTTATCCGATAAACTGAGGGAGGCCGCTATACTCAGGGTAGAAAACCCAGAGTCAAGCTTGCAGGAGCTTGCAGATATGTGTGTACCTCCGATGAAAAAGTCGGGTCTAAATAACAGATTAAAAAAAATACATGAAATAGCGGACAAATTATAAAAGTGGAGGGATGCATGAGATATAAATGCTTAATACTTGATCATGATGATACAGCCGTAAAAAGTACGCCGGAGCTGCATTATCCGGCCTTTTGTGAGATTATGGAGCGTCTTAGACCGCGACATGAAGGATATTCGCTTGATAGCTTTATCCGCCTCTGCTTCGATCCGGGATTTGAGCAATTCTGTCGCAGAGAGCTTGGATTTACGGATAAAGAAATGCAAATGGAATATGAAATATGGAAAGCTTACATACAGGATAAGACACCGGCTTTTTACGACGGATTTCTTGATATGGTCAGAGAATTCCAGCAGCGTGGCGGATACATAAGCGTAATCTCTCTCTCGGAAAATACTGAGATAGAACGACATTATCGGGAAAACGGAATAAAGCCGGACCTGGTTTATGGTTGGGAATATCCGGAGGAACAACGCAAGCCGAATCCGTATCCTATGATACAAACCTTGGAAAGCCTGAAACTCAAACCAGCGGATTGCCTTATGGTAGACGACCTTAAGCTGGGATATGATATGGCTAAAGCCTGCGGTGTCGACTTTGCAGCAGCGGGATGGTCACATAGTCTCATTCCCGGAATAATTGATTTTATGAAGGCAAATTCAAACTACTATTTTGATTCAGTCTACGAATTATCGAGATTTGTGTTTTCACGTGAATAAACAAAATTTTAGATGAACGCATATTATTTTTATGGTATAATACAGTTTAGAAAATTAATACGGTATGTATTAGACTGTATAAACAAGGAGACCTTTGGATGAAACCGAAATATAAAAGAGTGATACTAAAAATAAGTGGAGAGGCCTTGGCAGGTGAAGATAAATTTGGCATCAATGAGGATATGCTGTGCACTGTAGCCGAGCAAGTTAAAGAAATTAAGGAGTTGGGTGTACAGATTGCCATAGTTGTCGGAGGTGGTAATTTCTGGAGAGGGCGCACCAGCAAGTCTATGGACAGAACAACGGCGGATTATATGGGAATGCTTGCCACAGTAATAAACGCAATGGCATTGCAGGATTCTCTTGAAAATTTGGGACTTTCGGCAAGAGTCCAAACAGCTATCGAGATGAGAGAAGTTGCAGAGCCGTACATAAGGCGTCGAGCTATCTCGGAGCTACAAAACGGAGATATCGTCATATTCGGAGCCGGAACAGGTAATCCCTTCTTTTCAACAGATACAACAGCCGCACTGAGGGCGGCCGAAATAGACGCGGATGTTATTCTTCTTGCAAAGAAAGTAGATGCTGTTTATTCCGATGATCCGGAAAAAAATTGTAACGCAATCAGGTATGAAAAACTTACGCATAAAGAGGTCCTTGAAAAAGGGCTGGGAGTTATGGATTCGACGGCATCATCTTTATGTATGGATAACAATATAGACATTCATGTATTTGCTCTTGCCGAAAAGGGCAATATGCTCAAAGCTATATGTGGAGAAAAAATCGGCACAATTATAAGTTAAAATTAAAAAAGGAGAAATGTTATGAGTATTAATGTAAAGGAAGCTTTAAAGGAAAAGACTCTTAAAACTATTTCAGTTCTAAAAGAAGACCTGAACACTGTCAGAGCGGGCAGAGCTAACCCCGCATTAATTGAAAAAATCATGGTGGATTACTACGGAAATCCCACTCCGATTAAAAACATGTCAAATGTTTCGGTACCGGATCCGAGGACTCTCATGATATCTCCTTTCGACCCTAAGCTTATAGGAGACATCGAAAGAGCGATAAACATGGCAAACATTGGTATAATGCCGTCAAATGACGGGAAGAGCATAAGGCTCTCAATTCCTCAGGTCACTGAAGAAAGAAGAAAAGAGCTGACAAAGACCGTTAAAAAGATAGGTGAAGAATCAAAAATTGCCATAAGAAATATAAGAAGAGAAATGAATGACGAAACTAAAAGGCAAGAGAAAAACGGTGAGCTTACAGAGGATGATGTAAAAAGAGAATTGGACGAAATCCAAAAGGCAACAGACAAATCAATTAAAGAGATTGACGACGTCTGTGCTGCAAAGGAAAAAGAAATTTTGGAAGTATAAAAAACAAAAGATACAAGCGGCCGGTTTATCCGGTCTCTTTACTTATGACAGGAGAGAAGTATTATTATGCTTGATGCAGGACATATTCCACAGCATGTTGCAATTGTTATGGATGGTAACGGAAGATGGGCGGACAAGAGAATGCTTCCCAAGATGGCGGGACATAATGCCGGAATGAAAGCAATGAAAGAAATAGTCAAATGTGCGGATCAGTTGGGGGTAAAATACCTCACTGTATATGCATTTTCGACAGAAAACTGGAAACGATCCGTTGAGGAAGTATCCGGCATATTTAAACTGATAGTTATATACGTGGACAGCGAGCTGAAAGAACTTCATGGAAACAACGTCAATGTTTCTATTTTGGGAGATTACAGCATGCTTCCGAAGGATTCGGTTCAAAGGTTAGGTTATGCTATTGAGACGACAAAGAACAATACAGGCCTCAGATTTAACATTGCTCTGAATTACGGAGGAAGGGACGAAATCAGCAGGGCGGTAAAATCCATAGCGGAAGAAGCGAAAGCGGGAACGCTTGAACTCCCTGATATAAATGAGGATACCATATCATCTAGGTTGTGGACGGGGTCACATCATGCTGATATCCCGGATCCCGAGTTGATTATAAGGACAAGCAACGAGATGCGCCTTTCGAATTTTTTGCTTTGGCAGAGTGCTTACAGTGAATTTGTATTTACGCAGACTCTCTGGCCTGATTTTACACCGGATGAATTCAAGAGATGCATAATGGAATTTCAAGAAAGAAAAAGAAGGTTTGGAGGAAGATAACAGATGAAAACAAGAGTTATATCCGGATTGATTATGCTCCCTCTTCTACTTGTGGTATATTTTGGGGGAATTGCTCTTACAATCGCTTGCATGCTTGTGGGTATAATTGGGGTAAAAGAATTTTACGGCGGTTTTCGCTCAATCAACATCAAGCCTAGCTATGCCATTGCACTCTTTAGCATAGCGTCGTTATATGCGTTAAATATGCTACAGGTAAAAGAAGAAGCTTATATGCATCTTTGGTTCTTCGGCGTAGTTCTTCTCAGCCTTATCTATTTGTTTAGAGTGGATTTTCGTGCTCTTGAAGATGGCATGGCAACGATTACAGGCATTTTCTATGTCGTGTTTTTCTCATATCACGTTGTCCTTGTAGAACAATCCGAGTATTCGATACTGATATGGTTGATATTCCTTTCCGCTTTCGGAACAGATATAATGGCATATTTTTCGGGATATCTTTTTGGCAAGCACAAGCTATGCCCAAAGATAAGCCCAAAGAAGACGATAGAAGGATCTATTGGAGGAACACTGGGAAGTATAATACTGTGCGTGGGCTTTGGCGCATTATTTGCGGAAGGCATCATCATACATTGTGCGGTAATAGGGCTTCTCGGCGGAATAATTTCGCAGCTTGGAGACCTCACGGCTTCTATTTTTAAGCGCAAAATGGGGATTAAGGACTATGGGAATCTTATACCGGGTCACGGCGGTGTTCTAGACCGTTTCGACAGCGTACTTTTTACAGCTCCGATGGTATATTATTATATAATGTTAGTACTCTAATAATGGGGGCATAATATGAAGAGGATTGCTATTCTCGGAAGTACAGGGTCTATCGGGACACAGGCTCTGGATATAATATCAAAAAATAGGGATAAATATACGGTAACGGCATTGTCTTGCGCGGATAGAATCGAAGAGCTTTCCAAGCAAATAGAATTGTTTCGTCCGGAGATGATATCGGTTGCCAGGGAAGAAAGTGCGCGGATGCTGCAGGGTAGGTTTAAAGGTCTCGAAGTATATTTTGGCGAAGAAGGCCTTAACACAATTGCAGAATCCAATTGTGATATCCTTTTAAATTCACTTATGGGTATACGTGGTCTTGAGCCTACATACAGAGCGTTGAAAAGGGGCACGGACATTGCTTTTGCGAACAAAGAGACACTCGTTGCGGGAGGGGATATCATAATGCGCGCGGCAAGGGAGAGCGGCGCATTAATGCTTCCGGTTGACAGCGAACACAGTGCGATATTCCAATGCCTTCAGGGGAACCTAAACACCCCTGTGAGGCGAATAATTCTAACCGCATCGGGAGGACCATTCTTAGGGTTCAATCGCAAACAGCTCGAAAGCGTAACGCCTCAAATGGCACTGAAGCACCCAAAATGGCGAATGGGCAAGAAAATATCGATAGATTCGGCTACGATGATGAATAAGGGACTTGAAGTAATAGAAGCAAAATGGCTTTTTGATATATATGAAAATAATATTGATGTTGCCGTACACCCACAATCAATAATTCATTCGATGGTGGAATACGAAGATAGTTCTATTATTGCACAACTGGGGCTGCCGGATATGAGAATACCGATAAGCTATGCATTTTCTTATCCGAACAGACTTGTTTCGAACGATATGCCTTCACTCAATTTTTTCGAGACGGCGTCAAAATTAACATTTGAAAAGCCTGATACTAAAACGTTCAGATGTCTTGATTTAGCGTATAAAGCGGTTTCGGCCGGAACTGCATATACTGTGGTGCTCAACGCTGCAAATGAAATTCTTGTAGAAGCATTTTTGGAGGGAAGAATAGGGTTTATTGATATTCAGGAAAATATTGAGAGAATCTTGAACGCGGCTCGTATATCATCGGTTGAGTCAATAGATGATATAATGGCTTTGGATAGGGAAACAAGGATAGATACAAAGAGAATATTTTAAGGGGAAAATATGACTATTATTTATGCAATTTTAATATTTTGTGTACTTATATTTGTCCATGAAGCAGGGCATTTTATTGCCGCAAAGCTTTGTGGAGTGAAAGTAAACGAATTCGCATTGGGGATGGGGCCGGCTCTCATAAAGAAACAAAAGGAAGAGACGCTTTATTCTCTTCGTGCTTTTCCGATTGGCGGGTTTTGTGCCATGGAGGGAGAGGATGAGGAATCCGGTGACCCGAGAGCCTTCAACAATAAGAAAGCATGGCAAAAGTCAATTATACTTATCGCCGGATCACTGATGAATTTAATATTAGCCGTAGCGATTCTTGCAGGCGTGGCACTGTATATGGGAACACCTGTACCGGTAGTTTCTGAGTTCATGGAGGGAAGTCCTGCGCAAAAGGCGGGAATTGAAATCGGCGACACGGTTGCGGCGGTTGACGGACAAAAGGTTTACGAATGGGAAGATCTTAATCGCTTGATTGGTGAAAGCACAGGAGAGACGCTTGCCGTAACAGTTGTCGGAAAATCCGGCGCGGAGAAAACCGTCATCACAAATGTTTTGGTCGATGAGACAGGTCGCAGATTAATCGGATTTATCCCAGAAAGAAGCCACAATGTAATGGCAGCAACAATAGACGGTGTAAAAGCCACAGGCAATATGACCGTAAGCATGGTAGATATATTGAGGCAGCTTTTCACAGGAGATGTTCCGGTATCGGATTTAAGCGGACCTGTGGGAATCGTTGCTATAGTAAACGACACGGCGCCTATGGGCTTCGTTTATATAGCTTATATAGCAGCGCTTATAAGCCTCAACCTCGCTATAATAAATATGCTTCCTTTCCCCGCACTTGATGGTGGAAGGCTCGTATTTATAGCCATAAGGAAGGTTACGGGCAAGGCAATAACAGACGAGATTGAAGCAAGGGTTCACTTCGCGGGGATTATGCTGTTATTTGGATTAATGATTTATGTTACATGGAACGATATTTTAAAATTTGTAGTTCCGCTGTTTACATGATGGAGGACGCAATGAGTTCTGTTAAGAGAAGAGAAACGAAGAAAGTATTTTGCGGCGCGGTTGCCATAGGTGGAAACGCGCCTATTTCAATTCAATCGATGACAAACACCCATACTTCCGATATAAAGGCTACGGTCAGCCAGATAAGAAGCCTTGCAGAGGCCGGTGCGCAAATAGTGCGGCTTGCTGTTCCCGACAATGATGCGGCAAAGGCGTTCGAAAGCATAAAGAAAGAACTTCAAAAATATACTCAAACAAAAGACCTCCCTCTGGTGGCCGACATACACTTTGATTACAGGCTGGCGATACAATCAATCGTAAACGGTGCCGACAAGGTGAGGATAAATCCCGGCAATATCGGGGATGTCGATAGAATAAAGGCAGTTGTCGATGCTGCATCTGAAAGAAACATTCCTATTAGAATAGGTGTAAACTCGGGCTCGCTGAAAAGAAACATCATTGAAAAATACGGAGGGGTAACAGCCGAGGGTCTTGTTGAAAGCGCGCTTGACAACATCAGAACCCTTGAGGACATAAACTTCGACAATATAGTCGTTTCTATAAAGTCTTCAGATGTGATGATGAATTATGATGCTCATATTCTGCTTGCAAAGCACACAAATTATCCTATGCATATAGGCCTTACGGAGGCGGGAACGGCTACAAAAGGTAAGATAAAATCAGCTGTGGGGCTTTCGCCGCTCTTGATCGAAGGAATCGGTGACACTATGAGGATTTCCTTGACGGGTGACCCTGTACAAGAAGTATATTTTGCGCGTGAAATTCTTGAAGCAATTGGGATACGAGGCAGCGGGATTCGCTTTGTATCGTGTCCTACGTGCGGTCGCACCGCCGTGGATTTAAATAAAATTGCATTGCAGATCGAGAACGCACTTGCCCCTGTGACGGAGAGACGCAAGAACGCGGGAATGCGTGATTTAACAATTGCAATTATGGGATGCGCTGTAAATGGGCCGGGGGAAGCAAGAGAATCAGATTTGGGTGTAGCTTGCGGAGAAGGAAAAGGTGTAATCTTCGCTAAAGGAGAAATACTTTGTACTGTTGCAGAGGCTGATATTGCAAACACAATAATAGAATTGGTAAAAAAACAGTAACACGGAAAGGCTAGTTTGTAATGAAGGACATATTCGAAAATTCCATAAGGTTCGAGGATATAGGTAACTATGCGAAGGAGCAGCTGTTCTATGATATAAAGAGGGCGGCAATTTCCAAGGATGGCAAAACTTTATATATAGCAGTGCTTCTGAATTTTATAATACCGTATGAAGCTCATTTGAAGATTGAGGATGAAATAAAATGCAGAATACCTCAAATTGAGGGCATAAGAATAGAATATATATATGAAAATATAATAATGACAGAAGAAGAAATAACAAAATACGCCATAGGACATATCATAGGCGAGATAAACGGATCATTTGCTGCGATAACCAGGACGATAAGACAGGATGATTATATACTTTCGGGAGATGAGCTGATAATAAAAGCAATAGGAGATTTAGCGGTCAGCACTCTCAATCGCGAAGTTTCTCCAAGGTTTGAAAATTTTTATCTCGAGCATTTTGGGCTTAAGCGAAAGGTGATATTTGAAAATCATATAGATGTGTACGAGGAAACGAAAAAGGAAATGGCTGTTTTGCATGAGGCCGAGCTTGAATGCAATAGAATTGCACAAGAAAATGCAGCAAAAAATGCGCCTCGTCAGGAAGAGCGGCAGACGTCTCAATTTGGTGGAGATAATTATTCCGGCAGAAAGCGCCGGCCGAAATATCAGCCTGTAAAAGGAAATATCATAATGGGGTCGGCGATAAAACAGGGTATTACATCGCTTGGAGAAATAAGTGTCGAGAGTGGAAACGTGGCGGCTGAAGGCGTACTGTTTAAAAAGACAATGCGACCAATTAAGAACGACCGATGTCTGGTCACTCTTCTTATAACTGATAAGAGGACGTCATTATGTGTAAAATGCTTTACAGGACCGGAAAAATGGCAGGACATAGATGTAGAGCTACATGAAGGCGATTTTATAAAAATAAAGGGTGAAACACAATGGGATACATATGAAAATGTGCTTGTAGTAATGGCGTCATCCATAGAAAAGGGTAAAATTCAGCTTCGAGAAGATAATGCACCGGAAAAACGAGTGGAGCTACATTTACATACCAAGATGAGCCGAATGGACGGTCTGAATGAAGTTGCCGAGATTGTAAAGGTTGCGGCAAGGTGGGGCCAACCGGCCATAGCAATAACGGACCATGCCGTGGTTCAATCATTCCCGGATGCCGCAGGTGCGGCAGCAAAGCTTAAAAAAGCAGGAAAAGAAATAAAGATATTATACGGTCTGGAAGGTTATGTTTTTGACGATAAGGATTGCATTAAGGAAGACGGGACGATAGATTACAGGTCAAAGCCTACAAACCATATAATTTTGCTTGCAAAAAATCAAGAGGGCCTAAAAAACATATATAAGCTCGTGTCATATTCTCATATCGATTACTTTTATAAAAGACCGAGGCTGCCCAAGTCGGTTATTTCTGCCCACAGGGAGGGTATCATTATAGGGTCTGCGTGTGAGGCAGGAGAGGTGTACAGAGCCGTTCTTGATGATTTACCTCTAAATGAAATAGAAGAGATCGCATCATTTTATGATTATCTGGAGATACAACCCCTAGTCAACAATCGATTTATGATAGAAAAAGGAATCGTGCCGGGAAAAGAACGATTGATGGAGATAAATAAAAAAATCGTAGAGCTGGCGGATAGACTTGGCAAGCCTGCAGTCGCGACGACGGACGCACATTACAGTGAGCCCGAGGATGCAATTTACAGAAATATTCTATTTGCCGGTCAAGGATATAAGGATGCGGAAAGCGGAGAAGGTCTTTACATGCGTACAACGGATGAAATGCTGGAAGAGTTTTCTTATCTGGGAGAAGAGACGGCTTATAGGATTGTAGTGGAAAATACGAAAGCTATAGCTGACAGTATAGCTGATATATTACCGGTTCCGAAAGGCAAATTTCCTCCGAAAATTGAAAATGCGGATGAGATCCTCTGGAAAACATGTATGGAAAAGGCGCATAGCATATATGGTGATCCATTGCCTGAGCTTATAGAGGAACGCTTGCATAAGGAGCTTAACTCAATAATCAGCAACGGATATTCAGTAATGTACGTTTCTGCGCAGATGCTGGTGGAAAAATCATTGGCGGACGGATATATAGTTGGCTCCAGAGGTTCCGTAGGCTCATCCTTTGCCGCTACAATGGCTGGCATTACTGAGGTAAACCCTCTCGAGCCGCATTACATTTGCCCTAAATGCAAGCATCTGATTTGGGGAGATGAGATTCATGAAAGAGGCAAATATGACTGCGGCGTAGATATGCCGGAGATGAAGTGTCCCAAGTGCGGGGAGATGATGAATCAGGATGGCTTTACTATACCGTTTGCAACGTTTTTAGGGTTTGACGGCGATAAAGAGCCTGACATAGACCTTAATTTTGCGGGAGAATATCAGGCGACGGCGCACAAGTACGTAGATGAAATTTTTGGAGAGAAAAATGTTTTTAAAGCCGGAACGATAGGCACTATAGCCGATAAAACGGCATATGGCTTTGTAATGAAATATTTTGAGGAGAAAGGCCATTATGTAAATAAATTTGAGATTGACCGTCTTGTAAAGAATTGTACCGGAGTAAAGAGGACGACAGGTCAGCATCCGGGCGGCATAATAATAGTTCCGGACGACCATGAAATATATGAATTTTGTCCCGTACAAAGACCTGCCAATGCTGAAAATTCGGAAATTATTACAACGCATTTTGATTACCATAAAATAGATAAGAACCTTTTAAAGCTCGACATTCTCGGGCATGATATTCCGTCAATGCTACATCATCTTCAAGATATGACGGGAGTTGATCCGCTCAGTATCCCTCTTAAAGATGAAAAGGTGAACAGTATATTTAACGGGACAGAGGAATTGGACATAAAAGATCCGGATTACAAATTTACGCATGGTAGCTTTGCGGTGCCTGAATTCGGAACAGCATTTGTAAGACGCATGCTCGACGACACAAAGCCGTCAAGGTTTGCGGATCTTGTTAGAATATCGGGATTTTCGCACGGGACGGATGTATGGCTCAACAACGCTCAAGAATTGATAAGAAACGGTACTGCCAACATGAGCGAAGTTATATCCACAAGAGATGATATAATGAACTATCTGATACTGAAGGGCATACCGAACAAAACATCATTTAAAATAATGGAGGATGTAAGGAAAAACAGACCTCTGTCGGATGAGCAGCTTGAAATTATGAAAGAGCACAATGTACCGGAGTGGTATGTAATATCGTGCAAAAGGATACAATACATGTTTCCGAGGGCTCACGCAGTCGCTTATGTAATGATGTCATATCGTATGGCTTGGTTCAAGGTGTACTATCCAACTGCGTTTTATGCCTCTTATTTCACAATGAAGGTATCCAACTTCAGCGATGCGGTAATAATGAAGGGAAAGGATGCAGTACTGGCAAGAATTGATGAAATTGCAGCCAAAGGAAAGGGCGCGACCACAAAAGAAAATGATGAGGTGACAGTGCTCGAGGTGGCATATGAGATGTATGCAAGGGGATATGAATTTCTGCCGGCGCGTCTCGGGAAATCGCAGGCAAAAAAGTTTATATGCGATGAAGGAAAGGTCAGAATTCCATTCCGCGCTCTAGAGGGAATAGGTGATACGGCTGCCGAAAGTCTTGACCTCGAATACCGCCTTTGTCCGTATGAAACGGTTGAAGAAATATCCTTAAGGACAAAAGTTAACAAATCAGCGATGGAAACGTTGAGAATCCATGGTGTTTTGGAAGGATTGCAGGAAACGGATCAAATATCGATGTTTTAGCATACAATTGTAAGGCAAAACCTCAAAAACGCTTGCAATTCCTATTTTTCCGTGATATAGTAGTTGGTAGAAAACTAGTAGTGAATGGAGCAGAAGAGTGGGGAAGCCCACTCTTTCAATTTTGTATAGAGATATTGGACAACAAAAAGCATAGAGTTCTATAGGAGGTAAAATGGCGAAACAAAAGGTAACGGAGTTGATAACCGAGCTTCTTGAAAACTTTCTTGATGGCAAGGATCTCATTCTTTACAATGTTGAGTTTGTCAAAGAAGGGAAAGACTGGTTTCTTAGAGTTTATTTAGATAAAACCGAAGATGAAGATGGAAAAGAGAGATACATTTCAACGGATGATTGCGAGCTTGTAAGCCGTTGGCTCAGCAACGAGCTCGATGAAAAAGATCCGATAGAGCAAAATTACTATCTGGAAGTCTCGTCACCAGGGCTTGACAGAGTTTTGATAAAAGAAAAGGATTACGAAAGATTTAAAGGGAAGCCCGTTGAGATAAGACTATATAAAGCAATCGACGGAAAAAAGAATTTGAAGGGCATACTGCAAGGATTAAATGACGGGATGGTATCTGTTGCTTTGACACAGGAAGATATAATGCAAATCCCTTTTGAATCTATTGCAAAAACAAAGCTTGAAGTAATAATTTAATCCGTAGAAGGAGGATATTAAAAGGAAATGAACAGGGAATTTATGAGAGCCATTGAGGATCTGGAGAAAGAAAAACAGATATCAAAAGATATTCTCATTGAGGCTATTGAGTCCGCTCTTGTATCTGCATATAAAAAGAATTATGGAACATCACAGAATGTTCGTGTTAACATAGATCGTGATACTGGAGATATCAATGTGTTCATGCGAAAGGACATAGTTGAAGATGATGAGCTTCAAGATGAAATCTATGAAATCCCGATAAGTGAAGCACTTGCAATAGACCCGAGGTACGAGGTGGGCGATATAATAGAATACCAAGTAACACCGCGAGACTTTGGAAGAATTGCCGCTCAAACTGCGAAGCAAGTAGTCGTTCAGAGAATAAGGGAAGCCGAAAGAGGTCTCGTCTTTGAGGACTTTATCAAGAGGCAGGGTGAAATAATCACGGGAACTGTGCAAAGGATATCGCACGATACCATATATGTAGATATAGGAAGAACTGAAGGAATATTATCGGCAACAGAACAGGTACAGGGAGAAGAAT
The DNA here is from genome assembly GCA_028704515.1 of Eubacteriales bacterium. Lineage (GTDB taxonomy): Bacteria > Bacillota > Clostridia > Peptostreptococcales > Anaerovoracaceae > UBA1440. Next base: position 19,956 of record JAQWFH010000010.1, read on the forward strand.
TTGACATAAATTCAAGGATAAAGGTCTATGTCATGGATGTCAAGAGGACTACAAAAGGGCCTCAGGTATATTTATCGCGTTCGCATCCCGGGCTTGTAAGAAAGCTTTTTGAATTTGAGGTTCCGGAGATACAGGACGGAGTCGTAGAGATAAAAGGAATTGCAAGAGAAGCCGGCTCAAGAACAAAGATGGCGGTATACACGGAAAATATAGACGTTGATCCTGTAGGAGCATGCGTTGGGCCACGCGGAGTCAGGGTACAAAACATAGTTGAAGAAATTTTCGGGGAAAAAATAGACATAATAACATGGGATGAAAACCCCGAAATACTTATAAGTAACGTGTTATCTCCGGCCAAAGTGGAAAAAGTAATCATACTATCGGAGGAAGAAAAAGCCGCCGTGGTCGTCGTTCCGGATTATCAGCTTTCATTGGCAATCGGAAAAGAAGGTCAAAATGTAAGACTTGCAGCAAAAGTCAGCGGATGGAAGATAGACATAAAATCGCACAGTAAATATTTTGAAGAAGAAGACAATATAGAGGAATTCAGTGATGAAGGCTAAGAAATCACCGATGCGAAGATGCGCCGGATGTGGAGAATCTAAAGAAAAGAAGAGCCTCATAAGGATAGCCGGATATGAAGATGAAATATCCATTGACCCTACAGGAAGAGCAAAGGGCAGAGGCGTATATCTGTGTGTGAACAACGAATGCCTTGAGAAAGCACATAAAAGGAAAGCAATAGGGAGAAGCCTTGGGATAGAGATGACCAACGAGCGTTATGAAGCCCTATTTGAGGAAATCAAAAAATATGAGAAGCAAATTTGAAAGCTATATAGGGTTTGCCGCGAAGTCGGGTAATTTGATTGCGGGTACGGCAGCCTGTGCTTCAAAAATTGAAAAAAGAAAAGCAAAACTTTTGTTGATCGCCGAGGATACAGCCGAAAGAACATTGGAAAAATTGCGGAATATAGCTGAAAAGGCAAATGTTCCGGTAAGAATATATGGTGATGCCTATGATTTATCAAAGATGATAGGCAAGCCGGGGAGAAATGTTTTCGTAATAACGGATGAAAAGTTTGCGAAAATTATAGTTGAACAAATAGATGCAAAAAAGGAGGAGGTGCTCGGATGACAATAAAAGTATACGAACTTGCAAAAGAATTGAATGTTAGTAGTCAGGCTTTACTTGATAGAGCCAATTCAATGGGAATAGATGCAAAAGACGAAAAGAGCATTATTGCTGATATGGATGCTGTCGCAGTAAGGAATACCGTCAACAGAGGTAGAGCAGGGACTGAGACAAAGATAGTGAAGGTTGCAAACAAGAAAACTACAGAATCGGATAATGAGCCTAAAATTGTTGTTAAGGCTGCTGCCATAAAGACATCTGCAAAGAAAGAGCCGCAGCAGCGCGGCGAATCGAGGGGTCAGCAAAAGCATCAGCAGACTCAAAGACCGCCTGTAGGCAAGCCTGTTGCTCCAAAAGAACTTGATGCAAGAGTTAAGCCACCTGTGGGCAAACCAATAATATCTAAGGATCTCGAACAGAGAACTCGGGAAAATGAAAAGAGAAAGCCGGAAACCGAGGAAAGAAAGCAGCATAACACAACAAGAAGCTACGATAAAAGAAGTACTCCGGAACGTAAAAGCGAGCCGGGAAGTCATAGGCCACATCAAGATAGGCCGCATCAAGATAGGCCGCATCAAGATAGGCCACATCAAGACAGACCTCAGCAAGACAGGTCGGCAAGACCCCCAAGAGGTGATAACGCTCAAGGGTATGAAAGAAAAACCAGCGGTGAAAGAAGTCCCGGAAAGCCGGCAGCAGGCGGAAGACCTGCAAGGCCCGGGAATGACGGCAGAGATAGAAACCAATCAAATACAGGAAATCAAAGACCTTATAACAAGGGCGCGGCAGGTGCGGCGGGAAATCGCCCAAGCAGACCAGACAAACCTGATATGGGTGTTCCGGGTGGAAAGAGCAATGTAAAAAAAGGCGACAAGAAGAAAACCACTAAGGATAAAGAAAAAAATAAATTTGCAAAGATTGAGACACCAAGAGGCAAAAAGGATCCGGTTCGTACGCAACGTTCTCTTGAGAAAGCACCAAAACCAAAAAAACACATTAAGAAGGAAAAACCTGTGCAGGAACAAAATATAATCATAGAAGAGCTGCCGGCAGGAACTGTAGTAGTAACAGTACCTATTACCGTTGCCGGATTTTGCGAACAACTTCAGATATCGACATCAACCGTTATAATGAAGCTCATGAAGCTCGGTATTATGGCTAATATAAATCAAAGCTTGGATGAAGATACAGTTGTCATTCTTGCAGAAGAAATGGGTGTACCGGTAGTAATAGGAGATGTTGAAGGAAAGGCCCTTGAAGAAGGTCTTGAAACATTTGAAGATAAAGAAGAAGATCTGAAGTCTCGCCCGCCAATCATCACAGTAATGGGTCACGTAGATCACGGTAAGACATCCTTGCTTGATGCAATAAGAAAAACTCATGTTACAGAGCGCGAATCAGGCGGAATAACTCAGCATATTGGGGCGTCAGAGGTAATGATTAACGGACATAAAATCGTATTCCTGGATACACCGGGTCACGAAGCGTTCACAGCGATGAGAGCAAGAGGTGCTCATGTCACAGATATGGCTGTTCTTGTAGTAGCAGCAGACGATTCTGTAAAACCGCAGACGATTGAATCTATCAGCCATGCAAAAGCAGCGGGAGTGCCTATCATCGTAGCTATTAATAAGATGGATAAACCTAGTGCAAACCCCGATAGAGTTATGCAGGATTTGACAGAGCACGGTATACTTGTTGAAGCCTGGGGTGGAGATACAATTGCGGTTCCCGTATCTGCCAAGAGCGGAGAAGGAATAGTGAATTTATTAGAAATGATATTGCTACAGGCGGAGATGCTCGAATTAAAAGCGAATCCAAACAGATTAGCAATCGGAACGGTAATAGAAGCAAGACTCGACAAATCCAAAGGCCCTGTTGCTACACTTTTAGTGCTTAACGGTACCCTCCAATCAGGCATGAGCATAGTCGCGGGAACAAGCTCCGGCAAGATAAGACTTATGACTAACTTTAGGGGAGAAAAAATTAAAAAAGCAGGCCCTGCAACGGCGGTGGAAATCCTCGGGCTTACCGATGTACCTGAGGCGGGAGATGAGTTTAACGCAGTAAAAGAAGACCGTATTGCAAGAGACATTGCGGAAAACAGAAAATCCAAGCTCAGAGAAGAGGTTCTTGCAAGGAACTCCAGCACAACACTTGAAGCTCTTTTCAGCCAAATACAGGAAGGTGAGATTAAAGAGCTCAACTTAATTATAAAAGGTGACGTACAAGGCTCCGTCGGTGCTATAGTTTCTTCACTCGAAAAACTTAGAAACGAAAATGTAAGAGTAAAGATTCTTCACACGGGTGTAGGAACAGTTACAGAGTCGGATATAATGCTTGCAGGAACATCAGGAGCTGTAATAATAGGCTTCAATGTAAGGCCTAGCGTTGTGGTAGCAAACATGGCAGAGCATGAAGGCATAGAAATAAGAACCTACAGGGTTATTTACGACATAATAAATGATGTAGAAGCGTCAATGAAGGGCATGCTCGATCCGGAATACAAAGAGGTGGTTCTGGGTACTGTAGAAATAAGAGAGACGTTTAAAGTACCGGGTATCGGGATCATCGGAGGAGCATATGTAACGAACGGCAAGGCAGTAAGGAATGCCGAGGTACGCCTTGTTCGTGACGGAATAGTTATACACGAAGGTAAGATTTCCTCACTCAAGCGCTTTAAAGATGATGCAAAGGAAGTTAATCAAGGATATGAGTGCGGTATCGGTATTGAAAACTATAACGATATAAAAGTGGGAGATATTATCGAGTGCTTTGAAATGCAGGAGATAAAGAGAGATTAACGAAAGGGATAAACATGGCAAAATCATATAGACAGGGGCGTTTAGGGGGAGAAATTAAAAAAATCATATCGCAACTGCTTTTGAGAGAAATAAAAGATCCGGCTCTAAAGGATAGAATGCTAAGCATTTCCGCTGTAGAAGTCACAAATGATAACAGCTATGCTACAGTATATATATCTGTTTTGGGCATGGGTAAGGATGCCGGAGATGAGGAAAAAGAAAAAATCGTTGAAGGCTTTTCCAGAGCAAAGGGTCTGATAAAGCGAGAAATTGGTCGCTGTATGAGTATTCGACATGTTCCGGAGCTTATATTTAAAATAGACAGCTCTATGGAATACGGAGCGCACATGTCAGGGATTATAGACAGCTTGGGTATTGAAAATTACAAGGCAGAAGACAGCGTTCCGCAAAAGGATACGGATAAGGAACTAGACGAAATATTAAAGGATTTATAAAATGCAAAGTAAACTGAATGCTATTAATGAAAAACTTATAAAATCCGAAAGAGTACTGATATTTTCGCATATAATGCCCGACGGCGATGCACTGGGCTCTTCCTTAGCCTTGTGCAGAGCTTTGCGTTTGTGTGGAAAGGATGCATATATTGTTCTTGAAGAAGAAATAGTAGATAATTTAAAATTTCTCGATAATGACGGCTACTGCCTTTATACTGACGGAACAGAATCACCTGAGGCCTTTTTCTCGGGAATTTTCGGGAAGAAAACTCCCGACATATCTATAATGCTGGACTGCAGTGAATACTCGCGCATAGAAAAAAGGATTGATATTTTCAAAGCGGCTCCATGCAAAATCTGTGTAGACCACCACTGCTCAGCTCAATATGTTGCTGATATAAATTGGGTGGAGCCGGAGCGTGCGGCAACAGGAGAAATGGTCTATATCCTTATACGCGACCTTGAAGCCAAAATCGGTGCGCAGCTAATGGATATGGGCGTCTGTCAGGCAATATATGCCGCAATCGTAACGGATACCGGGAAGTTCCAATATTCCAACACTACAGGTGAAACTCACAAAATAGTAATGGAAATGATGAACAAAGGTTTCGACCACAGCAATGTAAGTGTACAGATTTTCCAAAGCAAAACACTTGGGAGTCTTCGTGTGAAAGGCGCTATAATCGGCAATATGAAAATCTTTGCAGAGGGAAAAGCGTCGATATCGTATATTACACAGGAAATGCTCAGGGAAGCCGGAGCTAAGCTTTATGATACAGAGGGTGCCGTTGAAGAACTGAGGAATATTAAAGGCATTGAGATTGCAACCTTCTTAAAGCAACTCCCTGATGGTCGCATCAAGGGTAGTATGCGTGCCAAAAGCGACGCAAATGTAATGGAGATTGCGGCTTCCTTTGGCGGTGGCGGACATATAAAGGCTGCGGGATTTACTTTTACCGATACGGATATGGATGAAGCTTGTCAAAAGCTTTGTGACGCCATAACAAAAGCGCTTTCAGAGGAATGTATATAGATGATAAAAGAAGGAATTATTAATATAAATAAGCCTGCAGGCATGACTTCCCACGATTGCATATATGCTCTCAGGAGGATTACAGGAATAAAGAGAATCGGCCATGCGGGAACGCTTGATCCAAACGCTACAGGGGTTTTACCTATTTGCATAGGGGGCTGCAGTCGCGTTGTCGAATATATGGACTTGGACTTCAAGACATATAAGTGCACATTGACATTGGGAATGGAGACGGATACTCTTGATATATGGGGAGAAATTTTAAGGGATAAACGGGGGAGTTTTTCATTTACGGAAGAACAAATCATAGCAGCCTTTGAAGATTTTGACGGCGTGATCAGCCAATATCCTCCGAAGTATTCCGCAGTGCGGGTAGCCGGCAAGAGGCTTTACGAATATGCCAGAAGCGGTGAAGAGGTAGAAATAAAGCCTCGAAGAGTCTACATACATTGTCTGCAAATTGAGAATATTGATCTGGCAAAAAACGAAGTTACCTTCAATGTAACGTGTTCGAAAGGAACGTACATCAGGACGATATGCGCCGATATTGGAGAAAAACTTGGCTGTGGCGCGGTTATGTCAGCACTAATAAGAACAAAAAGTGGTGCTTTTTCAATTGAGAATTCAGTTCCGTTAGACGAATTAAAATCCGTAGCTTCAGAGGATGAGGTCAACGCCTATATATTGCCAGCCGATTTTCCGCTTGTTAATTTTGGAACAGCTGTGATAATCACGAGTGAAAGAGCAAATTGGTTTGTAAACGGAGGCCATATAAAGCTTTCAGAGACGGAAATCTTAAAAAGGCCGAAATTTGAGCAGAGCGAACCGCCCCTCGGAATAAGGGATGAATATAAGCAAGCGTACAATATATATGCCCCAGGTGAAACCAAAGATGAAAAGGGTATATTTCTGGGAGTTGCATTTTATAACAAAAAATATAAAAAATTAGTGGCGGATAAGGTATTTCATCGCTACTAAAGGAGTGCAGTACAGATGAAGACATTCGACCGTTTAAACGGCTTTAATAATATAGAAGTCGACACCGCCGTAGCTCTGGGTAATTTTGACGGTGTACATTTAGGACATAGTGAGCTCATAAAAAGGACAGTAGATGCGGCAAAGGAAAAAGGACTGATGAGCGTCGTTTTTGCGTTTTCAGAAAATCCAAAGGAATCCTTCGGATTGCATGCTAAGAGAATAATATCGGCAAAACAAAAAATAGAGATAATAGAAAAACTCGGAGTCGATATACTTGTAAATATTCCTTTCGATAAAAATATACGAAAGATGCATGCAAATGAATTCATAGACAATATACTTGTGGGGAAATTAAAAGCAAAGCAAGTTTTTTGTGGATTTAATTATAGATTTGGACACAAAGCGCAAGGAACGCCGGAGTATCTTTTTGAGGCCGGCAGCAAGAGGTTTTTAACATCTGTTATTGCACCATATGCAATCGATGATGAGCTTGTAAGCAGCAGTAAAATAAGGCAGCTTATTGAAGTAGGCGATATGAAAAAAGCCGCACTTTTCCTCGGAAGAAATTATGTCATGGAAGGAAGAGTTGTGGAAGGAAATAAGCTTGGAAAAACCATTGGATTTGCAACGGCAAATTTAAACATAGAAAGCCATATGATATCACCCTCGACAGGAGTGTATATGACAAGAAGCCTTTTAAATGGGGAGTATTTTCCAAGCATAACAAATGTGGGCTATAAGCCGACAACGGGAAAATTTGAAAAAAACGTCGAAACTCATATTCTTGATTTTGATGGCGATATTTACGGTGCTTTTTTACGCGTTGAATTTTTAGAAAAGCTGAGAGATGAAATAAAATTCAGCAGTCTAAATGAGCTGAAGGCATCAATATCCTATGATCGAGATAGGGCTAGGAAATTTCACAATGATCGAAAAAACCAGAGTTAATTCAATTTTTTCTTAATAATATGACGCAATATTAAGAAATTCCATTGACAAATTATCAAATTAGTAATAATATATTCGTAATTAAATACAGGTATGATTTCTGACGGGTAATTGTGGAGCACCACAGTGAAATCATAACCGTAGATAGCCGACCGTCTGGGCAGCATTTGTTTAAAATGTTGCTTTTTTTATTAGAGAAACACAGCTCTTGAAAAAAGCATATTTAAAGTAGATGCCTTTTGTTTTTATTAACACTTGTTTGCCAGGAGGTAATCATGAAAAAAGTATGGCACGGGTTTAACGGCGGCACATGGCAAAGCAGCATAAACGTAAGGGATTTTATACAAACAAATTATAAGCCGTATGAGAGGGATGAAGGATTTCTACGCGGTGCTACGCAAAGAACCGAGGAATTAAACAAGAAGCTCAATGTTCTTTTTAGTGAGGAGCAGAAGCGCGGAGGAGTGCTGGATATCGACACAGAGACAGTAACTTCCTTGACGAGCTATAAAGCCGGATATTTGGACAAGGAAAAAGAGCTGATAGTGGGATTGCAGACAAACAGCCCGTTGTGCAGAGGGATAAATCCATTTGGCGGCATTAATATGACAAGAAATGCGTGTAAAGCATACGGATATGAATTGTCCGATAAGGTTGAACAGGAATTTCTATACAGAACGACACACAATGATGGAGTGTTTAGGGTGTATACCGATGAGATTAAGGCCGCAAGGAGATGCGGGGTTATTACAGGACTTCCGGATGCATACGGAAGAGGCAGGATTATCGGAGATTACCGAAGAGTTGCGCTTTATGGTGTGGATTATTTAATAAAGTGCAAGGAAGAAGATAAAAGATTAGCCGGAGAGAATATCATGCTTGAAGACAATATCCGCTTGTTGGAAGAGCTTTTCCGACAGATAGATTTCCTAAAAAAGCTGAAGGAAATGGCGGAAATATACGGGCTTGATATTTCGTGGCCTGCAAAGAATGCACATGAAGCGGTGCAATGGATTTATTTCGCATATCTTGGGGCGATTAAGGAACAAAACGGGGCGGCGATGAGTCTTGGCAGAGTTTCTACATTTTTAGATATATATTTTGAAAGAGATATTGCTCAGGGAATCCTCACAGAGACGGATGCTCAGGAGCTGATGGATGACTTTGTAATGAAGCTTCGTATGGCTAGGCATCTTAGGACTCCCGAATACAACGAATTGTTTGCAGGAGATCCAATGTGGATTACAGAAGCTCTTGGTGGAATGGGTGAGGACGGAAGAACGCTCGTTACAAAGAATACATACAGAATGCTGAACACGCTGTACAATTTAGGTTCGCTGGCAGAGCCGAATATGACAGTTCTATGGTCGGAAAACCTCCCGGAGCCTTTTAAAAGATTTGTTGCAAAGATATCATGTGATACGGATGCGATACAATATGAGAACGACGATCTTATGCGTCCATCAGGGTTTGGGGATGATTACGCTATCGCCTGCTGCGTGTCAGCGATGAGAATAGGGAAAGATATGCAGTTGTTCGGAGCTAGAGCAAATCTTGGAAAGATGCTGCTTATGAGCTTAAACGGAGGCAAAGATGAGAAAACCGGTGTGCAAGTAGCGCCTTACGCACCGCCGTATTCAGGTGATATCTTGCAATATGAGAAGGTTCTTGAGCTCTTGGACTTCTATAGAGCTTGGCTTGCGAAGACCTATGTAAGCGCAATGAACATAATTCATTACATGCACGACAAATACGCATACGAAAAAGTACAAATGGCTTTGCACGACACCGACGTTCATAGATTTATGGCATTTGGTGCGGCAGGTATGTCCGTGCTTGCGGATTCATTATCCGCGATTAAATATGCAAAGGTAAAGGTAATAAGGAATGAGGCCGGGCTTATAACGGATTTCATCACGGAAGGAGACTTCCCGACGTTTGGAAATGACGATGACAGAGTAGATACAATAGCTACACAGCAAATAGAATTGTTCATGAATGAGCTGAGGAAAAAGCGGACATATAAAAATGCAGAGCATACATTATCAATATTGACAATTACCTCAAACGTGGTGTACGGTAAGAAAACAGGCGCCACACCGGATGGACGTAAAGCAGGAGAGCCGTTTGCACCGGGTGCAAACCCTATGCATAACAGAGAAAAGAACGGAGCGTTAGCATCGATGAACTCCGTTGCAAAAATTTCATACGACACATGCAGAGATGGTATTTCAAACACATTTTCTATAATTCCTGAAGCACTCGGACATAGTGATGAGGAAAGATATGAAAATTTAGCCGGGATAATTGATGGATACTTTAGCCAAAAGGCACATCATCTGAATGTAAATGTAATAAATAGGGAAATGCTGATTGATGCCATGGATTATCCGGAAAAATATCCGAACTTAACAATAAGAGTTTCCGGCTATGCAGTTAATTTTCACAAGCTGCAAAAAGAACAGCAAAGAGAGGTTATTTCAAGAACATTCCATAGCTTTATGTAGGAAGTGAATCATTATGACGAATATTGTGAATTATGACAGTGAAAACAAATTTACAGGTAGAATATCAAGCTTTCAGAGCATGGGCACCGTTGACGGACCTGGCATCAGAAATGTAGTGTTTTTACAGGGCTGTCCGCTGAGATGCATATACTGTCATAATCCCGAGACATGGGGAAAAAACGGTGGTCGCGAAATAACGGAGGAAGAACTTCTGAATAAAATATTTAGATATGAGAAATATATAAAGAAGAACGGCGGTGTTACTGTTTCGGGAGGAGAGCCTTTAATGCAGGCTCAATTCGTGACAAGCCTATTTAAGAAGCTGAAGTCGAACGACTATCACACAGCAATAGATACCTCAGGAATAGGAAATTTGAAAGAGGCAGAAGAGCTAATGCTTTATTGCGACTTGATTATATGTGATTTAAAATTTACTAATAATGCCGATTTTAAGAGGTATTGTGCAGGAAATCTCGACACAGTCTTGGAATTCTTGCATTTGAGCGAAAAAATGAGAAAGAAGCTGTGGATACGTCAGGTAATAGTTCCGGGAGTCAATGATTCGGAAGAACAGGTAAAAAAACTTAAAGAAATAGCATGCCGCCATTCTAATTTAGAGAAGATAGAATTATTGCCGTTCAGAAAGCTTTGTGTAGATAAATACAAAGAGATGGGTATAGAATTTAAAGCGGAGAACATAGAAGAATGCGGAAATGATAGACTACGCCTGCTTCAATCTATTGTCAACGTGAAATGAATATTTTTATTTAAAATCGCTAAAAACAAAGAGAAGACAAGGGTTCAAATATAATAAATTGCTAGACAAAGTGTAATATATGTGATAACATAAGCTGTCAATGAAATAAAAAGTACCTTGTGCGTAGTTTTACGAGCTCCGACGAAGACCGGGCCAAGGTGTATTTAAGAAAAGGAGAAAAAGAAATGATTGATCAGGCAAAGAAAACAGAAATTATCAAAGAATACCAGCTCAAGGATGGAGATACAGGATCTCCTGAGGTTCAGGTTGCTGTTTTGACATACAGAATTAACGATTTGAACGAGCATCTTAAAATTCACAAGAAGGACCATCACTCAAGAAGAGGTCTTTTAAAGATGGTAGGTCAAAGAAGAAATCTACTTAATTATCTCAGACAAAAAGATGTTGAAAGATACAGAGGCCTTATCGCTCGTTTAGGATTAAGAAAGTAACATTGCGATTGTGGTTTGAAATTTAGGCGGGGAAATTCCCCGCTTTTAATTTATAAATAATAAAACGGTAAATATTAAAAGATAAACAGGAAGGAGTTGTTTATTAAAAATGGCAAGATTTGAAGACTATAGGACATTCAGGACGGCGATAGGAGGCCGTCTTATGCAATTGGAAGTAGGCAAAGTGTGTGAAATGGCGAATGGGCAGGTTATGATTCGCTACGGAGATACAGTTGTCAATGTAACGGCTTGCTCATCACAGGAGCCAAGGCCTGACATAGATTTTTTTCCGCTAAGTGTGGATTATGAAGAAAAAATGTATGCCGCGGGTAAAATCCCAGGAGGATTCATAAAGAGAGAGGGAAGACCGAGTGAAAAGGCTGTACTTAGCTCAAGGCTTATTGACAGACCTCTGAGACCTTTGTTCCCTGCCGGATATCGTAATGATGTTCAGGTAATCGCTACTGTAATGTGCGTAGATCCGGATTGTGCACCTGAAATTGTAGCTATGATAGGCTCATCAGTCGCACTTTCAATATCGGATATACCGTGGGAAGGGCCTACCGCTTCCGTGCTTGTAGGACACGTCAACGGAGAATTTGTTATAAATCCGACAGCCTCACAAAGAGAGGAATCCGATCTTCACCTTGTAGTTGCGGGAACGAGAGACGCCGTAATGATGGTTGAGGCCGGAGCTCAAGAGCTTCCGGAGGAAGAGATGCTCGAAGCTATCCTCTTTGCACATGATGAAATAAAACAAATAATTGCTTTCATAGATGAGGTTATCTCAGAAGTGGGAAAACCAAAGAAGCAAGTACAGGTTTACGAGGTTCCGGAGGATATAAATGCAGCTGTAAGAAAATTTGCTGAAGAGAAGATGAATGTTGCAATCAGAACTATCGACAAGATGGAGCGTCTTGAAAACATGGATGCTATTGAAATAGAGACAAAGCAACACTTTGCAGAAATTTATCCGGACAATTCAAAGGATATAGCGGCTGTTCTTTACAACATTACAAAAGAAAATGTGCGTAATATGATTCTTGATGAAGGAATTAGGCCGGACAATAGAAAAGCTAACGAAATCAGACCAATTTGGTGTGAAACTGAGATTTTACCGAGAACTCACGGAACAGGGCTCTTCAAAAGAGGACAAACCCAGGTTCTTTCCGTTACAACTCTCGGTGCAATGGGTGATGCCCAGACTATAGACGGTATAGGCGAAGAAACGCAGAAGCGCTATATGCATCACTATAATTTCCCACCTTACTCAGTCGGCGAGACAAAGCCAATGAGAAGCCCGGGTAGGAGAGAAATCGGGCACGGGGCTCTTGCAGAAAGAGCTATTTTGCCTGTTTTACCGGACGTAGAAGAATTCCCTTACGCTATAAGAGTAGTATCAGAGGTTCTTTCCTCAAACGGTTCATCCTCTATGGGAGCAACCTGCGGAAGCTGCTTGTCGCTTATGGATGCCGGCGTTCCAATCAAAAGACCTGTTTCAGGAATAGCGATGGGATTGATAGAGCGAGTTGAAGAAGATGGCAGTTCAAAGATTGTTATTTTGTCCGATATTCAGGGAATGGAAGACTTTTTAGGAGACATGGATTTCAAGGTTGCAGGAACAGAAAAAGGAATTACTGCAATACAGATGGATATAAAGGTTCATGGCTTATCAAGAGAAATTCTAAAGGATGCTCTTACTCAGGCACGTGAAGGCAGAATGCACATAATGAATGAAATGATGGGCGAAATCGCTGAGCCGAGGGCTGAGCTTTCTCCTTATGCACCGAGAATAATATCAATGAATGTGCATGTTGATAAAATCCGTACCGTTATAGGTCCGGGAGGAAAAACAATAAATAAGATTATCTCAGATACTGGAGTTAAGATTGATATCGATGATACGGGTCTGATTTACATTGCGGCGCCTGACATGGACAGTGCTCACGCTGCCGTAAAACAAATCGAGCTTATTACTAAGGAAGTTGAAGTAGGTGCGACATACGAGGGTACTGTGACACGAATAATGGCCTTCGGAGCATTCATTGAAATCTTGCCTGGCAAGGAAGGACTTCTCCATATATCAAAAATGGCCAAGACTCGAGTCGAAAAAGTTGAAGATGTAATGAATATCGGAGATGTCGTTAAAGTAAAAGTTACCGAAATTGATAATCAGAACAGAATAAACTTGTCAAGAAAGGAACTCTTGTAATATAATCTAATATATAGATTATAAAAAAGGAGGGCTTCGATGTATATATTTATACTGGGGATTCTCGTGATCGTAGGAAGCTTGGCGTATATATATGTAATAAATAATAAGCATCATTTTGTGAGCAAGAAAAATTCGGATTCAAATATGTATGATGAGTACGATTTTGATAATGATAATGATGAGGACGAGGAAGAAGCATCGCCGGTTATCTATTTACCTGACGACATAGAACAGGAAAAAGAAAAAAGAAAAAAGCGACGTTAAACTTCTTGACATCAATATTGTTATATGAGATAATCATTGGCAATCGAATAAAGAAAAGCGATGAAGGAAACAGTAATATCGTGTAAAAACCTTACAGAGAGGTTTCGCGCCATTGCCGATGAGGCAAAGGATGTGATGAGACGAAACCGGTGAAACGAATATGAAAATCACTCTGGAGCTTTGTCCCAAATGAGTGACGGCGGTTGATGGACCAATGCCGTAACTAGGGTGGTACCGCGGTTTTTTAATCGTCCCTAAGTTTTTATGACTTAGGGGCTTTTTATTTCACATAATAGAAATATAACATGGAAAGGATGAAAAAATATGTTTAAAAATTTATCAGAGAAGCAGATTGCAGAATTCCAAAAGTGGCAGATAGAGCATTGGAAAGAGACTGATTTGTTACAAAAATGTGTTTCTACTCGCAAGGGTAAGCCTTCGTTTGTTTTTTATGAAGGTCCTCCAACTGCAAACGGTAAGCCAGGAATACATCACGTTATGGCGAGAACATTAAAGGACTCTGTATGCAGATATAAGACGATGCGAGGATATGAGGTTAAAAGAAAAGCAGGATGGGATACGCACGGTCTTCCTGTCGAAATTGAGGTTGAAAAGCAATTAAATATGTCGGGCAAAAAGGATATAGAAGCTTACGGAATAAAGAAATTTAACGAAAAATGCAAGGAATCCGTATTTAACTACGAGGCATATTGGCGTACGATGTCTGAGCGTATGGGATATTTGGTTGATATGGACAATGCCTATGTAACTCTTGAGAATGATTACATTGAATCCTGCTGGTGGATATTTAATGAATTTTTCAAGGGAGGTCTTGTTTACGAAGGTCATAAAGTCGTTCCTTACTGCCCAAGATGCGGAACAGGCCTTGCTTCGCATGAGGTGGCGCAGGGATATAAGGAAGTTAAGATTCTGTCTTTGATTGTAAAGTTTAAGCTAAAGGATAAGGAAAACGAATATTTTCTGGCTTGGACTACTACACCTTGGACACTTCCGGCAAACGTTGGATTGACAGCAGGGCCGGATATTGACTATGTAAAGGTAAAACTGCTCAAGGGGCCAGAAGCTGGAAATATCTTTTACCTGGCAAAATCGCAGGCAAAAGCTGTTCTTGGTGAAGGAAAATACGAAGTCCTTGAGGGAATGAAGGGTAAAGACCTCGAATATATATATTATGAACCTCTGATGCCTTTTGCTTTGGCAGAGGAGAAGGATAAAGCCTATTTTATGAATTGCATGGATTACGTTTCCGACAGCGATGGAACAGGTATAGTTCATACGGCTCCTGCATTCGGTGAAGATGACTATCAGTGTGGACGAAAATACGGACTCCCAGTAATACAGCCTGTTGATTTGGAAGGCCGCTTTACTGCTACCCCTTGGAAGGGTAGATTCATTATGGAAGAGGGATTGGAGCTCGAAATAACAAAGTGGATCGCGAATGAAGGAAAGCTGTTCTCAAAAATAAATATCGCCCACAATTACCCTCACTGCTGGAGATGCTCAACACCGCTCGTGTATTATGCAAATCCAAGCTGGTATATCGAGATGAGCGCCCTTAAGGATCAGCTCGTAGCTAACAATAACGCAACTAATTGGTTCCCTGATTTCGTAGGAGAAAAGCGTTTTGGTAATTGGCTGGCCGACGTTAAAGACTGGGCGATATCAAGAAGTAGATACTGGGGAACGCCGATACCTATTTGGAAATGTGAATGCGGCCACCTTGAATGCATCGGTTCGCGTGCTGAACTTATAGAAAAAGCGATTGAGGACATAGATGACACTATCGAAATGCATAGACCGTATGTTGATGATGTTCATTTGGTATGCCCTGATTGCGGAAAGACGATGGAAAGAATACCCGAGGTAATGGACTGCTGGTTCGACTCCGGAGCTATGCCATATGCACAGCATCACTACCCATTTGAAAACGCAGACATATTTGATAAAGAGCTATTCCCTGCTGACTACATCTGTGAAGGTATAGACCAGACTAGAGGTTGGTTCTATTCTCTCATGGCGATTTCGACATATATCAAAGGAATGTCTCCTTACAGAAATGTACTGGTCAACGACCTGATCCTTGACAAAGAAGGCAAAAAGATGAGCAAGTCAAAGGGTAATACAGTAAACCCTATAGAAATGCTTGACAAATATGGAGCTGATGCACCTAGATGGTATTTGCTTTCAGTATCTCCGGCATGGGCGCCTACAAAGTTTGACGAGGATGGCCTAATCGATGTCGTAAGCAAATTCTTCGGTACGCTCAGGAATGTCTATAACTTCTTCGTTCTTTACTCAAATCAAGACGGCATAGAGCCGAAGAGCCTGAACGTAGATTATGATAAGCGTCCGGAGCTGGACAAATGGGTATTGTCAAAGTATAACAATCTGGTCAATGATGTAATTAACAACATGGAATCCTATGACCATATGAAGACAGTAAGAGGTATATCTGAGTTTGTCACCGAAGATCTATCGAATTGGTATGTAAGAAGAGCAAGAAGAAGATTTTATGCAGAGGAAATGACGCAGGATAAGATGAGTGTATATGCGACAACTTACGAAATTCTCGTAGGAGTGGCACAGCTCATGGCACCGATAGCTCCATTCCTTTCCGATGAAATGTATATAAATCTCACGGGAGAAGAATCGGTTCATCTTTCATATTTCCCAGAGGTAAACGAAGATCTCGTAGATTCCGAACTGGAAAAGAGAATGGACCTTGTCAGGATTCTTGTAACTCTTGGAAGAGGCGCAAGAGAAAAAGAAAGAATAAAGGTAAGGCAGCCCCTCAACGAGATGCTTGTGGATGGGGAATATGAAGACCTAATAAAAGATATGGTTCCGCTGATGCTTGAGGAATTGAATATCAAAAATGTCACATTCGAGTATAAGCTGAGCAAATACATGAACTTCTCCTTGAAGCCTAACTTTAAGGTCGCAGGACCGATTTTGGGTAGCAATATAAAGGCTTTTGCGGCAGCTCTTGCAAAGAGTGATGCAAATGAACTTGTCGATAAGCTTCAAGCCGGCGAAACGGTAAGAATGGATGTAGGCGGCAAGGAGTTTGATGTTACAAATGATTTGGTTGAAATCAGGATAGATGCAAAAGAGGGATTTGCTGTAGCAATGGAAAACAATGTATTTACAATACTTGATACGGCGCTTACTCCAGAGCTTTTGAGTGAAGGATACGCGCGCGAGCTCGTTTCCAAGGTACAACAGCTCAGAAAGCAGAAGGACTTTGAAATGATGGACAATATCATAGTAAAGGTTGACGGCGATGAAGAGATTGTAGCAGCTATCGAAAAACACAAGGATTATATAATGAGCGAGACTCTTGCGGTTCAAATCCGCAATGAAAAGGGCCTTGAAGAATATGACCTTAACGGGCATACCACAGGAATAGATGTGGAAAAAATCTAAGAGAAATTAAAAAAGTGGCGAAAGCCGCTTTTTAATTTGTTATATAGTTCTTGAGATTCTTTATCTGCTTCTTTCAAGCATATCTGCCTCATACACTTTAACCATGGTGCTGTAATCAACGATCTTATTGATTGCATTTTGTGAAAGGTTGCTCACGTCAATCTTGAGTATATCCTCAGAAATCTCGGGAGCCGTATTCCTGATATTTGTAATACCAAGAAGATAGTCTACACTCACATTGTAAAATTTCGACAATTTTATCAATGTACCTATGTCCGGAACTCTTTTTTTGAGTTCGTATTGGCTATAGGCCTGTACGCTTTTGTTTATACATTTTGCAATATCCTTTTGTCCGTAATGGTTTTCAGTGCGAAGCCCCCTTAAAATTTTACCTATCATATTAAACTCCTTAAACTCCTAAAAAAAATCAAGTTATTATGATTATTCTTGTATTTGTGAAAATAGTATAACATATTTTTTAATATTTTCAAATAAAAGATGAAATATGCATTATGTAAAAAAATTATAAATAAAGGTGAAAATATGTTATACTATATCTATGAAAAATTTTAAAGACATGGGAAAAAAAGAACTCGGCCTTTTCTTTGAAGAAATCGGGGAAAAGAAGTTTAGAGCCGCACAAGTGTACGCTTGGATGATGCGAGGAATACAAGATTTTAAGGATATGACTGATTTGTCGGAGTCTCTTAGGGAAAGACTATCGGAAATGCAAAATTCCGGGAAGATTGCGTTGACTTGTGCCCAAATAGATAAAGTACAATCGTCAACCTCGGATGGCACACGCAAATATCTTTTGAAGCTTTTGGATGGTAATTTTATAGAAAGCGTATTTATGAAATATAAATATGGTAATTCAGTATGCATTTCATCGCAGGTAGGGTGCAAGATGGGATGTATTTTTTGTGCTTCTGCCATAGGTGGGCATATGAGAAATCTCACCTCCGGAGAGATGCTTGAGCAGTTGATAGCTATTGAACGGGATACAAAAGAAAAAATAAATCACATCGTCGTTATGGGTACGGGTGAACCGTTTGATAATTTTGAGAATCTGGCGAAGTTCTTGCGCACGGCAAATGACGAAAAGGGGCTCGGAATAAGCATGAGAAACATAACTGTTTCCACATGCGGATTAATACCGGGCATAAAGAGGTTTGCTGAAGATTTTCCAAATGCAGGCTTAGCGATATCCCTTCACGCTCCTAATAACGAGATAAGGAACAGGCTTTTGCCGATAAACAAATCATATCCTCTAGAGGAACTGATGTCGGCCTGCAAGGATTACACGGAAAAAACAGGTAGGCGAATTACCTTTGAGTATGCGCTTATAAAAGGGATTAATGATTCCTTGGCGCATGCTGACGAACTGGCGAATCTTTTATATCGAGGCCTGGGAAACAGGCTTTGCCATGTCAATTTGATACCTCTGAATGAGGTTTCGGAGAGTGGATTTTCGGGAAGTGGTGCAAAGCACACGGCAGACTTTCATGATAGGCTTACAAAGCGAAAGATTTCTTCAACAATAAGAAGAAAACTCGGAGCGGATATAGATGCTGCATGCGGACAGCTTCGAATGAAGACGGAGTTTTCAAAAAATAAAGATAATGTATGAATTACAATGTTGAGTTATTATATTTTTTATTGTATAATAAGTTTAATAAGTTGACAGAAAGAAATTTTAAGTAAGGAGGGCTTTTGTTATGGTGCATTTATTAATCGGACATAAAGGAGTCGGAAAGACAAGGAAAATGTGCGATATGGCTAATGAGATGGTAGAATCCGCCCACGGCAGTATCGTATTTATCAGTAAAAACGACCGACTGATTTACAACCTCAAGCATAATATAAGAAGCGTACACATGGAGGATTTTAAGCATATAACAAATTGTGATGAGTACATAGGTTTTATATATGGCATCATGAGTTCAGACCATGATCTTGAAACGGTATTTATTGATAGCATACTCAAACATGCAGACTTCGAGCTCGAGGATTTACCTGGATTTATCACAAGGTTGAAGAATATATCAAAAATATACGGCCCGAATTTTGTTGTCAGCGTCAGTGCGGATATGGAAGAATTGACAGATGTTGACTTTACGGACTGCGAAATTATTAATCTGGCGTAGAGGCTGATCTTTTAAACGCAAAGGCGGTGGCGGTTGTCACCGTCTTTTTACATAGAGGCGTAAGTTGATTTACAGAGGTGAGATATGGTAATTGATATTGCAAAACTGGAAAATATATTCCGCAGTAGAAAGCCGGGGATAGTGGGGAACTATAGATATTTTTCCGTTTTGTTCCCATTGGTGGAAAAGGCCGGAAAGCTTCATGTTTTATTTGAAGTAAGGGCACAGCATTTGAAAACTCAGCCAGGAGAGGTATGCTTTCCGGGAGGCAAGCTGGAGGGAGAAGAAACTCCGGCTCAATGTGCAATTCGAGAGACATGTGAGGAGCTCGGTATCGAAGAAGATGATATCAAACTTATAGCTCGCCTCGATACCTTAGTGCAATATGGTGATTTGACTATCTACTCCTACCTAGGCGTGATACAGGAATCAGCATTGGAAAATATGAAACTCAACGAATGCGAGGTTGAAGAGATATTTCTTGTACCGCTTTCATGGTTTTTTAAAAATGAACCGCTCGTGCACGATATTGCAGTTAAGCCGGAAATTTCAAAATTTCCGCATGAGGATGTCGGAGTTGGAGATGATTACAAGTGGCGGTGCGGATCGATTGACATACCCATATATCACTGGGAAGGCTACCACATATGGGGATTAACGGCCAGGATGGTAAGGAACTTTGTGCGAATCGCAAAGAACAAAATCGGAGAGGAATAAAATTACCAAATTTTGTGCAATGATTTTTGAACAGTAATATAATATTATGTAGTAGGAAAGTTCGTGTTAATACCCTTTCGTAATGAAAGGAGCACAAGACATGAAAAAGAATTTAAAAAGAATTACAGCTATGCTTTCGGCACTCCTGATTACAGCTATGCCGGCACAGGCATTTGCTGCAGATACCGTTTGCAATTTGAAAGGCAATTTATCCCAGGTAAAAGTTAAGTCATCATATAGCGAGATTTTTAGCGGAAAGAACTGCGAAGATTTACTTAAAAATTGGGGATTTAAGGATGCAAAAGTAGTAAAGACGGCGACGCCAGTAAATAATAAAGTATCCGTAAAAAATCAATGTGATACCGCTGGCTGTGATTTATCAAAGCAGGAATGCAATGGAAATGATTGCGTTACAAACAACGACTGTGTTGCAAACAAGGATTGCGTTGTAAGCAAAGATTGCGCTCAGAATAGCAGCAATTGCGCTAAAGCCGGTAAAATAAATTTTAAGGCAGCAAATTGCAATATTGGTAAAAACGTTAACAATAATACCGATAAGGATGTAAATATCGGTAATGATGCAAACACCGGCAAGGATGTAACTAACAATACTCCTCCGGTTAATAACAATGATAAGGCCAATGAGACTAATACTACTCCGGTAGTTGCGGCTTCCGAAGCACAACAGGTTACTAATATTGTTAACAAGGAACGTGCAGCAGCAGGACTTGCTTCCCTTACTCTTGATGCATCTCTTTCAAAGGTAGCTCAAGCTAAGGCAGAAGACATGGCTAAAAATGGATATTTCTCTCATACATCCCCTACATACGGTTCACCGTTTGATATGATGAAGAGCTTTGGAGTGAAATACTCCGCAGCAGGAGAAAATATTGCAAAGGGTCAGAGAAGTGCGGACAGCGTTATGAACGCTTGGATGAACTCCTCAGGTCACAGAGCGAACATACTGAACGGCAACTATGAAAAAATCGGTGTAGGATATACAACCGACTCACAGGGGAATACTTATTGGGTACAAATGTTTATAAGATAATATATTCGTTAAACTCATGATGTGTATCAAAAGGACCTTGCGGCATATAACTAAACATATGTTGCGGGGTTCTTATTCTTTTCTTGTATGTGCAGTGCAATTATGATAGAATATTTTGGTGAAACACACAAAAAATATTGCAATAATTTGGAGGAACAAATGAGTAAAGAAAAAGATCAAGCTTCAATCGCCAATCCGGGACCTTTAGGGTTGTTGGGTTTTGGTATGACTACTGTACTGTTAAATCTACACAATGCGGATATAATACAGCTCTCTATTGTAATAGTAGCCATGGGCTTTGCTTTAGGAGGCGCCGCACAAATAATTGCTGGAATCATGGAATTCAAGAAAAATAATACCTTCGGGGCCACTGCATTTACTGCATACGGATTTTTCTGGTGGTCGCTTATAGTGATTTGGACAAATCCGACAAGCGCCATAAATCCGGCAGACGACATAAGCATGGGCTTCTATCTGCTTCTGTGGGGGATATTTACATCGGGCATGTTTATAGGCACGTTAAAGCATAATAAAGGGCTGCAAGTTGTGTTTCTGTCCTTGGCAATATTGTTCTTCCTATTGGCGGCAGGTGACTTCACAGGAAGCCATAGTATAAAAATAATTGCAGGTTGGGTCGGAATTTTCTGCGGCTCTTCGGCAATATATAATTCATTGGGGCAGGTAATAAACAATGAATTCGGAAGAAACATAATACCGTTATAAGGATTGCGATATCCATTATAATCAGTAAAATTTGGATTAAAGACGATACTTAAAATTACTCGGTTTCTCAAATATGTAAGCATTTGAGGTAACCGGTTTTTTTGATGAATAAATGATTTCAAATACGGGCAATTTTTAGCAACAATTAGATTATATGGCATAATTGACGCATAGTATTTTTTGTGTATAATGAAAGCAATGGAATGTCTAACGATTTTCGAAAGGAAAGCACATTATGATTTTAAAAGTGGAGCATGAAAATATTACAGAGAAAAAAGGTGATCATCTCGGCGGGAATCGCAATATTTGTGATTGCGGTAATCATTGCTTTGGCTATGAATACGGGTGTCCCTGTGGAGACGGCCAAAACGGATATAGGCGAAACGGAAAAGATTTTAAAAGAAACAGGTACAGTGGAAGCCGTAAAATCCGTTACGATTGTTGCTAAAGGCCTTATGGAGGCAGGGGGGTTGACGGTTGAGGAAGGCGACGAAGTAAAAGCCGGAGATATATTGCTGGCTGACACGGGAGCGAGCGCGGCTTTGGATATCAAAAGCCAGCAGGCGCAGTTAGCCGGATTGCAGGTGGAATATAATACAGCGCGTCGGCAGGCAGATGCAAATAAGTCTCTCTTTGATTCCGGGGCTATCAGCCGGTATGAATACGATGCTTCCGAATCGGCCGCCAAGCAACTTGGAGCACAGATAGAATCCGTAAGATATGCAATCCAAAGTCAAATCGAATCATCCGGGGCGGGCGGAATTACGGCCACTGTTGACGGCGTGATTACCGATATCTTTGTGAAGCAAGGAGAAACGATACAAGCAGGATCGCCGTTATTTGAAATTACAGATTTGAGTGATATATATGTTAAGACGGAGGTTATTGCCGATGATGCAGATCGGATTCATGAGGGAAATACAGTCGGGATTTATAATAAAAATACCGGCCTGGATTATGCCGACGGCCTAGTAAAAAAAGTACATCTAAAAGTTGAAAATAAGATGTCTGATTTGGGTGTTAATCAGAAGAGAGTGACGGTTGAAATTTCATTGGGTTCATCAGTAGACATTCGTCTCGGCAGCGATGTGACTGTAGAAATCATTGCTGAGAAAAAGGGAAATGTACTGAGAGTTCCGGAAGCTGCAGTTTTTGAAAAGGAACAAAAAAATTACGTCTATGTAATTGAAGGAGGTAAAGCTACCCTTCGAGAAATTATGATCGGCCTGGAAGGGGAACACTTCACTGAGATTGTCTCCGGCTTGACTAAAGGCGACTTAGTAATCATCTCACCCGGTGATGATGTTTCGGACGGCGTAAGGGTGAAAGTGGAACACTGAATACAGGCAGGTTATATAGGACAATTAATTCTGAAATCTACAAATTTTGGTGAATTGAAAAAGTAAAATCGGATGTTGACATACTCGTTATAAGATGGTATATTATGTAGTTGAAAAATAAATCTTTAATTCGGTACTGTGAGACTGAAAAGGTTGGTGAAAAAATGAAATATTTTAATTTGGACGAAAACGGATTCATAATCTTACCCGGTTTCGCAGATGTACATGTGCATTTGCGTGAGCCGGGTTTTTTTGTGAAAGAAACAATTAGAACCGGTACAATGGCAGCGGCAAGAGGCGGATATACCGCTATATGCTCTATGCCGAACGTCAAGCCATGCCCGGATGCACCGGGAAATCTGGCAATACAGCAATCAATTATAGATGCTTACGCTAAGATAAAGGTATATCCCTACGGCACAATCACAATTGGACAAAAAGGTAAAGAGTTATCCCAAATGAAAGAAATGGCAGATAAGGTAATTGCTTTTTCAGATGACGGCTTTGGTGTGCAAAGTCAAGAACTTATGGAAGCAGCTATGCGCAAGGCAAAATCCTTGGGCAAGATAATAGTGGCCCACTGCGAGGATAACACGCTGCTCCGAGGCGGGTATATCCATGACGGTGAATATGCGCGCACAAACGGTCATAAAGGCATTTGCAGTGAAAGTGAATGGCGACAGATAGAAAGGGACATGAAATTAGTAGAGAGGACAGGATGTGCTTATCACGTGTGCCACATATCCACAAAGGAGGGTGTCCGGCTGATAAGACAGGCAAAAGCAAGAGGTCTTGATGTAACCTGTGAAACAGCGCCTCATTATTTAGTATTTACAGACATGGATATAAAAGAAGACGGTCGCTTCAAGATGAATCCCCCTATAAGGACAAATTCGGACAGGCAGGCTCTAATAGAGGGGATTATTGACGGAACTATAGATATAATAGCTACAGACCATGCACCACATACCGCCGAGGAAAAGTCACGCGGGCTGCGCGACAGTCTTATGGGAGTGGTGGGCCTTGAAACTGCCTTCCCGATTCTTTACACAGCATTTGTCAAAAAAGGGATAATTACGCTGGAGAAGCTTGTGGAATTGATGGCATTTAATCCAAGGAAGCGTTTCGGCATAGCTTTAGGCGAGCATGAAATAACCGCATTTGACCTTAATCATGAATATATAATAGAGACGCGAGAATTTCTTTCAAAGGGTAAGAGTACACCTTTTGCCGGAATGAGCGTGTTCGGAAGATGCAAATACACAGAAATAGAAGGGAGAAGAGTATGGAAAGAAAATTTGACAGAAAAATAGTACTTGAGGATGGTAGCGAATATTATGGATACGGCTTTGGCAGCATGGATGAGGCGGTATGCGAAATTACTTTTAACACATCCCCGGTAGGATATCAAGAAATTATTTCGGATCCTTCTTATACAGATAAAATGGTAGTTATGGCTTATCCTCTTATCGGGAATTATGGAATTGCCGATGATGACTTTGAAACAAAGGTGCCATCAATAGGAGGATTGATTGTAAGGGAGTACAACAATTCGCCATCGAACTTCAGGTATACTAAGACATTATCGGAAATAATGGAAGAAAATCGAATCCCCGGGATCTCGGGTCTTGATACGAGAAAGCTCACGAGGAGCATCAGGGACAATGGAAGCTGTAAGGTGATGATAACTGACGCATCTACTCCCCACGAAAATGCCATGGCGACAATAAGGAGCACGAACATTTCAAATGATGGTGTTGCACGTGTCAGCTGCAAGAAAAAATGGTATTCAAGGACGGCTAATCCAAAATTCAATGTAGTTGCGATAGATTGTGGCATAAAGCTGAACATTATAAGATGTTTAAATGCGCGTAGCTGCAATGTAACGATAGTGCCATATAATACAGGGGCCGAGGAAATTGCTGCTATGAGACCGGACGGAATACTCATTTCAAACGGTCCGGGGAATCCCGAGTATGTAAAATCCACAATCGAGCTTGTACGCGAAATAAGAGGAAAATATCCGCTATTAGGTATCGGGCTCGGACATCAAATTATAGCCTTGGCATACGGAGCGGAGATATATAAGCTCAAGCAAGCACATGGCAATCATCCGGTAAGGAATCTGATGACGGGTAAAATAGAAATCACAAGTCAGAGCCATACCTATGTAGTAAAAAGCGATAGCCTAGAGGGAACGGGACTTACCGAAACACATATAAATGTACTCGATAATACAAACGAGGGTATCCAATCGGAAAAAGATATGCTTTTAAGTGTTCAATATCATCCTGAGAGCGCCCCCGGCCCCCAGGATAGCATGTATCTGTTCGATGAATTTATAACGCTTATGAAGGAGGCTAAGAACAATGCCTAAAAGAACCGATATAAATAAAATACTTGTCATAGGCTCCGGCCCTATTGTCATCGGACAGGCCGCTGAATTTGACTACGCCGGTACACAAGCATGTCTGGCACTAAAAGAAGAAGGCTACGAAGTAGTTCTTATCAATTCAAACCCAGCAACGATAATGACGGATACATCTATAGCGGACAAGGTATATATGGAGCCGCTTACATTAGAATATGTGGCGAAAATATTGAGATATGAAAGACCTGATGCGATTATACCGGGTATAGGTGGGCAAACAGGGCTTAACCTTGCCATGCAGCTTGAAAAAAAGGGTATACTGGATGAATGCCAGGTTGAACTTCTTGGAACAACAAGCGCGAGCATAGAATGTGCAGAGGATAGACAATTGTTCAAACAGCTTTGTGAGCGTCTGGGAGAACCTGTATTGCCATCAGAAATTGCCAATTCAGAGGAAGAGGCGATACAAGCAGCCAAAAGAATAGGATATCCTGTCGTGCTGAGACCTGCCTTCACGCTCGGAGGTACGGGGGGAGGCTTTGCCGATGATGAGGAAGAATTATCAGCAACGATAAAGAATGCTCTCAAACTTTCGCCTGTTCACCAGGTTTTGATAGAAAAGAGCATAAAAGGATACAAAGAAATAGAATATGAGGTAATGCGAGATGCAAATGATACCGCTATAGCTATATGCAGTATGGAAAATGTGGATCCTGTAGGAATTCATACAGGAGATTCCATAGTTGTGGCTCCGTGTCAAACTTTGACAAACAAGGAATATCATCTCCTTCGCGATAGCGCTCTTAAAATGATACGCGCCCTAAACATAGAGGGAGGCTGTAACGTACAATTTGCATTGGACCCGCAATCCTTCAATTACTACCTAATAGAGGTAAACCCCAGAGTATCGCGTTCCTCGGCGCTTGCCTCAAAGGCGAGCGGATATCCGATAGCTAGAGTTTCTGCAAAAATATCAATAGGGATGACCCTTGATGAAATAATGCTTGCAAATACTCAAGCGTGCTTTGAACCGGCTCTTGACTATGTAGTAACAAAGATGCCGAGACTTCCGTTTGATAAATTTGCTGATGCAAATAATCGCTTGAGCACTCAGATGAAAGCTACCGGGGAAGTAATGAGCATAGGAAGAACCTGTGAAGAAAGCTTGCTCAAGGCAGTTCGTTCGTTGGAAATAGGTGTGGATCACATATATATGCCTAAATTTGATACTAGGTCGGATGAAAGCCTTCTGGAGTATATAAGGATGGGAACGGACGACAGAATATTTGCTATCGCTTGCTTGCTTAGAAGGGGTATTGACATAGGCATGATATGCGATGCTACTCAGATAGATATGTTGTTTTTAGAGAAATTTAAAAAGATAACAGACGCAGAGAAGATCATAGAGAAAAATCCGAATTCGCTGAACATACTCATTTCTGCAAAGAAAATGGGGTTTTCGGATTCATATATAGCAAAGCTTTGGAATGTAAAAGAGGATGATATATTTGAGCTGCGCAAGAGGGAGAAAATATTCCCCGTCTATAAGATGATAGATACCTGCGCATCTGAATTCAAGAGTTATGTACCTTACTTTTATTCAACGTATGAGGATGAAAATGAATCTATAGTCGGCAAAAAAAAGAAAATAATAGTTCTCGGCTCGGGCCCTATAAGGATAGGACAGGGCGTGGAATTTGACTATTCGACGGTGCATGCCGTCAATACTATTAAAGAATTCAACTTCGAGGCGATAATAATTAACAATAATCCGGAAACTGTTTCGACGGATTATACGACAAGTGACAAACTCTATTTTGAGCCTCTTACAGTAGAGGATGTAATGAATATAATCGAGCTTGAACAGCCATATGGAGTAATAACCTCCTTCGGAGGGCAGACAGCTATCAACCTCGCCGCACCTTTAACAAAGAGGGGTGTCAATATTATAGGCACGGATATGGACGCGATACAAAAAGCAGAGAACAGAGATGTGTTCGAAAAGCTCCTTCATGACCTGAACATACCTCAGCCTAAAGGCAGAGCGGTCACGAATATAGAGGATGGCATCAAGACGGCGAAAGAGATAGGATATCCCGTATTGGTACGCCCAAGCTTTGTCCTTGGGGGACGCGCCATGCAGATTGTCGCAAATGAGGAGATGCTGTGCCATTACCTCAAAAATGCAGTAGAAGTTGACGAGGACAAGCCTGTACTTGTCGATAAATATATAAAAGGTAAAGAGGTTGAAGTC
This sequence comes from Eubacteriales bacterium, assembly GCA_028704515.1. Lineage (GTDB taxonomy): Bacteria > Bacillota > Clostridia > Peptostreptococcales > Anaerovoracaceae > UBA1440. The sequence continues at coordinate 47,551 of JAQWFH010000010.1, forward strand.
GACGCCGTATGTGACGGAAAAGATGTTTTCATTCCTGGGATAATGGAGCTCATTGAGCGTACAGGTATACATTCGGGAGACAGCATAAGCGTCTATCCTCCTTTCAGTATATCGCAAAATGTAAAGGATAAGATTGTAGATTATACCGCAAAACTGGGCCTTGGAATAGGTATAATAGGATTGTTCAATATACAATTTATCGTAGATACCAATGAAGATGTTTTCATCATTGAAGTAAATCCGCGTTCCTCGAGAACAGTGCCTTTCTTATCAAAGGTGACGGGCTATAGCCTTGCGGATATAAGCACAAGGGCGATACTTGGCAAAAGCTTAAAACAGCAGGGTATAACCGTTTCATACCCCGAAGAAAAGAAGCGTTGGTATGTAAAGGCACCGGCATTTTCATTCTCCAAGCTAAGTGGACTGGATGCATATCTTTCGCCTGAAATGAAATCGACGGGAGAGGCGATAGGCTATGATGATAAACTAAACAGGGCATTATACAAAGCATTACAAGCATCGGGAATGCAGATGATGAATTACGGCACTGTCTTTGCAACCATTGCAGATAGAGATAAAGAAGAAGCGTTGCCTTTGATAAAGAGATTTTACAACCTTGGATTTAATATAGAAGCAACCCAGGGAACCGCGGCATTCCTGAAGGAAAACGGAATAAGGACTCGGGTAAAGAAAAAAATATCAGAAGGAAGCGACGAGATTCTTGCTTCCATAAGGCAAGGCCATGTGAGCTATGTTTTAAATACAAGATATGAGAATTCGGCGGGAACACGCTCCGATGGGAATTATATAAGGGAATGTGCCGTTGAAAACAATGTCAATATATTCACCTCACTTGATACTGTCAGGGTACTTCTCGATGTTCTTGAGGATGTAACGCTATGTGTATCAACGATAGATTCATAGGAGGAACTGAATTGAAGCAATCGATATATACGGTAGAAAGCAATAAATTAATAGCAAGTAATGTATATGAAATAGTTCTTAGCGGAGATGTCTCCTCAATCGTTTCTCCAGGGCAATTTGTGAACATAAAGCTCGACGGCTTATTTTTGAGAAGACCTATTTCCGTAGCTGATTACAGTGCTGACAGTCTCACCTTGCTTATAAAAGTAATAGGAGAAGGAACAGAGGCTCTTGCTGCGATGAAAGAGGGAGAAAAGCTTGATTTGCTTACAGGACTCGGCAATGGCTTTGACCTAGGCAAGGGGTCAAAGTCCCCCCTTCTTATCGGAGGTGGGATAGGCTGTGCTCCGCTTTTCATGCTTTGCAAACAGCTATGTGATGGCGGTACTAAACCTACAGTTGTTCTTGGGTTTAATGATAAAAGCGAAATATTTTACGAGGAGCAATTTAAAAGCCTCACGCCAAATGTCATAATAACTACGGTAGACGGCAGCGGAGGAGTCAAGGGTTTTGCTACAGATGTGATAGCGAATATCGATTACGACTACTTTTATACATGTGGTCCCGAGCCTATGATGAGGGCTGTATCAAAGGCTGTCGTAACGGATGGACAGTACAGCTTTGAAGAGCGCATGGGTTGCGGCTTTGGTGCATGCATGGGATGCTCCTGCAAGACAAAGACGGGAAGTAAAAGAATATGTAAGGAAGGCCCTATTTTAGAAAGCGGTGATATTATATGGTAAATACCAAAGTGAATTTGTGCGGAATAGAGATAGACAACCCTGTAATACCGGCAAGCGGCACATTTGGGTTTGGTTATGAATTTGCGGAGATTTACGACATAAATATACTCGGGACATTTTCCTTTAAAGGAACAACAAAGCAAGAGAGATTTGGGAATCCCACTCCTAGAATCGCCGAATGCACGGCAGGCATGATAAATTCGATAGGGCTTCAAAATCCCGGAATTGATGCTGTAATAAAGGAAGAGCTGCCTAAGCTGAAGTCGTGCTTTCATAAGCCGGTAATGGCCAATGTCAGCGGCTTTTCTCTTGAGGAATATGCCTATGTTTGCGCTGCGCTTGATAAGGAGCCGCAAATCGGATGGATAGAGGTCAATATATCATGCCCAAATGTAACAAAAGGCGGGATGGACTTTGGCACCTCTGAGGAGGCGGCTGCATCTGTGACAAAGGCGGTAAAGAAGGCTACAACAAAACCTGTCATCATAAAGCTTTCGCCTAACGTGACGAATATAGCCTCTATTGCATCGGCTTGCGAAGCTGCCGGCGCTGATGGCATAAGCCTTATAAATACATTGCTCGGGATGAGAATAGATTTAAGAACTAAAAAACCTGTTATTGCAAATAAGATGGGAGGCTTCTCAGGTAGAGCTATATTTCCGGTTGCACTAAGAATGGTATATCAGGTTAAGAAAGCTGTCAAAATTCCGATTGTTGGAATGGGCGGTATTTCTTCCGCAAGGGATGTTATTGAAATGATGCTCGCAGGAGCATGCGCAGTCCAGATCGGAGCAGAAAACCTTATTAATCCATTTGCTTGCAAAGAAATAATAGAGAGCCTTCCCGATGAAATGAATAAATGGGGAATCAAGGACATTTCGGAAATAGTAGGAGGTGCGCATTAATGCCAAAGGACGTAATAATAGCTTGCGATTTTTCCGGCAAGGAAGAGGCGCTGACATTTTTGGATAAATTTACAGGAGAAAGTCTTTTCGTTAAAGTCGGTATGGAGCTGTACTATGCAGAGGGACCGGAGATAATAAGAGAAATTAAAAAGAGGAATCACAAAATATTTCTCGATTTAAAGCTGCATGATATACCGAATACAGTTAAAAAAGCGATGAAAGCTCTTTCAAGGCTAGATATAGATATGTGCAATTTACATGCGGCGGGCGGCTCCGGTATGATGAAGGCAGCTGTCGAAGGGCTTACGGCGGACGATGGCAGCAGACCTGTTCTGATAGCCGTTACTCAGCTTACCTCTACTGATGAGGATACGATGAAGAAGGAGCTGCTTATAGAAAGGCCCCTTGAAGAAGTTGTAATAAGCTATGCGCAAAACGCCAAAAGCTGCGGTCTTGACGGAATAGTTTGCTCTCCCTTAGAATCGAATATAGTGCATGCGGCATGCGGACATGAATTTTTAACCATTACGCCGGGAGTTCGCTTTGAAGATAGCGAGCGGGGGGATCAATCAAGAATTACAACACCTGCCCGTGCGAGAGAGCTGGGCTCAGATTATATTGTAGTCGGGCGCCCGATAACTGCCGCTGCAGACCCGATAGCCGCCTATAGGCGTTGTATGAAGGATTTCGTTGGAGATAGTGTCTACTAACCTATGAAAAAACATAGCAAGCACCTTGAGAGCTGAATAACGAAGATAGGAACAAAAAAGAAGGGACTAGAAGCATTTATCCCACGGTCCGCTTGACAGTGAGCCTCCTCA
>JAQWFH010000049.1 GCA_028704515.1 Eubacteriales bacterium
GTGAATGCCCCGCCCTCGTGAGTGCTTCAATTTCATATCGCTCTCTTTCACTTAATTGTTTCCATTTCCGTGCTTTTGTGGTATGCTTTCCTTGTTCCATTGAGTTCACCCCGATTGCTTTGGTTTCGCAGCTTTAAGTTTAATCGGTTTTGTTCCTCGATGGAACCTTTTTTTATTCTTTTGGGCAATTCATTTTACAACTTACAAAAATTTTTCCTCCATGCCAACGCATATAGTAAAAAAGATATTGCTGGGCTATACCTCCGTATTGGCCGAACGTCTCCTCGGCAAAGGCTTTCATGCCCTTCATATCCTTTTCTTCAAATCCATAGAGCTTGCTCATTACCCTGCGAATCCATACATCGATAGGAAAGCTTTCTATTTTCCCCATAGAAAAAAGAAGGATACAATTAGCAACCTTAGGTCCTACTCCGCAAAGACCGATAAGATAATCATATGCTTCCTCTAACATCATATCACGGTTTTTTAATAACTTTTCATTTTTGTCCTCTGATACCGCCTTGGCTGTTTCAATCAAATATTTCGCACGATATCCAAGCCTGGCAGGCTCAAGCTCTTCCACAGTCAATGATGCTAATACCTCGGGGGTCGGAAGGTTATGGAAAACTCTTCCTCTGTATTCTCCCGCTATCCCTCCAAAATTTGCAGCAAGAGCTTCTATGGATTTCTTTATCCTGGGTATATTGCTGTTTTGCGATATAATAAAAGAAATAAGCGTTTCCCATTCATCCTGCTTTAGAATTCTTATTCCCTCGCTGTATTTTATCACATCAGACATTATGGCATCCTTTTGCGAAAGTTCTCTGTTTATTTCCCCGTAATCCCTTCCGAGATCCAAATAATTGTGCCATATATCCTCAAAATTCTCTTCTGACGCATTTTCTATAGTGATTATTCCTTTAAAAGGCTCGTCTTCATTAAATGAAATATTGACGGGTTTTCCGAAAGCAATTCCTGTGTAGCTCCCGTCGTTTTCTTTATCCCATCGGAAACACTGCCCACAATCAAATGTCCTGTCAGGATTAAAATCCTTTATATATTTACTAACCTTCACTCCGCCAAGCCGCCTTTCTCAAGCCTCTTATTTCTATGTTTATCGCTTCAACATTAAATGATGTCATCTCTTCAACCGCATCGGCAATCTCACTCTGAAGCCTTGATGCCTCGCTCACTACAGAAGGCTTGTATATCATTATTACTGATAAGTTTATCTTGATTCCTCCGCCGAAGTTTTCCACGCCGGATTTTATCACCTCAGCTACGCTGTCACCCTTGCGAACGATATAAGAAACTAAATCAATTATGACCTTGTCCGATATGCTGAAGCCTCCAAGGTAGCTATATGTTGGTCGCACTACCGACTTTTCCACGGCGGCGGCCCTGCCTCCGAATCCTTTGAATATGCGCAATGGGTCTACGAAATATCCCGAAAATTCCTTTTTGATCTGGAATGTTGGAACCGGAATTACATGCTTGCCCATTTGCTGGCGTTGTTTTTTCGCAACCTCTCGTTCATCATTAGTAGTAATATCTTCTATGTTAATGATCTCCTCAAATGCAGGAAGCTCAAGTCTTTGTCGTATTTTTTCCACCATATTAAGAGAGGTTCCTATGATGAGAATGCTTTCTGGATTTACCTCTCTTATTTTATAATATACAGAAGTGCAATGCTGAGGGTCTGTAAATAAAGCTGTCTTTATGGCGCCTATAGTCGTCGCCTGACGCTTTGCAGAAATTCCCGCAAGAATGCGATTTTCCGCTATAAAAAGGCCATCATCAATTATGGCTTCTATGTCCTTTTTGCGGCATAAATTTATCGCACTGTAGCTTTTTCCCGTACCGCTTTTACCGACCAACGCGTAAATTTTCATCTTTACTTCTCCAACCTGTTCTGCTATAATGTAGGTGTTTGATAACTAAGACATATCGATTAATTTTGAAGGAGGATTTCATAATGGCTTACAAAATTACAGATGCTTGCATCAGCTGCGGTGCTTGCGCTCCTGAATGCCCTGTAGATGCTATTTCAGAAGGAGATGCTATCTATGTAATTGATGCAGACACATGCATCGACTGTGGCGCATGTGCAGGCGTTTGCCCTGTTGACGCTCCGCAAGCAGAATAATCTATTACTTAAAAAACTGTATGTAATAACCGTTTCTTTTTCAAGAAACGGTTATTTATTTTTCTATTCACTTTTTGTATTATTCATATAATATGCGAGCGAGTAAAGGGCATCACTAAGATGTACATTTTCAATGCATACATTGTCCGGAATTTGCAAATCGACAGGGGCAAAATTCCATATGCCTCTCACTCCGGCACTGCAAAAGATATCCGCAACCTCCTGCGCCGAATCCTTTGTCGTGCAGATTACCCCTATATCTATACCGTTTTCCTCTATATAATCCTTCATATCGAGATAATCGTAAATCTCTATATCCCTTATTTTTTTACCTATGAGTTCAGGGTTCTTGTCAAAAATTGCAGTCACAATAAATCCGGTCTTATAATAATAATTATGATTTGCTATTGCTTTTCCTAGGTTTCCGCCGCCGGCCATAACCATATTATATGATTTCCCTAAACCTAAAATAGCGTTTATTCCTTCAAAAAGCACATCGACATTGTACCCGTAACCCTGCTGCCCGAAATCACCAAAATTGTTCAAATCCTGACGTATCTGGGAGGCAGTATAGCCCGTGAGTTCCGAAAGCTCTTTTGATGACACTTTATCGGTGCTCTTTTTTAATTCCTTTAAATATCTCCGATATCGAGGAAGTCTCCTAATAACGGCGTTTGAAATTATAGGTTTCTCCTTCATTCTCTTGACCTTCTTAATTTAATTTTTCTTCTACAAATTTAACGATATCTCCTATGCTTTGGAATTTCTCGGCATCCTCATCCGGGATTTCGATTTCGTATTCATCTTCAATTGCCATAATAATTTCAACAGCATCAAGCGAATCAGCTTCGAGATCCTTCATGAGATGTGTTTCTAAAGTAACCGAATCCACACTTACGTTGAGTTGTTCCGCTATTAATTCTTTAATTCTTTCAAAAACCATATTTTAATCCTCCATAACTATCGTATTTTCATTAATGCTTTTTTTATTATATATATGCGCCAATATATATGCAACACAATCTTTTTATTTTGTGTCAATATTATTTATTCCGCATTGCTTCCCCATTCTTCGATTTTTCTATTCAGCATACTTTTGCACTCCTCAAGCTCCTCACCGATTCTAGTTAATTTTTCGTAATCCGTCATATTCTCCGGCAGGCATAATTCCGCTTCGAGGTTTTCAATTTTATTCTCCAGGTTTTCTATTTCATCTTCCAGTTCTTTGAGTATCCTAGCTTTTCTGCGCTCCTTCGCATCCCTTTCTTTCTTTAATCGCCTCTCTTCTTCCGAGGAAGCCGCGTACTTTTGCTCCCCCAGCTGCGACGTATTTGTGAGATTTTTTATTTCCTCCAAATATTTTTTCCCTGATTCTATCGACTGTTTCTTTTCTACGTAATAATCGTAGGTTCCTAAATATTCGGTTATACCCTCTTCCGTCAGCTCAAGTATCCTTGTGGGTATCTTGTTAAGCAAATACCTGTCATGGGATACGATGATTATTGTTCCCGAAAATTGCAATAAAGCGTCTTCAAATACCTCTTTTGAAGAAATATCCAAATGATTTGTGGGCTCATCCAGTGCGAGCACATTTGCTCCGGAGAGCATTAGCTTGAGAAGAGCAAGCCTCGCACGCTCACCGCCGGAAAGCGATCCAACCTGAACAAATATATCGTCACCCCTAAAAAGAAATCTTGCAAGGATGTTTCTCATTTCCGTATCTGTGTAAAGCCTATACGCATCCTTCAATTCTTCGAGCACGGTACTGCTATCGTTAAGGCGCATTTGTCCCTGATCATAATACCCGAATTCAATGTTATGCCCTCTTTTTAAATATCCGTCATTCTGCTCAAGCTCTCCGAGCATGATGCGCAGCAATGTTGTCTTTCCAACACCGTTTGCTCCGACAAAGCATATACGCTCTCCTCTCTTTATATCAAAGCTTACATTTGAAAAAAGGGTACGCTTACCTCCGGTTCTTTCGCTGCCAAAACTTTTAGTCAGCCCTTCTCCAAGCAAAACATCGTTTCCGCTCTTGAAATTTTCCTTTAAGTTTATTTTTATTTTAGCACGTGAAATTTCGGGTCTTTCTACAATTTCCATATGCTCCAGGAGCTTTTCCCTCGATGACGCCCTTTTCGCCAAAAGCTCAGTCCCATGCTGTTTGAAACGTCTTATTATCTCTTCCTGGCGTGCGATTTCAGTCTGCTGTTTTTCATATTTCCTGATTTCTGCCTCTTCACGCTGTTTCTTCTTGACCGCAAATGAGCTATAATTTCCTTCATATGTATATAATTTGTGATTTTCTATCTCAAATATTCGCGTAACTGTTCTGTCCAGGAAATATCTGTCGTGAGATACGATTAGGATTGTCCCTCTGTAGCTCTTAAGAAACTGCTCAAGCCACTTAAGCGTCCCCAAGTCAAGATGGTTCGTCGGTTCATCGAGAAACAGTATGTCCGGCTTTTTTAGCAGCAAGCATGCGAGAGCGAGCCTCGTTCTTTCCCCTCCCGAAAGCGTGGATATCTTCTTGCCATATATGTTTTCCGAAAACGCCATGCTGCCAAGTATACCGATTATTTCGCTCTTATATGTGTACCCTCCCATCTGCTCAAAACGGACAGTCATTTTGTCATATTCCGCAAGAAGGGAGCTTACATTGCGTCCTTGCTTTGACATTTGTGCGATTCGCTCAGATAGCACCGTCATGTCTTCTTCAAGCTTGCGAACATTCTCAAATATTCGCTCCGCTTCCTCTATAATTGTGTTTTCGGAGTTGAAATTTCCAGCCTGCTTAAGGTATCCTATGGTCTTATCTCGAGATATAAATATATCTCCCGAAGACGGGGTAAGCTCTCCGGCCAAGATATTCATAAGAGTTGTCTTTCCCTCTCCATTTTTTCCTATGAGCCCTACTCTGTCACCTTCGTTAAGGTGAAATGAGATGTCTTTGATAATTATATCCGTTCCATATTCTTTTGTAATATTCGCCGCACTTAATACAATCATTTCGCCTCCTTCCACCGACTGCAATAATTTACCCTCTAATACAAAACAAGAGCCTCCTTTAAAGCGGGAGGCTTGGGTATGCATCTAATGTTAAATCATCTCTTTTTCCCTGCTTGTATAAATAGTATGCAGCACTCGAAATCATCGCCGCATTGTCTGTGCAAAGCTCTATCGGAGGAAAATAAAGCCTGATATTGTTGCTTTGACATGCTTCCGAAAGCATAGCCCTCAGCCTGCTGTTAGCCGCAACACCGCCCGCAAGCACCAGCTTTTCATCTCCTCTTTTTTTAGTGGCAAAAATCGCTTTATTAACAATAACCTCCAAAATTGCCTGCTGAAAAGATGCCGCAACATCCGGAACATTAATTTCTCGTCCGGCCTGCTTTTCTGAATTTACATAATTTAAGACAGCCGTCTTAATTCCGCTGAACGAAAAATCGAGGCTATCCTTTTCGAGGTAAACACGCTTAAACTTTATAGCGTTTGGATCGCCTTCCTTGGCTATTTTGTCTATTTTCGGCCCTCCGGGATAACCAAGCCCCAGAACTCTGGCAACCTTATCATAGGCTTCGCCGGCAGCATCATCTCTCGTAGACCCTATAATCTTACAATCGGTGTAATATGTAACCTCGGCTATGCTCGTATGCCCTCCGGATACAATTAATGCAGTGAATGGAGGTTTTAGCTCGGGGTGTGCGATATAATTTGCACCTATATGGCCCTGAATGTGATGAACTCCCACAAGCGGTTTTCGCTTCGCAAATGCAAACGCCTTCGCCGTGGCAACACCTATAAGAAGGGCACCGACAAGACCCGGGCCCTTCGTAACTCCTATTAAATCGATTTCATCCCAATTGACTCCCGCATCCTCTATCGCCTGCTCAGTCACCGCATTTACATTCATAAGGTGATGTCTCGATGCGATTTCGGGGACGACTCCACCGAATGCCTTGTGTATTTCTATTTGAGATGATATGACGTTTGACAGAACCTCTCTGCCGTCTGCAACTACAGCAACCGCCGTTTCGTCACAGCTCGATTCGAACGCCAATGTTAAGAATTTTCCGTTTTTCATTATTGATACCTTTGTATATGGCCTCCTTTCCCTAAAACACAGGTGTTGTCGGCCGTCATATGCCTGCAATTTTCACAGGACTGATAGTTTGTCATATTGAAGGCATTCACATCGTTCCTTCTCGTGAATCGACTGCAATGGCTTGCAACATAGGTCATATCTTCACCGAATTCATATTCATAGTCCCTATCATTTCTGTCCTTGTTCACATCAATACCTCCCTTTTCACTTTGCTATAACGCTACAAGTATTATGGGAGATATTTTTTTGTTTTATTCATTCGAGCGCCACATGATTAGCGCATCTTCATTGTTATCCGAATAGTATCCCTTTCTTACACCAACACCTTTGAAGCCTAAGCTCTCGTATAAATTAATCGCCGCAATGTTTGATACCCGAACCTCTAGCGTTTGACATACAGTTCCGTGTTTGACGGCCTCACTCAGCAGTGTTACGACTATAATCCGTCCTAACCCAAGCCTCCTGAATTCCGGCCTAACAGCAACATTTGTGATATGTGCCTCATCAAAAATAATCCACATTCCTGCATATCCGAGGATTTTATCCTCCTGCTCCGCGACAATATATACAGCCTTTTCATTTTCTGCTATATCTTCCTGTAAGGCATTACTGCTCCAAGGAAGGGCAAAACAAATAGCGTCTATCTCTGCAATTTCCTCCGCATCGCCGGGCACGGCAAATCTAATGTTAATTTCCTTCACATTCGGACTCCGCCTTTATTTTTAGATTTAAATTTCTTTGAGCCTCCGATTCTCTCATATAATCCGGTTGAATCAAACCATACGGAACCGCTTGCCCTTGCTTGTATAGTTCAAGCCCGAGACAGGCTACAAACGAGGCCTGTTGGATCACATCGCTTATTTTAGCTTCGAGACCTGCACTTGCCGCTGCGCTTTCAATGGCTTCGCTATATGCGTTAGCTCCGTCGCCACAAAAGAAAAGCGTTTTATACTCAAACCGCTCAACTGCATCGATAAGAAGGCTCATATAATCATCAAGCGTATACGCGCCGCCCTTTACAATCTCTATAGCTACACCTTTCTCATCATATATATATGCCGCTCCGTAAACTTGGTTCCTTCGCGCATCAAATACCGGGCATACAACTCCCTTGCCTTCGTCGCTATGGTAAACAAAGCTTTTCAGGGTCGGAACAGCTACCACCGGAATGTCCAGGGCCTGAGCCAAAGCCCTTGCTGTTGTCACGCCTATTCTGATACCGGTAAATGACCCCGGACCCTGAGAAACGGCAATTGCGGTAATATCCTCTGTTCTTAATTCAGAGCTTTCCAGCAATTCCGATATCATAGGGACTAAGCTTTGTAGATGCGCAAATTTCCCGTAATTCTCGAGCTCCGTAATTTTTCCATTTTCATCTGTAATTGCGACAGAGCACTTGGCTCCCGTCGTCTCTATTGCTAAAATGTACATGCTAGTTCTTCTTTCTCGCAAATTCGATATGTCCTGGAACTTTCATCGTCCCCGTATTCAATCTTCAAAACAACTGAATGCTCGGGAAGCATATCATATATCAAATCCGCCCACTCGACTATCACAACTCCGTCCCCATAAAAATATTCCTCGCATCCTATTTCGAAAAGCTCGTCAGGATCGTTAACGCGATAAACATCAAAATGATAAAGTGGAAGTCTGCCGTCCTTATATTCCTGTACTATCGTAAATGTAGGACTTGTAATGGTTTGACTGATTCCAAGCCCCTCCGCAATATATTTTGTAAGCGTGGTCTTTCCTGCACCCAGGTCGCCGATCATCGCTATGACGCTTCCTTTTTTCAGAGACTTTGCCAAATCGTGTCCGAAGGCGCGTGTTTCTTCTTCATTTTTTATTATAAATTCTTTCATGCCTTCCTCCACAATCATTGTATTTTATCATAAAAACGTTATTTATGCAAAAATCCCGATATTCTCTTATATAAAATAAATGTAATAATAGAGTTTATCCCGGCCTTGAGAAAGTTAAAAAGCGCAATTCCGGGTAGCATCGGAACAATGGCCGACTGCGGCATCTGAAAGTAAAGTGCGGTGATAAAATAGTTCGCCGGCATCATTACTGCCACCATAGTTAGTGTACCTGCCACAAGTGCCACAGCCGCACCCTTTTTCGTCTTATGTTTACGATAAATCAAGCCCGCAACGATTACAAACGCGCCTGTTGCAATAATATGCATAAGTATGCCGTAAGGCCCTGTCGTGGAGAACATCGTGCCCTGAATAACTGAAACTACAACAGTTATAGCCAAACCTGCAAGCGGCCCATATGCAAAGGTACCAATTATAATGGAGATGTCCGCAGGATCGTACTCGAGGAAAGGCAGCAGTGGAAACGGGATTCTTATCATGGCGACAAGTACGATTGCAAGTGCTGTGAGCATTCCCATCTTTGCCAGCTTCTTTGTATGTGCTTGAGTGTTAAGCGTTTTTTTTCGTGCATTAGTATTTAGTTCATTCATTTTTTGATTCCTCTCTTCCTTAATTATGAAGGAATCTGCCGGGTATACGCAGAATTTCTTGTTGCAATTGCTTTGAAATAAAAATCGCCTTGAGAAAAACTCAAGGCGAAACAACAGCGCTACATATCTACGCATTCGTTTCTCTTTATCCGGACTGTACCGTTGGTATGGGAATCAAACCCATTCTGCTTGCGCAATGCGCACAACCCTCGGACTCGTGGCTCAACGCCCTTTACCGCCAGTGAGGAATCTCACCTCGCCCTGAAACAGATCGTATAATTACGCTCACATTATATTCTCGTGATCGTCCTTTGTCAAGCGGTATATAGCCTCAGCATATATTGCCGCCGCTTCAAGCATTTTGTCTATCTCAATATATTCATTCGTCTGGTGCGCAACCTCCGGTTCGCCCGGGAATATTGCCCCATATGCGACAATTCCCTTACACGCTCTCGCATACGTGCCGCCTCCTATTACAATGGGGTTACTGCTTGTATCTCCCGTCCTGTCGCAGTATACCTCCTGTAAGGTCTTGATAAGGACATCATCCTCGGGTATATATATAGGCGCCTGGTATTTCTCTTTCACTATTCCGATATCATACGGCGCCGTCGTCTCGGCTATCGCATCGTACACCTTCTCAGATTCAAATGTAACCGGGTATCTTACATTTAACGTCAATGAAGATGCGTCCTTGTCGGCGCTTATCTTCCCGACATTGAGAGAAAGGTTAGCGGATGGCTTATCGGAAAATCCGCAGCCTAGGCTCTTACCTGTAGTCTCAAAGCCTATGTGTTTATTGTAAAAATCGATAAATTCGTTAATGTCATCGTTTGCAAAATTTAACCGGCCCAAAAAATCCATCATTATTGCGATTGCATTTATTCCCTTTTCGGGAGTTGCTCCGTGGGCGGATAGTCCCTTTGTCGTAATTTCAAGGCTCTTTCCGATTCCCTTTACCTTCAACGCGGCAGCACTTTCATTTATGTTTTCTTCTCTGTATTTTGTCGCAGCGTCCCTTATGCTGTCGTATATTTTGGATTCGTCGCTTCTCAAGACTGCACGCGCCCAATCTGCAACCATATTCGACGCATTTCCGCCATCTAGGCTTCTTATCTCTAAGCCGCCCGGCTCGCTCTTTCCAAGCTTTTTTGCAAGCTGAAATGTAATAATACCTTTTTCGCCATTTATTGCGGGGAATTCCGCATCCGGCGTAAATCCAAAATCAGGTGCCTCTTCTTTGTCAAGATAATATCTCATCCCGTGCCAATTTGTCTCTTCATCGAGTCCCAGTATGAGGCGCACCCTAGCTGCCGGCTTAAAGCCTGAATCCTTAAGTGCCTTCATCGCATAATATGCCGCAACTATTGGCCCCTTGTCATCGGCAGTACCTCTGCCATACATCTTTCCTTCGATGACAACGCCTTCATACGGTGGAAAAGCCCATCCTTCGCCTTCAGGCACCACATCAAGATGCCCTAAAACGCCCATTATTTTTTCGCCTTCTCCGAATTGTATATGTCCGCCGTAATTATCGACATTTTTTATTAAAAATCCATCTGCGGCGGCTTTGCCTAGCATATATTTGAAAGCATCGTGAACTCCCTTGCCAAAAGGCATAAGGCCTTCCTTTTCACTATCCTGAGGTTTTTCAGCCACGCTTCTTATTGAAATCAATGATTGCAAGGTTTCAATAAATTCATCTTTGTATTGTTTAATAAATTCCAAGTAATCCATTTGCTTCCTCCCAAGCGGCCCTTGCTCTGTGAAGATTTCCCGAAGTAGCAAGAGATTCGTTCGATTCAATATTTTGATCCAAAGGTACTATCGCATACGTATATTTTCCTGAGCCTCCGTATCGATTTACCCATGTCGGGATTGCATCCATGGAAATATCGGTAACGATCTTGGCCTGCTTATCATATTTAAGAAAAACCCTGGCCATACATCCCGTCTCGGTTTTCCTCTTATCTGCACCCAAGGTCTCCGCTCTCTGATTCGAAATAAAATTCCCCATGCTGTAGAATACGGGCACCTGCTTACCTGTTTCTGTTGTAATTATTTCCGTTTCCTGCAGGTTATGAGGATGCGATCCGAATATCATATCAACGTCCATCTCCGCTGTCTTTTGGGCAATTTCGCGCTGCCATAGATTTGCATTGTTCTGATATTCCTCTCCCCAATGGTAATATATTATAATTATATCAGCGCCCTCAGCGCGTGCTTCCGATATAGCATCATCTATCTTCGAAAGGGTGTCGTCTATATCATTATAGCTGAAGGAATTTATAAGTGCCGCCGATTCTCCGGAAACAACACTGCCATTTATCGCAACGGCACCGGCATCGCTCGGTGTCTGATATGTGTATGCTATTGCAGCGAGCTTTACGCCGTCTCCTGTTTCATACATCGCATATCTCGGCTCCGCAGAATCCTCTACACTACCTGTAATCTTAAATCCGTTACCTCGGAGAACATCTATTGTTCTAAAAAGACCCGTCCTACCGCGATCCAACATATGATTGTTTGCGGTTATTGCAATGTCAAAGCCCGCATCAGCAAGCGCGGTAGCCAGCTCATCCGGTGAACTAAAATTCGGATATCCGATATAAGGAGCTCCTCCAAATGTCGTTTCCACATTGCACAGCGCCACATCAGCCGCCGTTATATATTCTTTTACATATTTAAAATTATTATAAAAGCTGTATGTTCCATCACTTTGCAGTTGAGCATTAAGTTGAGCCCTATGCGCCATAACATCACCTACGCATAAAATCTGCAAATCAACTACGTCACTCTTTGGCATTGCCGTTTGTTTGTCATTATCATCTTTATCGTAAAATAGTGGGAACACTACGAGCGCTCCCACTACTACAACAATTACAGCAACTATAGTTACAATTACTTTGTTATTTTTCATTTTTTTATATCTGCCTGCTTATACTGCTTCCACTGCCACGATTTCAGGGACTGCTTCCTTTACTACGGTTTCAACTACACCTTTTATAGTCATTCTTGCTCCCGGGCAACCCGAGCAATGTCCTTTAAGGGCAACCTTTACTATGTTGTCGGGCGTAATCTCAATGAGTTCAACATCTCCGCCGTCCCTCTGCAAAAAAGGTCTTACTTGTTCAAGTGCTTCTTTTACTTTAGCTTCCATTCTATAGATGCTCCTTTCAAAATTATATTCGCATTATACCATAAACATATTGTAAAACAACTAATGTGTTTATGGGCATATTATACCACATTTGGTTCCATGGTGTAAACATTGGTAAACTCTCTATCCTTAACGCCTTTTATTATCACAGTTTTCATAGCATCCCCGTTAGAGTCAAATGTTATGTTTCCGGATGCGCCCTCGAATTTGGAAATATCTTGAAGGCTCTCCATTATTGCCGTTCCGTCCGTACTTGTTCCCGCCTTGTTCATCGCCTCAAGCGCAATCATGTATGCGTCAAAAGCAAGAGCGACAGCTGGCTCTGGAACCGCATCTTTGCCGTATTTGTCCTTGTATGCTTGCAAAAACTTGCCCGACATTTCATTTATTCCTGCATCCGCATCATATATAGTAGAAATCGCAACCTGCCGTGCAGCTATTCCTGACTCAGATATGAAGGTGTCGCTTTCCCACGCTTCCGTGCCGAGGAATGTAAAATTCCCTTTCATTTTTTCTGCAATCTTTAAAATTTTCACTGCGCTAGCTGGTTCTGCAGAAAGGAATACAGTCTTTATTCCTGCTTTTTTAAGCGTTTTTAACTTTCCCTCAACGTTGGAAAGGTCATCTTTGTATTCTATCGTGTATGGAATGGCGTTTTGATTCCCGGTCATCTGAATAAATTTTTGTTCAAAGCTCTGCCCTATAGGAATGGAAGAGTCATCATTCTTTTTGCGCATTACTGCTGCTTCCGTTACGCCTAGCACCTCAAAGGCGTATTTGCTTAGAATTGCGCCCTGATAAACATCGTCAAACCAAACTCTGAAATAGTATGGGTTTCCTCTAGTCACAAGCGGATTTGAATTTGTAATCGATATCGTAGGAATTTTAGCCTTTTTTATATGCTCAGACGCTACCAATGAATATGCACTGCCGTAGCTTCCAAGGATTACTGACGGCTTCTCATTTATCAATTCTTTAATCGCTTCATCTGCGGCATTGATGTCGGATCTATTATCCGTATATACAAGCTCGACATTCTTCCCAAGGCATTTCGGATACAACTCATGTGCGAGCTCTATACCCTTAACCTCAAGCTCGCCTTCGCTCTTATTTTCACCCGTGAGAGGTTGAAATACACCTATTTTTATTGTTTCATTGACATTTTGCTCTTCTGGGAAAAATTCACCTTTGAATGCGTCAAAGGTCGCACATGAAGAAAAGGATAGCGCGACTATCGTAAACATTGTAAATATTGCTGTTATTCTAAAGACCTTCCTCATAAATTTTCACTTTCCTTATATATCTGCTCTTTGTATTGTTTTATAATTTTACATCAATCAAAATATTATACCTTTTTTTATTTTCAAAGTAAAGAATGGGAATATGATTTGCCTCTGTATTTTTCGCATCTACATTTATATCGGAACATTAACTTTAAAACGTCATTTCGCTTTTGTAAGTTGTAAAATGAATTGCCCAAAAGAATAAAAAAAGGTTCCATTGAGGAACAAAACCGATTAAACTTAAAGCTGTGAAACCAAAGCAATCGGGGTGAACTCAATGGAACAAGGAAAGCATA
>JAQWFH010000011.1 GCA_028704515.1 Eubacteriales bacterium
CAAAAACCCCGCACATGAACATGTTCTGTGCGGGGTTTTCCTTTGTGTTAAGCCAGTGAAATTGAAACACCTTATTTCTCATCAATTGAGGGGCTCTCCCATGTACGCCAATATCGTGAATCATCTCACTCAAGGCTCAAAAAACGGTTATCGAAAAGCTCCCGCCTTAGCAGGAAGAAATCCCGGAATGTATGCCACTGGTCACATATCTCATTAATCTGTCGTTCAGAATACATACAGTCCAATTCGAATTTCTCAGCTAGGTATTCAAGCACCGCTAATTTTGTTTTATGTTTACTGGGCAATTGAGTTATTTTCCCTGCACAATCAAGAAATTGTTCGATCTTAATTTTCTGCTCCATATTGATTTCCTTTCATTCCAAAATTCCCTGATTGTACTTATCAAGCCATATTTCATAGAGAGTTTTAATATCAGACGCGAATTCCTGTGCTGTTTGAGTTTCATCTTTTTTTAATTCTTCCAGAATAACAAAGGAAAATGATTCTATTCCATATTCGATCCACTCACGGCGCATTTCCGGACTGGGAGAACTATTGATTTTAACTGCAAACACAAATCTGCTTTTTGAACTCTCCATATCCACTGTTGACTTTATCCACTTGCGCTGATTACCGCTACATTGAACGCAATAAATACCGCCCGTAACGTCTCTGTTTTTATAGGCATTCATTAGTTCTTTTCTTTTTTCCTTATCCATAAATTACTCCTTTTCTAATTCTCGTGACTTTTAAATATTATGTTTACGCAAGTGATAGATCATCTAATCATGGCACTAATTCGCTTCACTATGAGCCGTAGAGATAGTCCCTCTGCGCCATTTTCCCCATCTGTAATATATACCTTAAGAATAACCGAAGAGGAGCAAAAAAACAATCAACGCTCCGTAGAGTTTTGGAAAGACTTCACATGTCGCCTTCCTTATCCTTGATAATCAAGTCGCTCACCCATGCAAGAAGCAGGGCGGTATGCAACTCAAATTTATCCGCTGTAATCAGAGATGGCGCATTGGACAGCTGCAAAACGGAAAGATCATCTCCTGTTACGGCTTTCTCTAGTGCGGTGCGGCTTTTGGCATACTGCCCACAGTCGCAAAAGTGCTTTGCTTGTAGAATAAAAAACGCATATTTATAAAGAGAAGCCAGCACGGCTACGTCCATTCCGTGCAGATAGTTGTGACTGCAAGCATGGTAGAGATTGCAAGCACCGACCTGTACTGCCTGCCTTGCGTCCTCGATGGTAATTGCTGGGAGGATATCATCAAGACTACCTAAAATAGGGATAGTGTCATGGTAAAACTGGAACAAATCGTGCTTGCACCATGCCGAAAGCTCAGCCTTGCCTGAAACAAAGCCACAGAGTCTCTCCCGATGGGGTAGCTTTGCGATGAGCGTCTTATATATGTTCAAATCCTTAACAGTTACGATATCTAAAATCAGAGCCACATCAATGTCACTGCTGTCTGTGGATTCACCCCTGCCAAAACTACCCTGCAAGCCGATAAACAAAACACGGCTTCCAAAGGTGGTTGACACAAGCTGCTTGTAGTTATTTAGCCATTCGTCTATGTTTATCATCTATTCTCCCTCATGCCCTATATTTTCGTATTATCATACTGTTTATCATAGGCGATCAGTTACTTCAACGATTCAAAATGGGTAGAGTTTCAAGTGATGCAAGGCAAACAGGACATATTAAAATATGCCTTGCTGATGTCATATTATGCTCTTATAATATAAGTAAGAGATGCAAAGATGAAAACAGTACTGCGAGTTCCTGTCAGAAGAAAAGAAGGAGAGAAAGACTCATGAAATTAGATGGTTTCGGCATTTTCGTGAAAGATATGCCAACTATGGTGAGGTTTTATCGTGATGTTCTTGGTTTTGAAATCAAGGAGGAAGAAAATACAAGTAATGTTTACCTGATTAAAGATGGGACTTTGTTTTTACTTTATCGTAGAAGTGATTTTAAACAAATGGGAAAAAGGCACTTTTCTTATGCAAATGATATAAATGGCCATTATGAAATTGCTATGAGTGTTGAAAACTACGCTGCGGTAGATGACGCATTCAAAAGAGTTATTTCAAAAGGAGCGATGCCTATCTTAGAGCCTACAACAGAACCATGGGGACAGAGGACTTGTTATGTTGCAGACCCCGAGGGCAACTTAATTGAAATAGGTTCATTTGCAAAATAGGAATAATAATATCTTACGCTTGTAAATGCCACAATCACTTGATTATGTTTTATATTTTTGGAGAGCATGCCGTATATTTTTAAGGTGCGATCATTTCTTGCAATAGATTTCAATCGCAGCAGCCATAAATGCGGCAGTGCCTTCTCCATTTTCATCGATATTTTTAGTAAAACACTCGTCACCAACATACATCAAGCCAAGGCAATGCAAAATTTCTTTTGTGCAATGATAGAAGTTAGAGGTGATATAGTCCTGCCACCTTTTCACCAATGCCTGTGCTACTTCACTAACCGGATCAAGTTTGCGGTTTTTACTGAACTCACTTAAAATTATTTCACCTTCGCTGGATAATAGCTTCCACTGGGCTTCATCATACTTACTTGTCTTTTCTTCACTCTCAGCATAGGCTGCAGTTTCACCCCAGCGCTCCTTTACCTCAGCTGCATATTTTTTCTTGTTCGCTTCAATTTCAGTCATATCAAATTGTTTAAAGCTCATATCACTTTCTCCTTTTAGTGTCTTATCTACAAGGCCAATTAAATCGTTCAATCGATTTCGCTTTTGTAAAAGCAATTCCTTGTGTTTGGTTAAGGCTTCTGCATTATTGTAATGTGGATTAGCCATGATTTTTTTTATGTCAGAGAGGGGAAAATCTAATTCTCTGAAAAATAGGATTTGCTGTAAGGTTTCAAGTGCAGTTTCATCATAAAGGCGATAACCGGCATCTGTGATTTGACTTGGTTTTAATAAGCCGATTTCGTCATAATAATGCAAAGTGCGAACTGTAACACCTGTAAGCTTTGCAACTTCATTTATTTTCAATCCAAAAATTCCTCCGTTTCCTTTAAAGTGCCTGTTATAGGCGTTATGGTAAACATTTTGTGTTCGAACTACAACTATAATGTACACTATTACGTAACGTCAGTGTCAATAGTTTTTGAAAAAATTTGTTTAATAACTAGAGGGCTTTAGGATAGTCTCTAAATTTGATTACCGTCCTTTTAAAAGGATATTCTGAACTATTTGCAGAATGTAGATAAAGCAAAGAGCCGTTTCCAATTTCCCCATCTGTGCCCGAGAGCACAAAAAAGCGAAAACCTCTTACAAAGTAAGAGGCCTCGCCTAGATATGGTATATGTTGAAGATATTTCTATGGCAGAATTATTCGAACTCTTTGAAAAGCGCCTCGAATGCTTCTGGTGCGTCGGTAATATGGTATACATGCTTGTCTTCAGGGAACTTCTCCCCTTTCACATCTGCGACATATTCTTCAAATGCTTTTGTAATAATTTCAGCTACATTGGCATACTTCTTAACGAATTTAGGCGTGAATGCTTGGAACAATCCAATCATATCTCCGCAGATAATCAGCTGGCCATCGCAAGGCAGTCCTGCACCGATGGAGTATACAGGAATAGTCAATTTTTTGGATATATATGCCGTTAATTCTGGTGGTACAGCTTCCAACAGCAAAGCGCCTGCGCCCGCCTCCTGAATAGCTATTGCATCTTTAATTAATTCTCTTGCACTGTTTACATCTCTGCCCTGAGCTTTGAAACCACCCAGTTGCCCCGAACTCTGCGGCGTAAGCCCTATATGTCCGAAGACAAGAATCCCTGCATCAGTGATTGCCTTGATTCTGCTTAACACTCTTCTGCCACCTTCAAGCTTAATGGCATCGGTGTCTGCTTCTTTCAAGAAACGGCAAGCATTCTTAACAGCCTCTTCATCGGATACTTGATACGATCCGAACGGCATGTCACCGATAATAAATGTATTCGGCGCGCCTCTTCTGACAGCCTGAGAATGCGAGATGCAGTCATCCATAGTGACTGGGACTGTGCCATCATATCCCAGAACGACCATGCCCAAGGAATCACCGACCAAAATCATGTCGATGCCCGCCTGTTCTGCAAATGATGCCATAGGGAAATCATAAGCCGTAACCCAAGAAACCTTTTCCCCGCTCTGCTTCATTTTCATAAAATTCAGAATTGTTTTTTTCTTAGCCATAACAGTTTCCTCCTAAATATAATAACAATATCTTGGAATCTTGATCCTTTAATTTTGAAGGAGTGTAAGATTCATTTTATACAGTTGATTTTTACCTTAGTTTAGATTTAATCAGCTTACCCAAGCGTTCAATACCAGTCTTTGTCTGTTCTGGTGTATTCGCACCAAAGCTTAAACGCATACAGTTACTACCCTTCCCGCCTTCCGAGAAGAATGCTTCCCCCGAGATAAAAGCAACATTGATGTCGGGGCTTGCTAGAGATTCTTTCAAAAGTTCTTCAGCATTCATATATTCTGGCAACTCGACCCATGTGAACAGGCCGCCGTCCGGTGATGTGCGCTTTGCTTCTTTTGGGAAGTACTTGTCGATGCTTTCGAGCATAGCGTCCCTTCTCCCCCTATGCACATCGCAAAGCAATTTGTGCTGTGCCGGATAATAGCCGCGCTTGAAAAATTCAGCACAAACGGCCTGTGGCAACATAGATGTGTGAGAGTTTGTCGCCGACTTTGCATCTGTCATCTTAGCAATAATCTCATCGTTCGCATAGATATAGCCGATTCTGCTGCCCGGTGAAAATATCTTCGAAAAGCTGTTTGCCATAACAGTGTGGCCTGTCTTGTCAAACGCCTTGATTGGCAATAAATCTTCGCCGCTGTAACGAATATCCCTGTATGGATCATCTTCCAAAATTATTACATTGTACTTGCTACCGAGCTCTGCAATTTTCTTTCTTCTCTCAAGGGATAGCGTTATACCTGTAGGATTCTGGAATGTAGGGATAACATAAACCATCTTAGGATTATATTTTTTAATCTTCTCTTCCAGCTCTTCGACAATCATACCATTCTCGTCCATCGCAACCGGAATGCATTCAGCTTCAAACATACGGAAAATTTCCACAGAGTGAAAGAACGTAGGAGATTCGACCAAAATTACATCGCCTGGCTCTATGTACAATTGGCACATGAGGTTCATTGCTTCAAGACCCCCGGTAAGGATAAGAATATTGTCGGCCTCCGCCTGTACGCCCTTTGGTGCGAGCAGCTCAGTAACTACGACATCTCTTAAGTCCTTGATGCCGGCAACCGGTCCGTAAGAAAGAAGCTCAAAACCTCTACCTTCTTTTGTCATAATATCGTCGACAATTTCTTTAAACTTGTCTACCGGGAGACACTCCTTTGCGATGGAGCCTAAGGTAAAAGAAATCGTCTGTGGATTTGTGGCTGCGCTAAAAGCGTTTTTTATCGCTAACGCAGCTTCTTCCATGACTTCCATTCTCTTTGCAAATTCAGACATAACAGGTTCCTCCGTTTCGTTGGGATATTTTCTCAAAATCAACATCCCTTGATTTCCAAGGAATGAAAAGCTTCTTTTATAAATAATAACTGTGATATACCTTATGCAAAATAGAAATAGTTTATACTTCGTTCTACATTGTAGTACATAACGCTGTATTATAGTACAATTTGATTATATCATAGTGTCTTTTATCTTTCAATATATTTTGAAAATTTATCTATAGAAAATAAAAACCGGCTAAAAGCCGGTAATTTAATGTTTTTTACTTTTGTCTGTACCCCATTTTACGGGAAATTTCTCCAGTGACTTCCATTATAGCTTCACCAATCCTTGAGCGTAATGCATCGCTCATGCGTGAGGTCGGTCCTGATACGCTGGCGGCAGCAAATGGGATACCGTGATGATTATAAATTGGTGCGCTGACACATATCAATCCAACCTGTAATTCCTCCAAATCCTCCGCATAACCCTTTTGCGCAATCTCCTGCAAAGACTGCTCGAGCAAAGCTTTGCTGTTTATTGTTTTTTCCGTGAAGCTTACAAAATTAATTTTTTCAATCTGATCAGTTTGCTCTGCTTGTGGCAAATTTGCAAGAATCACTTTCCCGGCCGCGGTACAATAAAGAGGCAATCTTCCTCCGACCGTCGTACTGATACTCATTGAATGTGTGCTTTCCACTTTTTCCAAATATACGATGGAATCATCGTCACGTATAACTAGGTTGACAGTTTCTTGAAACAGCTTTACGAGTTGCTCTAAACTCGGTATGGCCATACGTCTTAAATTGAAGTTTACTTGGCTGCCTATACTAAACAATTCGATGCCTAAGCGATATTTGCCAGTCTCTTCATCTTTTTCAAGTAATCCATTCGCTTCCAGCGTATAAATTAAACCGAAAGCTGTGCTCTTATGTAAACCAAGCATCTTGGCAATCTCAGTAACTCCAATTTCCTCTCTTCCCTCAAAGCATTTTAATATACTCACGGCTCTATCAACCGACTGTATCGTTTTGATGCCTTTGCTTTCCATATATTTATTTATCCTTCCATCGACGTATTGCAACCAGTGATATACACGGTCAACAATACAATAATTATGGTGCTTAATTCAATCTTATTATAGCATATTTATGCAGCGTTTTCATTAGCTCAATTCAAGCCCTCAATATCATAAGCGGAGTTATGTGATTCCTTCCTATCGCTATGCTTTTTAGGTTTGATATATACAAACCAATAGACAGCAGCAACAAAGAAAGCCCCGCCGATAGTGTTGCCCAGTGTGACAGGAAGCAAGTTATTTATGAAAAATGTACCCCAGTTTAGCTCACTCAGCGCATCAGACGATAAGCCCAATGTTTTGGCTGCTTCCACAAATGCAGGATTGCTCTTTGCCAAGATGCCAGCGGGTATGTAATACATATTTGCCACACAATGCTCAAACCCCGAAGTAATGAACAGCCAGATTGGGAAAAAGATTGCAAGTATCTTACCGGTAATATCCTTAGCCCCGTATGCCATCCAAACGGCCAAGCATACGAGCCAATTACACATGATTCCGAGCACAAACGCCTGTCCGAAGGATAACCCCACTTTGTACGCTGCAATTTTTATAGTTACCGCGCCCAGAACATTGTCTCCGCTTTCAAATAGACCGGATTGCATCATTAGATAGGCTATAAAGACGGAGCCAAGCAGATTACCTATGTATACGAAAAGCCAGTT
Organism: Eubacteriales bacterium; assembly: GCA_028704515.1. Classification (GTDB taxonomy): domain Bacteria; phylum Bacillota; class Clostridia; order Peptostreptococcales; family Anaerovoracaceae; genus UBA1440. Next base: position 7,252 of record JAQWFH010000011.1, read on the forward strand.
CCTTAGCATCTCTGATATGCGTACCTTTTTATCCAATATGCCTGCTATGATCATCGTGTTTCCTGTAAAGAGTTCTCCTCCGGCGATAACGACAAGCATTAGCCCCGTTCCAAACACTGCGCCTGCCAAAACCTTGCCTAGGCCGTAAGTTTCTGCATTTGCAAAGAGGTTGAACGCTGCCATATTAGAGCCCTCCGCAGCAAAGGCAATAAATGCACCGGCTAAGAATCCAAGTAAAAGCATGTGCGATGTCGAAAGTCTTACTTTCTTCACACTGGTTTGGATTGTCGTTTCAGCAATTTCCGCCGAAGTCAAATAATTAAATGCACTCATTTTCAAATTTATATCGCGCGTAAACACACCCACACGCTGTTCCCCTTTCCAACCATCCATTCTGCCGCAAAACAATATTTGTTAAGCTGAATTTGTGCTATATTACAGTACCTTATTCTATATTGTAGTACTATGTGATATTGTATTATAGCACAACGCCTATGGTTTTTTCAATGGGATTTTAAGATATTCTTTGTTGATTTTTTTGATTTGTCCTATGAAATAAATCTATGTTTATGCTCAAGAGCCCGCTTGCGTCATTCCGCAAACAGGCTCTTTTCTTCTACTAATAATACTATACGCATTTTTCAATTGCCGGTAAAATATCCTCTGCCGAAAAAACTTGGATAGTTGCATTCTTCAATTCATTCTGCTTGCAGTATCCAAATGCGCAACCGATGGAAGGAAGCTGATTATGTAATGCAATCTCAATATCCTGCAGGCGATCTCCTATAACGATGCTCTGCCCTGAAACTTTCGCCAGAACAGATTCGGCAATCTGCCATTTTGGTTTAAAATCAAAGTCTTCCGTGCAGTAAAAATCCGAAAAATATTGCCCAAGTTTAAAATATTCATGGTGCACCCGCATATAACTACGCTTGCAATTGCTGAGAAATATCAAATTATGCCCTGAGTCTCTTAATTGCCGCAGCACGGTTTCCGCACCCGGGTACAGCTTTGCTTTTCCTGATAATGTTAAACGTATCATCTCATCTCCGATAATCCCGCCGCATAAAGCTCTTTCGTGTTGTGGCAGCTCGGGCATAAAGCTTTCCCACATATCTTTTACGGAAAATCCCAGCCATTGGCTGATTCCGTCATCCGAAAATTTTATATCGGCAGCTAATCCTCTCCTTACAAGGTCAGAGTAACCAAGGCGAAAAGACGGAGCGTAGATATAGAGGCTTTCGTGCAGAGTTCCGTCATAGTCAAAAATCAAATTAGCCATATCAGCCTTCTATCTCTCGAATCAAGTTCACCATTTCAATAGCACCGACTGCACAATCGAAGCCCTTATTGCCGGCCTTGGAGCCTGCGCGTTCAATAGCCTGCTCAATATTTTCTGTTGTCAGCACACCGAACATTACCGGAATGTCATTGTTTAGAGATACATGTGCCGTACCCTTGGCAACTTCACTGCAGACATAATCGTAGTGCGTAGTGCTTCCTCTGATAACTGCTCCAAGACAGATGACGGCATCATATTTCCCGCTCTTTGCCATTTTAGATGCAATGAGAGGGATTTCAAATGCTCCAGGAACCCATGCAATGTCAATATTCTCCTCTTTGACCTCATGGCGTTTCAATGCATCAAGAGCACCACCTATCAGCTTGCTTGTAATAAATTCATTAAATCTTGCGGCAACAATACCGATTCGAATGTCTTTGGATACGAGCTTTCCTTCAAAAGTTTTCATTATTATAATCTCCTTTTTATTTAATAATTTAAGATATGACCCATTTTTTCCTGCTTTGTTTTCAGGTAAGCTAAATCATGCTCAGTAGCCTCCATTTGAATTGGAACACGTTCCGTTATTTCCATTCCAAACCCGGAGAGCTGGTAAATTTTATCCGGATTATTTGTAAGAAGACGTATTTCTTTGACTCCAAGATCACGTAAAATCTGTGCACCGATAAAGTACTCTCGCATATCTCCGGGAAAGCCGAGAGCAAGATTTGCTTCCAGAGTATCCATCCCTCTATCCTGAAGCTCATAGGTACGCAGCTTATTAATCAGACCAATACCACGACCCTCCTGACGCAAATAGAGAAGAACGCCTCTCCCCTCTTTTTCAATCTGCATCATGGCCGCTTCAAACTGCAGCCCGCAATCACAGCGCGTGGAACCAAACGCGTCCCCGGTCAAGCACTCTGAATGAACACGGCATAAGACATTTTCTCCAATACCCATATCGCCCTTTACAAGAGCTATGTGGTGTTCCCCATTGAGCTTACTAATATACCCATAAGCCTTGAAGTTACCAAACTTTGTAGGCAGATTTGTGCAGGTCACCTGCTCTACAAGCTTATCATTTCTTTTGCGATACTCCTGCAGAGCTTCGATCGTAATCATCTTAAGTCCCCATTTATTCGCCAACTCCATAAGCTCCGGAGTACGCATCATGGCCCCATCGTCTCTCATAATCTCGCAGCAAAGTCCGCATTCCTTTAAACCAGCCAGCCGCATCAAATCGACAGTGGCTTCAGTATGCCCGTTTCTGTCAAGTACGCCGTTTTTCTTTGCAAGGAGAGGAAACATATGTCCCGGGCGCCTAAAATCCTCGGGCTTTACATGATCAGCGACACATTTAAGAGCTGTAATGCTCCGCTCCGCCGCCGAAATTCCGGTAGTAGTATCAACATGATCGACTGATACCGTAAACGCAGTTTGATGATTATCATTGTTATCGCTAACCATTTGAGGAAATTGAAGCTTTTGACAAAGCTCCCCGCTCATAGGCATACAAATCAGGCCTTTGCCGTGAACTGCCATAAAATTTACGTTTTCGGTTGTGGCGAATTCAGCGGCGCAGATAAAATCGCCTTCGTTTTCTCTATCCTCATCATCCGTAACCAGAATGATTTTCCCGTGGCGAAGATCTTCTAGCGCCTCTTCAACAGTGTTAAATTTAAACATTATAATTCCCTCCTAAAAGCCGTGTTTCGTAAGAAACTCGGATGTAATATTACTGTTTTGCGTTTCTTTTCCAATTAAGCGCTCCACATATTTGCTGATACAATCATTTTCCAAATTTACAGAATCCCCTACACGGCGTTGTGATAATGTTGTCAGAGAAGCCGTGTGCGGTATGACAGAAACGCTGAAACTATCATTATAAACCCTCGCCACAGTCAGGCTTATTCCGTCAATGGCGATTGAGCCTTTTTCAATCACGTACCGGAGAATAGCTATCGGTGATTTAATTGTGTACCATACGGCATTATCATCTCTTCGAATATCCAAAATTGTACCCGTACCATCAATATGCCCAGAAACAATATGCCCGCCGAATCTTCCATTTGCAAGCATAGCACGTTCTAAATTAACAGAACTTCCTATTCTCAGGCTACCAAGAGAAGATCTGTTGAGAGTTTCATGCATTACATCCGCCGTAAATCCGCCCGAAGAAACTGAAGTAACTGTAAGGCAGACACCATTCACCGCAATGCTATCTCCAAGATGTGTATCCTGTATAATGTCTGTTGCCTGAATCTTTAAAATTGCCGAGTATGCACCTTTTTGAATGCCCTGTACTTTGCCGATTTCTTCTATGATCCCCGTAAACATTAAATCACCTCGCTCTCCAATAAAATATCTTCACCCACTATTGTAATGACTGGCTTACTTAGCAGAAAAGCTTCCTTCGGATCTTCAACCCCTAATCCTTTTATCGGACTCATTCGACTGCCACCGAATAGCTTCGCCGCTATATATGCCTGTACTTTATTTACAATACCGCTTTGAAGAGCCGACCAATTGAGTGTGCCCCCGCCCTCCAGCAAAATACTGTCAATTTTTCTCTCTCCTAATTTTTTCATCAAAATCGTTAAATCAATATGATTATCCTTTTGAGGAAGCACCATAATCTCACAGCCTGCATCCAGATACGGTTGGTGCTTGCTTTTATCAGTTACAGCTGTCGCAATAAGGGTTTGCGCATTACGGGTTGTAGTTACAAGCTTTGCTTTTAAGGGCGTTCTAAGAAAGGTGTCACATATTATACGCATGGGATTTCTGCCGTTCTCCAAGCGACACGTTAGCATAGGGTCATCGTCAATAACTGTGCCTATACCGACCATGATTGCCGAATAGCGATGCCTGTCCTCGTGAACTCTCCTTTGCGCCTCAGGGCCTGTAATCCATTTGGATTTACCAGTACGAGTGGCAATTTTACCATCCATCGTCATGGCATATTTCATGACAACATATGGCGTTTCCTCTTGAATGTAGTGAAAAAAGCTTTCATTAAGCTTATCGCATTCGGCCCTTGCAATGTTCTCTATTACATCAATCCCATGAGAACGTAAAATCTCAATACCTTTTCCGGCAACAAGCGGATTTGAATCGGGAGAACCGATTAAAATGCGGTGAATCCCGCTCTCAATAATCGCTTTGGTACAGGGTTGTGTCTTACCATAATGGCAGCAAGGCTCCAGCGTCACATAAAGGGTCGCACCCGATAGCGCTTCGGTGCAGCTTTCCAATGCATTTCGCTCCGCATGAAGTTCCCCATATTTTTTGTGGTACCCCTGTCCGATAATCCTGCCTTCCTTTACAATAACTGCGCCGACCATAGGATTAGGATTTACCCAACCACAACCCTGTTTTGCAAGACGGATCGCAAGGCGCATATATTCTATATCATTCATACAGCTCCTCCGTAAAATTAAAAATGCCTTGAACAAAACGTCCAGGGCATTTTTTCGACATAAAAGTTAAAATGTACCGCTACATATAAAAAGCTCCGGAATATTTTGTATTCCAGAGCAAAAATCGCATACACGCAGAAAACTGTAGCTGTTATCTTCTTTCATCCAGACTTTACTGTCGGCTTCGGAGTTTCACCGAATCATACCTTGCGGCTCGTGGGCTTTACCACCGGTAGGGATTTACACCCTGCCCTGAAGATTTTATTTAATTGGCATCATTATACTACCGATAGCAATAGCTGTCAATAAGCACCTTCTCTATTTGCACTAAACCCTTTATTTTCGCATTGCTTTTCCAATTTCAATTAAGATCGTAGGTATTAAAGACAGGCCTAATATCGTGAGCCATTGTGAGACGCCCAAGGACGAAAGGAGGAACACCTCTCGCACCGGAGGGATAATTACAAGAATAACAATCATGCCTGCAGAAATCAGTATTGAAAATAACAAGTACTTATTTGCAAAGAACCCCTTTGAGAATAGGGATTTTGTGTTGGAACGCTGGCTGTAAACGTAAAGTAGCTGCGAAAACGCAATCGTGCAGAATGTCATCGCCTGTGATGTTTCCAAATCCTTTTGATAGCCTACAAAAAAAGCTGTTAAAGCTGCTGCTGCAAGTATACCGCCTTGTATAGCGACACGTTGTACTAATTGTTTTTCAAAGAGAGTTCCCGACTTAAGAGGTTTACGCTTCATGACATCATCTTCGGGTGGATCGAGCCCCAATGCAAGAGCCGGCAGGGTATCCGTAGCAAGATTTAACCACAGGATATGCACCGCAAGAAGTGGGGCTGGGTAATTAAGTAATATCGCAATAAATATGGTTATTACTTCACTGATACTGCCTGCCAGAAGGAACTGTATTACCTTTTGTATGTTGCGGTACACTCGTCGGCCTTCTTTTATGGCATCTACAATTGTAGCAAAATTATCGTCTGTAATGATCATATCCGAAGCATCTTTCGCTACATCTGTACCAGAAATCCCCATTGCAATACCGATATCGGCAGTTTTTAATGCAGGTGCGTCATTTACACCATCACCGGTCATAGCCGCAATTTCGCCATTACGCTTGAGAGATTATACGATGTTTAACTTTTGCTCAGGTGTAACCCTAGCGTATACCGATGTCGTAGCAACAGCTCTGCTGTAGCCCTCTTCATCCATACCATTTAGCTCTGTCCCTGTATATACAGTATCGCCCTCGCGCCAAATACCAAGATCTTTCGCAATCGCAACAGCGGTAATTCTATGATCTCCCGTAATCATAACTGTGCGTATGCCTGCATATTTACAGGTTTCGACCGCCTTCTCGACTTCCTTCCTAGGCGGGTCAATCATGCCGACTATCCCAATAAAAGTAAATGCGGATTCAACATCTATATTATCCCCTTTAGGTATCTCATCTATATTCTTGTTTGCGAAGGATAACACTCGCAAAGCACTTGCTGCCATTTCATCGGAAACACGCTTTATATTCTCGATATCCTCTTCTGTAATCTTACGCTCTCCTTCTGCTGTTACGATTTTTGTGCAAACTTTTATTACTTCATCGATTGCCCCTTTTGTGAATACCATAGGCTTCCCCTTGGTTTCATTGACTGTCGACATACGTTTTCGATCGGAATCGAATGGTTGCTCATAAAGCCTAGGGAACTCGCTTTCAAATTCATCGCGGCTTTGTCCGAATTTTTCGGACAATACAATAAGCGCGCCTTCAGTAGGGTCACCAATGGTTCCGTTAGGATCGTCAGGGTCAAATTCTGCGTTGTTGCATAATGCGCCTGCGCGAATCAGTTCATAGTAGTGACCTTCCATAGTTAAAGCAGTTTCAACCGGCATTACCTTTCTGTTTTGAAAATCGGAGGCAACTGCCATATGTGTTACCACCATCTTGTTCAAAGTCAAAGTCCCTGTCTTATCCGTACATATTATGGTTGCGCCGCCCAGTGTCTCCACAGCAGGAAGACTTCGTATAATTGCTCTACGCTTTGCCATCCTTTGAACCCCAAAAGCAAGTACAATAGTAGCTTTTGCAGGTAAGCCTTCAGGAATGACGGAAATTGCAAGTGAGATTGCCGCCATGAGAAGCGGGAAAAGAGGCTGTCTGTATAGCATTCCGATTATAAAAATCAATACACATACAGCAAGCCCAACTATAGTGAGTGTTTTGCCTACTGCCAACAGCTTACGCTTAAGAGGCGTATCAAATTCATCCTGCTTATCAAGCATATGTGCAATCTGGCCGACTTCGGTGCCCATGCCGGTTGCCACCACCACCCCTCTTGCGCGGCCGTAGGTAACGAATGTTGAGGAATAAGCCATATTGCTTCTATCCCCAAGAGGGCAGGTTTCATCATGAATATTTGTTGCATCTTTTTCGCTCGGAACAGACTCCCCCGTCAGAGAAGCTTCCTCAATTTTTAAGCTTGAAGAGTCAATAAGCCGTATATCGGCGGCGACCATGTCCCCTGCTTCCAAAATTACAATATCACCAATTACCAATTCACTTGCCACGATAATGCTTTCATCGCCCTGCCTAAGCGCTATCGCCTTACCTGATGTCAGGTTCTTTAAAGCTTCCAATGAAGCTTGTGCTTTTTTCTCCTGCACAATACTGATAATGACATTGACGGCGACGATAAACAGAATAACGCTACCTTCCAAGGTTTGTTTTAATGCAAATGAAAAAATAGATGCAAAAATAAGAATTATAATCATGGGGTCTCTAAGTTGGTCTTTGATCATTTGTGCTATAGTACGATTTTTGTTTTTTCGCAACACATTAGCCCCGTACTTTTGCAGCCTCGCAGAAGCCTCATCGTCGCTTAGACCCTTTTCTGAAGTATCAAATGTTTCATATATTTCTTTGACCGCTTTCGCATGCCAAGCTTTTGAATTTGAATTGTCCATTTCGGATAAACACCACCCTTCATTTTTATTTATTCCACAAGAGAGGGTTAAAAATACAGTTTATGATTTAAAACCCAGTCTTTATAGCTTTGAGGTAATGAAGAAATGGAACAGGTATGAGTTATGAACAATCTCCTCCGAAATGAAACAATTCACATCCCTATTCTTCTGTTATAGCCTTATACTCGCTCGGTCTCCTTGATAAGAAATAAGGGCTGTTTTTACGATGCCTTGCGGCTTCTTTCAGATCGATTACAGCTGTAAGTAGCTGTTCTTTATCATTTGCCATTGAGACTACATTACCGCAATAATCAACTACAACTGATTCTCCGCTAAATTCAATACCCCCTTCCCTCCCCACACGATTACACATAGCAATATAAACGCTGTTCTGCATTGCCATTACTCTCATTTCCCATAAAAACATATCGCTTGGCTCGTTTGTAAGGTTGGCTGACGGTATGATAATCAGTTCAGCACCCTGTAAGGCGCAGCAGCGAACACTTTCCGGAAAATGTCGGTCAAAGCAAACTACAACGCCGATTTTATAAATTTGTTCATCTATCATAACATCGTAAACCTTAAATCCGTCGTCGGAAGGAGCATAATATTCCGCCTCATAAAATGATGGGAAAGACGCAATATGAACCATCTTAGATATGCCCAACACCTGGCCTTTGCTGTCTATTACAAATGAAGCATCGTAATTTTTGTTGTTATCACGGAGATAAACATTAGGACTCGCTGCTATGCAATTTTCTTTGCAGGCATCGCAAATTGCTCTAATCTCGGCGCCATCGGTCGTGACAAGATATTGAGTTGCATCAATTCCGCTTTCTTGGGGAAAGAATTGGGTGAGCTGTACCTCTGGAAATAATATGAAATCGCAAGACTCATCTGCTGCCTTTTTAATATATGCTATGGAAGCTTCCAAATTATCTGTCATATTTTCTTTCATTTTCATCTGTACAAGTGAAATTTTCATTTTGAATCTCCTTAATAATCGTTTTGCCTATAAGCTTTTGTGTATGCAATATATATTAGTATAATTATACTACATTAGAAAGTAATCTTAGAGCAAGAAGATATTTCATATCATGTTATAGATCATTCAATATTGCTATCCTGCAGCAAATAATAAAGACTATTTTGTCATAACTTGTACTTCATTGCTAGCCCTATAAGTTTTATTGAATAATCATTGGAGCTTTATGAAATCCAAACAATTTGTTTTTTTATAAAAAACTTTTAATCGGTGTAACTAATTAATGAAAAATAAATATATTAATAGTGCAGTGCTTATCAATTTAAATAACAAGGAGGAAATATATGATATCAAATGATATATTTATCAGACAATCTTTGGAAACACATCTTTTCTTTTCAAGGATTATGAAAGAGCATTCACTTTTTCTACAACTGAGGTTTACCCCTGGGGATCCTGAATATGTGAGTAAGGCAAATAAATTAAGAATGGATTTCGATAAATTTTTATTGGATGTGGTTAATATATCTAATGGAAATATAAGCAATGAGTTAATTGAAGCTCAAGAAATCGTAACTCCGTATACAATTGAAGCTGAGGAAAAATCAATCTTTTATACAGGTGTAATCATACCTATTAATATTACACGAAAAGAATTGCGGCTAAATGGTGGGAATTATATAAGCTGTGACGAAAGGCTAGAAAAGATGGTTTGCGCTCTTAACGAAAGGGCAATAGATTTAATAAATTGCATAATAGAATTTAAGATCGACATATTAAATAATGTTACATCCTGCTATATGTTTACACTCAATTATCCTTTATTAATAGACCATATATTGAGAGAAGCAAAGCTATACCTGAGCATAATACATAAATTACAGAATAGAGAGCACATATTTTTAGATAAAGAAATATACGAGCAAGAATTATTCTGGAATAGAATAATGGCTGAGCACTCTATGTTCATTCGTGGTCTGTTAGATCCTACGGAAAACAACTTAATCAATGCTGCAAACGATTTTGCCAATGAGTTCCAAGGATTGAATAAGGCTGTATTGGAAGCCATGGATAAATCCATCCCTGTTGATGAAGTCACGGATTCAATACTTGAAGCAACAAGGAATATAAGCGCTTTCAATGCCCAAGCAACTGAGGGATTATTGTGTTGTGAAATCATGTCTGTAATACTACCCCTACTTGGTGATCACGTACTTCGTGAATCAAATCATTTTCTGCGATTGCTAAAGATGTTTAAAGAAAGCGAATAAAGAGGGGTTAATTATCCCTCTTTATTTGTTTTTTCCGTGAAATTAAAGGTCTGTTCATCCAAAAATTCAATTCTATTCCTGCCTGCAGCTTTTGCTTGATATAAAGCCTTATCAGCAGCCTTAAATAAATTTTCATGTGATGAATTTATATTTGGTATAGTAAAGGTGACACCTGCACTTACGGTAACATATTTACTTACCGTTGACTTCTCATGAGGAATATGAAGTGACTCGATTTTTTTACGCAACATATACGCGATTTCAACGGCTTCTGCCCTTCTTGTTTCAGGTAATATTGCGGTGAATTCTTCTCCTCCGTAGCGGGCTACCATACCGTCTGAGTCCGATAATGTGGTGCTAATGCTCTGCCCAATGTTTCTCAGGCATTCATCTCCCGCCAAATGCCCATAATAATCATTATATCCTTTAAATTGATCAATATCTATAATGATTAGAGCAATCGGTGTTTTAAGCCTTAGGCATCTATGCCATTCTAATCTTATGATTTCATCGTATTTTCTTCTGTTCCATAATTGTGTTAAAGGGTCTTTTAATGAGAGTTTCTGAAGCTGCATATTCGCCTCTTCCAGTTCAAGCTTTTGTTGCTGTATTTTTTTATTTGCTTCAACTAATACCTCTGTACGATCAAATACAATTTTATCCAAATTTGCATTCATTTTGATGAGCTTTGCAGTCATGATTTCCTCTTGATCCAACGAATTCGAAAATTTCCTGGCTAACAGCAGGGAATTTGTAAATGTGAAAACAAACTGTCCCAAAGAACTAAGATTTCCCGTTCTGATTATTGTTTTAAGGAACTCGGGTCCATTATCATTCATCCATATACTGAGAAAAATAATGTCATTTATTGAACTCAATATAAACACCGAGGCGCCTACGATAATAAGCCAGCTGTCTTTTTCTTTATGTATCGAAATTTTAATTAATACAGCTATGAGATATATGATTATAATGCCAGTCCATATCTGATAAAAAGGGTTGACCTGCGTAAAGATTTTCGCAGGGGTCAAAATAATCAAGATTACAAAAGCTGCCGCGATTATTTGGGCTAATTTAATCATACGGACATGAAAATATTTCGGGAAAACCGACAGGAAAAACATCATGATGAGAGGTACCCCTAAATAGAATGTCAACGTCATTATCTTATGGGCAATTTCCCAACTGAAATCTGGAAACAGATATATAAAAAAGCATTCTCCGACTAATAATGTCCTTGTTCCGACTAATATACAAAATAATCCAAAATATAATGCAGAGGTATTCTTTTTACGGAATAGGAATAAGGCAAGATGATAAGCTCCGATAAATATCAAACATCCAAATAATAGGGCATCGCTTGCTATATTTTGATACCTTAGGCTAAGAATTTGCTTTTCGCCGCCAATATGTATGCTTTCCAATATACCCCCGCTACGGTGGTAAAAGTTGGAAACCTGAACTACAATTTCATTACTATCTTTTGCTTCAAAAAAAGCAACTTGGGGAAGATACTGAGGTATCATAGTATCTCGCGTTTTGTCTACTGTTCCAGCCGAGGCGATCAACTCGCCATTGACCCATAATTTGTATGCAGTAAATATTCTTGGAATCTTTAAAGCCAGTCTTTTAGTCTCATCTGTTATTAAGGTCATTCGATAAGTTGCATAGCCGTCGCCGGAGGAAAACCCTTCCTTCGTTGTATATTTATTCCATGTGCCGGGAACGGCAATATACCCGTTTATTGAGCCGCTGTCTATTTCTCCAGGCTCTAAAAGCTGGTTCGGATAATATTCCCATTGACCATCCAGTTTAGCTATATCATTTTCAAACTGCAATTTAGTTAAGTCTATAATTCCATTTTCAGCTTTTTCATAAGAATAGGATGGTTGCAGCGAGCAGCCACCTAACAATAATTGAATAGCCAACATGATAACAATTAATAGAAAAAATTTACGATTATACATTAGAATCACCTTGTGTTGTTTATCTGATTTAACTTGGATAGTCTAGGATTTCTTATCAATCCAACCTGGATTGTTTATCTTTTTATTTGATTTTACCGAAATAGCCTCATCTTTTTATTATAATTGCTTAAGAATCTATGCGGATGATTCTTCTACTATATATTAACATAAAAAGAGGCGTAAAAACATCTTTCACGCCTAAAGATTTATTTAGGTTGTCAATATCCTATTTAACATATCGTAGCTTTTTTATCTGCTTTCAACTGCATCGATTGCTTCTATTATAGCTCCTCGGAATCCACTTTTTTCAAGCGAAGCCACTCCTTTGATTGTGTCTCCCCCAGGAGAGCATACATTATCTTTCATAATGCCGGGATGCACTTCATTTTCAAGATATAGTCTCCCTGTGCCGCAAAGCATTTTTGCAACAAGTCGATACGCAGCATCCCTCGTGAGACCGTGCTTCACACCTGCATCTGCCAGCGCTTCCAGGTACATTGCAGTATATGCCGGAGTACATCCACTGAGTGTTCCCGCAACAGAAAGATAATCCGAATCTATGAATTCTAAAATTGCAATCTTCTCGAATATATCCGAAAATATGACAAGCTCTTCTGGTCTTAATGAATGCTTTTTCTCACAAATTATAACCCCTTCTCCTACGGAAATAGGCGTGTTGGGAATTGTGCTGATATGAGAAGTGCCTGCATTTAATATTTTTTCATATTTTTCAAATGTGTAAGTAGCTGCGACAGAAATGATAATTTTTGACTCCAGCAGATCAACTACCGGTGCTACTACGCTTTCTATTTGATAAGGCTTGACGGCTATAATTACAAGGTCGCTTTGACGAGCAACTTGCTCCACGGATTTTAGGGCTTTAATTCCGAGCTTCTCGGCATTTTTGCATAGCTTATCAAAATTACCCGCGCTTGCAAATATTTTATTATTATCATATCCTCCTACATCTATAAGTCCTTTTGCGATTGCTTGCGCGATATTGCCGTATCCTATAAAGCCGATATTAATATGATTTTTCATAGTATTGCCTTTCCTCTTTCTCTTGTACTGCCTTTTTCTTTTCTGTAAATTGAAGCACCTTTTTTGAAATTTATTCATACCGACAAAATCATGCTCAATTCCCTAAAGCTTCCGTAAACCTATCTTTGCGAATATTTTTGCAAAGCCTCGTTATGATATGGGATATCTATCCCTTCTTCTGCCGCAAGGTCTACCATTCTTCCGATTATGTGGAAAAGCTCTGTCTCCTTCGCCGGCTTGCCGGTGCTCAAATCTCTAAAAAGTGATGACATCGTCTGAGGTGGCAATGACATAAAATCATCTAAGCGCTCATCTGCAGTATCGTCGGGCAACGTTACCCCTCTTGCCTTTGCCACAGCAACTAATTCTGCAGTTACAGCACGATTAACCTCTTCACAATCCGGTTGCTCCTGTGCTCCCCCCGCCGGAGCATCATAATGACAAAAGACGACACTATTCCCGCACATCATTACATATTTATGCCAGCTGTCAACAGCTATATTGTCGGAGATGCTGCACAGAATTCCGATTTTATTCAATCTTTCCGCTATTTCATCAAGAATAGGAGGTCTGCTTCTATCCTTTAATCCGAAAACTATTTTACACGAGCCCGCTGTCTGTTCTACCACTCCCGGAGAAGTTAAAGCGCTGAAAATATAAATTGTTCCGTCCGCAATTATACATGGCGGCAACAGAGGTTCCATTATCTCAGAAAGCATAACTCCGTTGAGTAGTGGAATTATAACAGTGTTAGGTCCTATCATAGGTGTGATTTGCTTGCAAACATCAGCCAAAACATGACCCTTGTTAGCTAAAAAAATCACATCTACCACTCCAATTTCGCCTGGCTTGTCTGTTGCAATAGCTGGCATTGCGTTAAACTCGCCCAACAAAACAGATTTAACTGTCATTCCGTTCTCTAGTATTGCCTTCTTTTTATCTCCTCTTACAATAAAATATGTTTCGTCGGGGTATTCCTTTGCTAGTGCTCCTCCGACAAAGCCGCCGATTCCACCTATCCCTACAATAGCAATTTTCATACAAGCCACCTCTTTCTTGATTATCATTGTGTATTTCACTGATGATATCACAAACATTCAGAAGCAGTCAATAATTAGGTAAACCAGAAAATTAAATATGCAAAATTAAATGTGCAAATTTGAGAAGAAAGTCTACTATCAGTTATGCTATAATATACGCACCGGAGGAATCTCTACCAAAAAAATTAGAAATATGCAAAAGAAGGCAAAAAAATGACACATGATGAAATGTGGAAAGCAGTATTAGATAACGATAAATCTTACGATGGCATTTTCTTCTATGCGGTCAAAACCACAGGAATCTATTGCCGGCCTTCCTGCAAATCAAAACGGCCAAAGCGTGAAAATATCTGCTTCTTTAATTCCAGTAAGGAAGCTTCCGATGCCGGGTTTCGTCCTTGCAAGCGCTGCAGAAGCGATCTTTTAGACTATCAGCCAATTAACGAAATTGCAAAAGGCACCAAACGCCTGCTTGACGAGTCATTTTTCAAGAAGTCTGAACTCAATGATGAATTACGAGCTTTGGGAGTTTCAGAACGCCGCATGGCCGAAATTTTTAAACAAAAATACGGTGTTACACCTTCCGAATATGTAAATAGCTTGCGCCTAGAGGAAGCGCAACTCCTTCTGGTGGAAACAAATGATGACATTATCGACATATCATATTCCGTAGGATTCACGGGGTTATCGTCCTTTTACAGGTTTTTTAAAAATAGGACGGGGTTTTCCCCCGCACTATACAGAAAGGAACACAAAAGATGAACAAATATGCTTTTTATGATTTTGAACTCGGTATTTTAAAAATCGGTATTAATGACAAGACTGTTATTGAAATCTCAACAGAGAAGCAAATAGATGCAGATAATGAGCCTTCGTCTCTTTCGGATTATGTATTTGAGCAGGTAAGCGAATACCTCAAGGGGCAGCGTAAATTCTTTGATTTTCCTTACGAATACTGCGGCACCGAATTTCAAAAGAAGGTATGGGATGCCCTCTGTGAAATTCCTTACGGGGAAACTCGCACATATAAGCAAATTGCAACCCAAATCGGCAATCCAAAAGCCAGCCGGGCAGTCGGAATGGCTAATAACAGAAATCCGATTGCAATCGTCGTTCCGTGCCATCGCGTAATCGGATCAAACGGCTCTCTCGTTGGTTATGCCAGCGGACTTGATGTTAAAGAATTTTTGCTCAACCTTGAACTTGACAACAGATAATGGGAATACATAAATGATCGGGGAGAGACTTTCAAGTATAAATATTTCTGAGCATTAATCTCATACAGGCAAAGAACAAACAAGCCGTGCAAAAGCGTTTTAACGCTCTTGCACGGCTGTTTTTATGATTTCCTAATTCTGCGACTTTATCTATTAATATTTTCCTAAGTCAAATGAGCTTTCAAAATCCGGTGCTGATAATTCTGGCATCTCTTCATTCCTGGGAATTGAACGCTGAGTATACGAACCGAAGTCTGATGTGAGCTTAAATCTTCCTACTTCTTCATGCAATGTTGCAGCTTGTGCCGACATTTCTTCACTTGTTGCGGAGTTTTCTTCGGCTGTTGCAGCATTTGTCTGGACTACGGACGAAACCTGAGCAATTCCTAGCTTTATCTGCTCTATTGCCTGCGATTGCTCGGCAGACGCCTGTTCCATCTTAGCAAAGCTTCCTACTACCTGTCCTGTATTAACACCGACCTCTTGGAGGATCTTCGCTGTTCTTTCTGTTATTTGAGCGCCCTTGGATACGCTTTCAACCGAAGTCTGAATTAGTTCAGCCGTCTGCTTTGCTGCTTCTGCAGATTTTGCGGCAAGGTTACGAACTTCATCAGCTACAACGGCAAATCCCTTACCTGCACTTCCTGCACGCGCTGCTTCAACAGCCGCATTGAGTGCGAGAATGTTTGTCTGGAATGCGATATCTTCGATCAGCTTGATAATATTTGCAATCTGATTTGATGATGTATTGATATCGGCCATTGCCATAGTAAGCTGTTCCATATGCATATTTCCGTCTTGGACTCCTGCACCAGCCTTTTCAACAAATTCGTTTGCATTTTTTACATTGATTGTATTTTCTGCAGCCTGACCGGCAACCATTTCAATTGAAGCGTTCAACTCTTGTATTGACGAAGCCTGTTCAGTAGATCCGGAGGCGAGAGCCTGGGCTCCACTTGATACCTGAGCGGCTCCCATGCTTACTTCTTCTGCCGCAATATTGATCTTCTTCAGCGCTCCGTTCAAGGATTCGGAAATAGCCTCAAACGCTGTCTTGATTGACGCAAACTCTCCGATATAGTTTTCCTTGAGGTTGATGCGCATATCTCCATCCGCCATATTTTCAAGTGTATCCGTGATTTCTTTTATGTACAATGAGTAGTTCTTTAACTGTACTACCGTGCCGTTCAAAGCAGCCGCCATTTGACCTATCTCATCATGGCTTTTCACTGTTGCTGAAACATCCAAATTTCCTTCTGCTATTAAGTTCGCTGTGTTCGTCAGTTCTTTTATAGGAGAAACAACCCTTCGAGTCATAATCAAAAGTAAAATGATAATACCGATTGCCGCAAATGCGAACACTATAAGGAGCGTTGTTCTGACTGTATTGAATTCTTGATAAAATTCAGAATCTGGCAAGCCCGTTGAAATCATCCAACCAGTTTCGCCGAGCATTGAAACATAACCGAGCTGATCAACGCCATTCAATGTATATTCAAGGGCACCTTCTGTTCCGGCAGCTATAGCTTCTTTAATATTACTCGATACATCTGTATCTGCTATATTTTTGTAAAGGTCGCCCTCCTCCGGATGATATATGATCTGACCCGCCGCAGTGGTCAATATATAGAATCCGTTTTCACCCAACGTATATGAAGACATCTGCTTAACAAGTTCAGTCAGCACGAAGTCAACACCCACCGCGCCTATAATCTCTGAGGAACCTGGATTAAACACCGGTGATACTACAGTAACTGTTTGCTCTCCCGTAACTGCGTCTTCATATGGCTCCGTCAAAACTGTCTTTCCGGCCGTTTCCATTTGTCCATACCAAGGCCTGTCCCTGACAACCATATCGTCAGCCGCAATGAAATTGTCTGAGTGCACGAATTCATTGGCATCGGGATCCGCCATCCATACAGCCAAAACGGAATCGCCCTTCGATTCGGTGATATTCGCAAACGTATTTACCAGCTGAAAATAATTGCCGTACTGTGTTACATCGGCTACTACGCCACTGAGATCGTTGAAGCCTTTGATGACTTGCTCATTCACAGCAAGCTCCTCTGTCAGAGCAAAGTATTGGTCAAAATATGCCGTAACCTCATTTGTGGCGGCTTTCGATTCCGCACTCAAATTGTTCTCCGCAAGTTGAGTTACGGAATTTCCGACCAAAGCCAAAACAATAATGCCTGCTATGATATAAGAGATAACGACCGGCCCCCCGACAAATGTCAGGATTTTAGAGAAAAGGGAGTTAAACCCGTTGCCCGACAAATTCGGGCTTGTAATGTTAGTTTTCTGTGCCATTTTTTTATGCTCCTTAATAAGATTTTATATTTGATACAAAGAATCCATGATTTACAGAATGGACTGCTTTAATATGACTAATATTTACCCAAATCCGAACCTTCATAAAATATCGGGTCAACCAATTGTGGGGCTTCATGCTGCAGAGCAATATACTTTGCAGACCTTGATCTTTTGGCGGATTTTAATTTAAATCTTGCGACCTCTTGGCCCAGCGTATCTGCTTGAGCTGACATTTCCTCACTTGTCGCCGAGTTTTCTTCCGATGTTGACGCGTTTGTCTGGACTACATCTGATACAAGGGCAATGCCTTGCTTTATCTGTTCTATTGCCATAGATTGCTCTGCCGAAGCTTTTTCTATCTTTTCAAAGCTCTCTGTTACATTGAGTGTGTTTACTCCAACCGCTTCAAGAATCGCAGCTGTATCCTCTGTTATCTTGGTGCCGTTTGCTACGCTTGCAACAGATGTTCGTATAAGCTCTGCTGTCTGTTTTGCGGCATCGGCCGATTTTGCGGCAAGATTGCGCACCTCATCTGCAACTACTGCAAACCCTTTTCCTGCGCTTCCAGCTCTTGCTGCTTCAACTGCAGCATTAAGTGCTAAAATATTCGTCTGGAAAGCTATATCTTCAATCAATTTTATGATATTTGCAATTCTTGTTGAAGATGTGCTGATATCCTGCATGGCCATAGTAAGCTGCTTCATGTGCTCATTTCCGTTTTGTACTTCTTGCGCTGCCTTTTCCACATATCCATTTGCAATCTTTACATTTGCTGAGTTTTCGTCGGCTTGCACTGCAATGGATGCAACTGAAGTTATCAGTTCTTGTATTGATGAGGCCTGTTGTGTAGAACCCATTGCGAGCGCCTGGGCTCCATCAGATACCTGTGCGGCTCCAGTTCTGACTTGGTCGGCAGCTATGCTGATCGTCTCTATGATATCATTGAGACCGGCAACGGTATCTTCCATAGCTTTCTTAATCTTTTGAAAATCACCGTGATACTCCATTTCTATCTCAAATTGCAAATCACCCTTAGATATTCTTGTCAATTTTTCAAGGAAATCACCGAATACGACATCCTGCTTTGTAAAAGCTTCCTGTATGAGTTCTGACATTCTGCCAAATTCATCTTGGCTTTTGTATTGGAGATTCGTTGTCATGTTCCCCCGGGCGACCTGCTCAAATGTAGATATAATCTCATTCATTGGCGTAATAATCGATTTGCGTATCGCCTTTACAACGATAATTGTGATTAAAATACAGGCCATTATCGAAGCGATCAGAAGAATCCATGCCCAAGTTGTGGTCGACTCGGCATTTTCGCCTTGTACTGCAGCCTGCGCTTCGACAGTCGTATAAAATTCGTTTAGCATTTGCTCCAGTTGAAGAATACTCGACATGTGTTCACCGGCGTATGTATTGTATGAGGTCGCATCTATTTGTGACTCGGATGTCAGAAGCAGCTTAATTTCGGATAAACCCTTCATCGCCTCGCTCGACTGCTTCTCAAGCTCTCCAATATCGGCATCCATCTCCAATCCGGGTTGGTTATTTTTAAACGCCTCAAATGCTTCTTTATATAGAGTTACCGCAGCGTCTACATCCTTGAGGGCCGCATTCGCGGTCTGTCGATCCGTTGCGAGCATTGCCTCCTGTAAAGCTGATACCCCTTCTAACATTCCACCCTTCATATCATTGATGTAAGATATGTTCGGGACGGTATATTTTTCGTAAAGCTCAACTTGATGACTGATGCGGCTAATACTGAATATTGCTATAACCGTTGATAAAACTACGAATATCAGTATAATCCCAAACCCTACAGTTAATTTCTTACTAAACGACAAATCCTTCATTCCGCTCTTTCCTCCTCCGCGTCATTTGTTGCTCATTATTTCTTAAAATCATTGCGGTATCCTAAGATTAGGATATAGCTCGGCATTTATTTGCTCTAAATCCCTTTTCCCTTTTGATTTATGTTCATTTTTATTTGCCAGCATATTATCGTGCCGGTAAGCAACTTAATAACAACTGAGGTATATCATCTAGCGCTGCTTGTACTTCGACAGCTCCGATGTCATATGCCGCCTTTGGCATCCCGTACACAACAGAGCTTGCTTCATTTTGTCCGATTGTCCTGCATCCTCTGTGCCTCATCGAGAGTAGTCCTTTTGCTCCGTCTCTCCCCATCCCGGTAAGTAAAATACCGATAGCGGCACCGGCTGTTTCTTTTGCAACCGACTCAAACAGAAAATCGACCGAAGGGCAATGACCGCTGACCTTCTCTCCAGGGGCACACTCTATTTTATATCTGTTTCCTATTTTTCTTACCTTCATCTGCATATCGCCAGGAGCAACAAAGACTTTGCCATGTCAATATAATCACCCGTGTGAGCTTCTTTGGCGCTAAAAGATGTTTGGCTGTCCAGCCTTTCGGCGTACATCTTCGAAAAAACAGGCGGAATATGCTGAACTATGACTATTCCGGGAATCGTAGAGGGCAGGTGACGCAATATGCTAAAAATTGCCTCTGTCCCTCCCGTTGAAGCTCCTATGGCTATCATATCAACAGTGCTTTTCCGTTTTACGCTAGCAAAATTATTGGAAAGAGGCTTAGCTTCCCAATTTCTATCCCTGGATTGAATAGCCTTAGCCATAACTCCAGTCTTTATCTTTTGTATGATACTGCTAATAAATGTTTCAATATCTTGATGGGACTTACCTGTCGGTTTTGCAACAAAATCCACTGCGCCCGCCTCTATAGCTTCAAATACTGCGCTAGATGCACCACTTACCATGATAACTGGAACCGAATACTGCGGTAACAGCTGTCTTACAAACTCAATTCCATTCATTTTCGGCATCTCTACATCACAAACAATTACATTCGGACGCGTTTTAATGATTTTTTCTTTTGCATCAAAGGGATCAGACGCAACTGCGACAACCTCGATTCCAGGATCTTCTGAAATGCCCTTTCCAATCATCTGTCGAGATACTACGCTGTCGTCTACAATCAATACTCTTATATTCTTTTTTATATACATATCATCCTACTCCTTCCTATAAACAGCAGGCATTATGTATCTATATTTCATCTTATCACGGTTTAAGCTCTCGGAATGACCGATAAATAAAAATCCCCCAGGCTCGGTAATCTCATATAAATGTTCCACCAGCTTGTCCTTCGTGGCACTGTCAAAATAAATCATAACATTGCGGCAGAATATTACATGCATCTTTTTTTTAAAAGGATAAACGGAGTCCATCAGATTCATTCTATGAAAAATAACTTCATTTTTAATCTTATCGGACACAACATACTGATCATTTTCGCTTTTTTTAAAATATTTATTTTTCCACGACTCTGGAATATCTTTCATTTTTTCTGTGCTATATGCCCCTGATTTAGCAATGTCTATAACATTTTGTGAGATATCCGAAGCCAATATTTTTGTATCCCATGCCGGTTTATTGAGACCGAAAAACTCATCTATAATCATTGCCAGTGTAAATGGCTCTTCGCCCGATGAGCAAGCGGCACTCCAAATACGCAAATCCTTATTCCTTACTGTTTTTGTCAAATACGGGAGCACTACATCCCTGAAGTAATCAAAATGTGCTGATTCACGCATAAAAAACGTATGATTTGTGGTAATCTTATTCAGCATTACCGATGCAGCTTTACCTGTTTTGTCAGCTGTTACGTAATCTATATATTCTGTAAGGCTACTAAAGTTTAGCCCTTTTATAAGCGGCCCGAGCCTTCCCTCAATCAACCCTTTTTTTTCATCCTTGAAATAAATTCCATAATTTGCTTTTATATAATCGGAAAACCGTCTAAACTCTTGTTCATTAATTACAATCATAAGCTACCTCGTTTTAAAAATGCCACTTATTGTATATCGACATAAATTGATAAAACTTAACAGAAAAACGACAATATACTTTATGACTCGATAATATATTTTCAATATTCCATATTAAAAGATTGACACCTCAAATTTTAAAAGGCAAAATAGTAGGTACGGTAATGCGAGCAGAGCTATTTTTATTACATTTTGGAACAGTATCGCTCTCTGTACCCTATTATATCAGAGGCATCATGCAAATGTGCTGATCTTCTTTAAATGCAAAATCGGAGAAATATGAACAATTGGAAGAATAAATTTATTATACTCGGAAGCGCACAAGCCATATCTATGCTTACAAGCTCCGTCCTGCAGATGTCTGTTGTGTGGCATCTTACCCTTAGGACAGAATCTGCCATAGTAATCACTATGGCAACTTTGTGTTCCTTTATGCCAAGAGCCGCTCTTGGGATGTTCAGCGGCGCATTTATCGATAGATTCGACAGGAAAAAAGTTCTCATACTTTCGGACCTTTTTATTGCGCTTGCCGCCTTAGCACTTGCAGTCGCATTCTTCTTCACGGAAACGCCTATCGGCTTCATATACCTTATCCTCAGCGTTCGTTCAGCGGGCGCAGCTTTCCATTCACCTTGCCTTAATTCAATTATCCCTTCCATCGTTCCAAAGGATCAGATTACCCGTTGCGCAGGTATTTCGCAGGGCTTTGATTCGATATCGCTTATCCTCAGCCCCGCAATTGCAGCGATACTCTACAATTTCTGGGATATAGGCTTCGTCGTTCTCCTCGATGTTTTCGGCGCGCTCGTTGCAATCGTAACCGCATACTTCCTTCTTACTTCTGGAAAATCACAAGGCTCCTGCGGTTCGGAAACATTTAATGTACTGCGCGATACGAAAGATGGGATCCACGCGCTGCGAAAGCAAAAGGGAATGATTTCAATCCTTATCATCAGCACAATATATGCATTTATATATTTCCCTATCGGCTCTATGTATCCTCTTATTACTATCGTTTACTTTGAAGGCAGTGTGGCTGATTCAAGCATCGTTGAAATGGTGTTTTCGGGCGGCACCCTAATCGGGGCCATCCTCCTCGCGTATGCAGGCAACAGGATTAATAAGGTCAAGGCTATCGCATGCTCTATCGGTATATATGGCATCGGCGCTGTCTATACGGGGCTTCTTTCGCCGAGCGGTCTCTTCTCTTTTATGATAATTTCTGGAATTATGGGGATATCGATTCCATTCTTCCATGGGTCAAAGACCGCTATATTTCAAAATAAGATCCCTGACGAATATCTCGGTAGAGCGCTTTCGCTGTCTCACAGCGTAAGCTTATTTGCCGCTCCGCTCGGTCTGCTTTTCGGTGGGAGCTTCTCCGCTGCTGTCGGCGTAAACTACTGCTTCTTTGTTTGTGGAATTCTGGCTATACTTCTTTCGGCTTCTGTACTAATCATGCCGGCAACCCGCAGGCTCGAAATGTAGGCTTACACTATGCCTTGCAGCATCTTTTCATCTTGAATCTTTATTTTCCCTCTTGAAAGTGCGACGATGCCCTCATTGGAAAAGTAATTCAGCATCTTCGTTACAACCTCCCTTGCACTTCCCATATGGCGCGCGATCTCATCATGCGTAATCAACAATGTATCTGTATTGTCAATATTCATCTGCTCAAGCAAGAATGAGGCCAAACGGCTATCGAAACGCTTAAAAAGCACTTGCTCCACTATCCATACGACATCCGAAAAGCGTGATGCCATGAGCTTCCTCGTATATTCGGAAACAGGTAAAGAGGTTTTCATCAGCCTCCCATATATTTCCGCGGGGACAACAAATACAACCGTATCCTTCTCCGCTTCTAAATGCAGCTCAAAATTGATATCGTTCATAATGCAAGAAGCAGAAAAAAGACAAACATCCCACGGTAAAAGGCGGTAAAGTGTGATTTCCTTGCCGCTTTCCGATAGCATAAAAGCTCTGATTTGGCCAGATTTGACCATAAGTAACCCTGTGCACTCAACATCGCCTCTATGAGGGAATTGTCCCTTTTTAAAATGTCTTTCGTCTGTATGGCGATTCACTTCGTCACGTTGCTTCTCGGTGAGCTTCACCCAACATGGGAAAATGTCCTTAAGTTCGCCAGAAATGTCATTCATCTTTGTACATCCTTTCAGAATGTGGCAGGGGAATGTCACACATCGTCTCGATTGTAAAATATTTCTTTATATTATATATGCCGAGCCGAATAATATCAAGAGCGCTAACATCTTAAAACCATCTTATAATATGCTTGTTTTTTTTAATGAAACTCATTATAATCTATAATAAATATTATAATTTTATCGGAGTCTTATGTTGTTAGAAAGGTGAATGCATAAATGCTAAAAAAATGTTGCGGGTTTACAGTTATGGAAGTCCTAATCGTTGTAGCTATTATAGGGATATTGGTGGCGGTCAGCATCCCGATTTTTGCATCTCATCTGGACGAGGCACGCCAAAGTACCTGCGAATCAAAAAGGAGTGCGCTCGCCTTAGTGATAAGCACGGCCTCTCTTACGGATAAGGTCCCTGTATCAAATGATCTTTTTGAGGAGATTTATTTGCCGAACAAGGCGCAATACGCATGCCCTAAGGGTGGAGAATTCACTTGGGAAGATCCCGCCTCTGGGCAAATGATGGGGACAATCGTGTGTAGTGTTCACGGATATATGCCAGGTGGCGGCGGCCCCGGTGGTGGTGACCCCGGTGGTGGTGACCCCGGTGGTGGTGACCCGGGCGGCGGCACTTATGTAGGACAAGACGGGAACACAGAAAATCCTATTGATACGGAGTTGCCGGTCGGAGACTCAACTGTATGGCCTCAACCGGAAGACTATCCTCCGAATGGGGAAGTACAAATGAGCCCGGGGGGGATATTCCGGCATACCGACGGTTATTATTATGTTATTTATGAATCAGATACAATATGGAAAGGAAATGTGGATCTAGGTCCCGGCGCCTTGAAGGATCAGGGCTTTGTTGTGCAGCTTACCGGCAGAATTGTGACCTACAACGGCAACGAAATAAAGTATGACCCCGCTATTAAGCGAGGAGATTTATGCCTGGAAAATGGAATTTACTACGTATATAAGCATTATGGTGGTAATATAAAGCGCCCTGGCTTACAACCCGACGTATGGTATAAAATCCCGAAATAACAAATATTAATACTTCTATCACTCAAAGAACCCCTCTGGTTATTCCGGAGGGGTTGATTCGTATAAAATGTTTTTCGCGACCGTCACCGATCCCGGCTTGCATCAAAAGTTGTTTTTTATTTGGATTGATTTCTTATCTTTCAGGTACTCCTTGAATTTATCCACAGACATAGGCTTTGCAAAATAATATCCCTGCATATATCGGCAGCCTAAGCTCTTAAGATAATCCGCTTGCTTTCTCGTCTCAACACCCTCGGCTATAACTGAAAGTCCGATATGATTTGCCATGCCCACAATTGAGCTTAGGATATTCCCTCCACGTTCCGGGTTTTTTTCGGCCGATAAAAATTTCATATCAAGCTTCAGGACATTTACTGGCACATCTTTAAGGATATTGAGTGAAGAGAATCCCGTTCCGAAGTCATCCATATGTATATTGAAGCCGCAGTCTCGTAATTCTTCGACAACCTCTATGAGCAGATCTGAGTTTTCTATATATGCGCCCTCTGTAATCTCAAGGTGCAGCATCGACGGTGATAAGGAATACTTCTCCAAGATATTCAGAAGCTCATCCTTTAGGGCATGCATACAAATGTCAAGTCTCGAAACATTCACTGCGATGGATATCATAGGTAATTTGTCTGAGTTATTCAGCATATGGCGTATGAGTTTGCAAGCTTCCTCCCATACGAACAGGTCCAGCTTCCCAATCAGTCCGTTTTTCTCCAAAACAGGTATAAAATCATTTGGCAGAATTCGACCAAAAACAGGGTGATTCCAGCGCACCAATGCTTCCGCCCCTATAATATTCCCACTGTGATAGTCATATTGCGGCTGGAAGCACACAGAAAATTGATTTTCCTTCAGGCTCTCCAGCATATTTTGGCATACCTGTAATTCCCACAGCTGACGTTCGCGCATTGCATTGTCGTAATACGCCACCTTGCTACCTATTCCTTTTGCACTGTTTCTCGCAATGCCCGCCTTGTCTATAATCCTGTTTATGTCTGGCTCCGATATATCCCTCTGATCCAATAGATAAATGCCACTTACAACATCGACATTTATTTTTCTGTTTTTAAAATCAGGGAATTCATTCAACCGTGATAAGATTTGATAAAATCTTTTTTCAAGCTCTCTGATATCTTCATAGCACCTTAATGCCACCATGTTGTCGGCAGATACGCGGCAGAAGGTTTCGCCTTCCCTAAGATCTTCATTTATGAGATCTGCCCAATATTTTAACAGCTTATCACCGACATTATAACCGAACATATCGTTGATATACTTAAACCTTATGATATCGCAATTACAAAGTGCGTATTTTTTACCAGGACTATCTTGCAATATGCTTGCTGCGATTTGCTTGTACCATTCGAAATTAAAGTGCCCCGTAAGCGAATCGCTGTACTGAAGCTGCACATTTTCTTCCCTCAGTTTTGCATTTTGTATGATGCTCTCTGTTATTTTTATAATCATATTGATTATATGTATCTGTGATAAATTGGAATAGATATTGCTGAGCGATACAAATCCAATTAACGACTCTTTAGAAAATATAGGAATAAGGCAGATGGATTTTATTCCGTTTTTACTCCACTCTGTCCTATAGGCTTCTGGTATATGGTTATCCGTGGTGTCGGGTATTGATACATATGTTTGACCTCTCAGAATTTCAGAAAGCTCTTTTAAACATACCGCCGAGGTAACTCCTGGAAAGTTTGATGACTCATATAATAAATTTTCGGTCCACGAAATCTTCATGCTGTGACCAGTATATAATTCAATGCTACCGCTTCGCGCTTCGAAAAACCGGCATATCTTACCTATAATGTTATAAAATGTCTCTTCTATTGAAACATTCTTAGATACAAGCTCGATGCAATCATTAAACATGCTCATAGCTCGTGAGTTTTCATCAATCATCGCGTTGACCGCTGGAGATATCTCGTTTTGATTGGCGTCTTGGCGCTTTTTGTTGTGACTTGCATAACGCTTGACAATCTCTAAAAGGGCCTTTTCTTCCCGCGTGATAAGGTTTTTATTAAAATCCTCTAGTTGTATATGTACAATAAGCATTTCTTTTGTTATATCTCTGATGAAACAACCGCAAAGGTTTTTCCCACAAGGGAAACAATCAATTTGCAGGTATTTGCCTAATGATTTTGCAAAGTCTTGGATGCCAATCTTTTCGCTGGTGTTGAGGCAGTCGTGAAAAGATGCCAACCATTTTGGATTCGTATCTGGGTATGTTTTATAAAAATTCTTGTCTACGGTTTCAGTGCAAATATCGAGTATGGTTTCGCTCGATTGATTTATATAACGCATTATAAAATCAATTGGATTATCATTCTCATATATTACTTCTACGAGCGCGAAACCAATTGGGCTGTTGTCACGAGCTGCGCACAAATCCGATAATTTCTTCATACTGTTAACTCTCTTTGTTAAATTGGATTAAATAAGCGATAAAAATTGTGTTATTTGTCGGTTCATTTTTACACATAAATTATGTTGGCATAATAATAGCAAATTGTCGACATTATTGTTTTCAACATTTCAAAATTTATATTTTCGAAAAAAGCATTCGTGAAATTATTTATTTAATCTAATTTTATAAGCGTGTCAGAGACTCCCGTCCTTTCAAACAGCTTTATTAGTAATATCCCAAGAATGCCGCATGAGAGGATTTCTCCTATTCCTACAGTAAACATAAAATAGAAATACGCTGCTTTAAATTGATACACATACTGCAGTACAAAGGGAATTATCAAGGCATTTGACATGATTGGAAATATCGGTGCCGACCATTTGTGCTTTCTAAAAGCTCTTGTTCCTATCGCACCCAAAAGTGTTGCAAGTGATCCTAAAATAACATCCCACATTGGGGCTCCGGTAAGGAAATTTGCAATGAAGCAGCCAACAAACAGACCTGGCACTGCGGCTTTACTGAATATCGGTAGTACAGTAAGGGCCTCGGATAATCTGAGTTGGATTACGCCGCTTGAAAGCCCAGCAATCGCAGAAACAAAGGTCAGTACAACATACATGGCCGCTATAGCAGCGCCCACAGTCAATTTCATAGTTTTACTTTGCATTATTAAATATCTCCTTTAGTTTTGTTTTAAGTGTGGAAGGTTTCGAACACACTATACATTTAATTATAGCTTATTTATTGACATAATGTCAAAATTATGTTATTTTTAACGTGAAATTTAGTTTCGGAGGTAAAAAATGAAAATAGCTGTTCCTTATGAAAACGGTGAAATTTTTCAGCATTTTGGAAAAAGTAAGAGTTTTAAAATTTATGAAACAAGAAGCATTTATGTTTTACAAACTGAGATGCTTAAGAATGCAGATATGACACATGACTCTATAGCCGAATTTTTTAAAGAAAAGGGGGTAAATGTAATCATATGCGGTGGGATTGGTGAAGCCGCTATTTTAGCCCTTAACAACGCTGGACTTCAAGTGCTTACAGGTGCTCAAGGAGATGCAGATGAAATCGTGAAGGCGTGCTTGAAAAACGAGGTCAAACTCAGCACAACAAGTAATCGCCCAAACGGCTGTAGCTGCAAAGGTGACTGCCACCACTAAAGTTCACTTATTTAAAAGGTAAAATAAAGCTTAAAATATCGCTGCATATTTTGAGCTTTATTTTTTCTGCATATGATATTTCTCCATCAATGCATATACGGAATGTTCCATTATTTGCCTTTATAAGAGTTTCGTTTGTTTTTGCATTAAATATAACATTTCCCCCGCAATAGCACCCGTTTGCAGCGGTCATCAATATAACTTTTCCGTTATAAAAAGTATTCCCGTTAATATGTATGCTTAGATTTTCACCGTCTTTTCTTACCAAAGATTTTATGGATATCACTATATACGGCATTTTGCCTTTCAGTATCGAGCTATTTTTTAATTGCCACACCCCATAAACAGCATTACAATCCAGACCTATATTCAGCATATTTACCATGTAGCCGGGCGATACTCTCCCATTTAATAACGTTTCATATTGAATAAGGTCTATCTTCCGGGTTTTTCCTTCAAGTAGGTTTTCTATATTTCGGAAGTCAGACACCTCTGCAAAATTCCTTACAAAATCGTTACCCTTACCGAAAGGCATGCATCCAACTTGTACATTATCAAAGTCCAAAACGCCGTTAACGACCTCATTCAGTGTACCGTCTCCCCCGCATGCAAATATCCGTATCATCTCACCCTTGTTCTCATTGCAAATCATGGAGGCAATACGCATAGAATCCCCTGCTTTTGTGCTTGTATATGCCACACAATCAGGGTATGCTTCTATTCTTCTTATCAATGAGGCATTTGCTTCACCCAATCCTGCTTCCGAGTTTGTAATGAAAAAATTCTTCATTCTATGATTATACTTAAGCTTCCCTTTTAATTCAACAGGTTTTGGGGTATAATTTAAAACAGACACGTAATATGGAGGTTTATTATGGATTCAAGAATAACAAAATTGTCGGACGTTCTCGTGAATTTTTCCTGCAACATACAAAAGGGAGAGCGAGTACTCGTTTCATACGAAGGCGATTGCAGTAAAAGCTTAGTTCGTCAAATTATAAAAGATGTTTATAAGGCAGGTGGCTTCCCGTTTGTCGAGATAAGGGATTCTCAAATCACAAGAGAAATTATGCTCGGAGCTGAGGAAAACCAAATTAAATTCATTAATGAGATAAATTTGGCAGAAATGAAGGGTATGGACGCTTATATTGCTATCCGCGCAGGCCTTAATACTTCTGAGCTTTCTGATGTTCCTTCCGATAAGCTCAATATGTACAATAAACTTACACGGCCTACGCTTGACTATAGAGTAAATCATACGAAGTGGGTCGTGCTAAGATATCCTAATCATTCTATGGCCCAGCTTGCAAGCATGAGTCTCGAGGCTTTCGAGGATTTTTATTTTAATGTATGTACTCTTGATTATAACAATATGAGTGAAGCGATGGATTCATTGGTCAACCTTATGAATAAGACGGATAAGGTTAGATTGACGGGGCCAGAAACCGATCTTACTTTTTCAATCAAGGACATACCTACAATTAAATGTAACGGGCTCAGGAATATTCCAGACGGCGAAGTATATACGGCGCCGGTTCGCGATTCCGTAAACGGTACTATTTCGTACAATACATTCTCAGAAGAGCATGGCTTCACATATGAAAACATTGTATTTGAAATCAAGGATGGTAAGATTATCAATGCAACCGCTAACGATACCGATAGAATAAATCATCTGCTGGATACTGACGAGGGTGCGCGGTATTTCGGAGAATTTGCTATAGGCGTAAATCCATATATAATGAAGCCAATGAAGGACACGCTTTTTGATGAAAAAATTGCAGGCTCGTTTCATCTTACACCTGGTGCATCATACGAGGATGCATTTAACGGAAATAAGAGTGCAATCCACTGGGATTTAGTTATGATTCAAAGACCCGAGTACGGCGGAGGAGAAATTTATTTTGACGATGTCCTTATTCGTAAAGACGGCATATTTGTGCTACCGGAGCTTGAATGCCTCAATCCGGAACAATTAAAATAGCCTAAAGATCATAAAAAACACGGTATCGTAATTGACCTCGATACCGTGTTGTTTTATTTTATTTTCCTGTATTTCGGCTGCCCTTCATTTTTTTCTATCTTATATACCGATCTGAATGATACCTCCATATCGTTCAACATTGAAAGAATCGTTTGTATATTCGAAGTTCTGACCGACAATCCATACCCGCAAGTTTGAATCAACTCCGTCGGTATTTTCACAACAACTGTCCTATATTTTTTCTCCATAAGCAAGTCACGCGCGTATGCAGCCTTATAAAAGGAAGAAAATCCGATAAGATACTCGTTTTTCATATACTTCCCTCCGTTCTATATAAATTATGCCGCATGCCGTAAATTTGACATCCTATTGAGCAA
Source organism: Eubacteriales bacterium (assembly GCA_028704515.1). Classification (GTDB taxonomy): domain Bacteria; phylum Bacillota; class Clostridia; order Peptostreptococcales; family Anaerovoracaceae; genus UBA1440. The sequence continues at coordinate 37,790 of JAQWFH010000011.1, forward strand.
GATTTGTAAGTAGGCTTTTGTATATGTGCAATATCCCTGCTTTTTTTACTTCTTTTTCTGCCGAAAGAGGATACCTGTCTATTTCCGTTCCATTTTGATATATGATAAGTTCTCCAACGATTTCCCCTTTTTTTATCGGCGCCTTAATTTTCTCATTAAATTTTACCTCTGTAGTTATACTCTCCCTTTCACCTTTCTTTACAAGAGCGGATATATTTTCAGATGCAACTGAATTTATACTTTCAGGAATTCCCTTTTCTACTTTTAGCTTGCCTGTAGCTTCCCCCTTGGCGGCAATCTTAACAGTATCGTATGTGGCAAACCCATAATCGAGCTGCTTGCTTATTTCAGCCAACCTGCCTTTTGAGGTTTCACATCCCATGACCACAGCAATCAAAGTCGTATCCCCTCTCTTAGCGGCTGCAGACAAACAATAGCCGGCTTCCTGTGTGAAGCCTGTTTTTATTCCAATTGCACCATTATATTGCTTTATTAATTTATTTGTATTTGTCAGGCCGAATTCTTTTTGCTTACCAGGTAATCCAACTTTTATAGTATCCTGCCATGTTGTGAACCAAGGATGCTCGCCTGTGTACTTTAAAAGCTCCCTTGACATAAGAGCTATATCATACGCACTCGAGTAGTGATTCGGTGCCGGGAGTCCATTTGTATTAACGAAATTAGAATTTTCCATTCCCAGTTCTGCAGCCCTCTTATTCATATTCTCAACAAATATTTCTTCAGAGCCTCCTATGTATTCGCCAACTGCTACGCACGCATCGTTTGCCGAAACCATTGAGATTCCTTTCATCAACTCGTCAAGTGTGTGCTGCTCGCCAGGCTCCATATACATTTGACTCCCGCCCATGCTTGCGGCCCTCTCGGATATCGTTACTACGTCCTCGAGAGAAACCTGGCCATTCTCAATCGCCTCCATGACGAGAAGCATCGTCATAATTTTTGTGACGGAAGCGAGAGGAAGCCCTTCATTTTCATTATCCGCATATAAAACCTTCCCGGTTGCGGAATCCATGAGAAGAGATGCCTTTGCATCGACAGCTAATGCGGGGAACTCTGAGCGCGCCTTCATCACGGCGGCATCTACCGAAACCTCCTCGCTTATTACTGCTATATTCAGATTCCTTTCTTCTGGTACAAATTGACTGATGCCCATAAATCCGCCTATAACTAATACTGCGGCCAACGCTCCGCATATCCACCCTTTTATATTTAACATAATTAATCCTCCTACATAGAACTCTTCTATTAAGATATTTAAAATTACTGACTTCATTCCTTATTTTTTGTGTTATAATGTCAAGTATTGATTTAAAATATAAGTTTTTATCGGAGGATAAAAAATATGCTCGTAATCTTCATGAATGTGGCAGTAATATTTGCATTGGTAGGCGTCGGTTTTTATGCCAACAGAAGAAATATACTTCCGGGAACTGTCAGCCCTTACCTGACAAAACTGATTCTTAGAATAACGCTGCCTGCATTTATATTGATTTCAGTTACAGAAAATGTACTTACTCCCGCATTAATCGGTGAGATAAAGCAATTAATATTAATTATGATTGCTTTTTATGTTCTGGGAATTCCTTTTACATTACTGACTGTTAAGCTCTTTAGATTCCCAAGAGAAAACCGAGGTCTGTATGCAGCTATGATGCTATTTACAAATTCCGGCTTTATGGGATTACCTATTTCTTTTGCGGTATTCGGACAACACGGCCTTTTCATAATGGTCTTTGCAAATACAATTATGATGTTCTTTATGTATTCAATAGGCGTCATTATGATCGGTATGGGAGGTACCGAAAAAATTCCATGGAAGGATGCTGCCAAGTCTGCGATGAACAATCCTATGATATCATCCCTGCTTGGAATAATAATGCTTTTCTTAGGCATTACCTTCCCGCAGGTCATTTCGCATTTCTTGCATCTTATAGGAGAGATGACCGTTCCTCTTTCTATGATTCTCGTAGGAATACAACTCGGGACAAGCAATCTCTCTATACTTTTAAGGAAGCCTGATTTAATTGGGTTTACAATAGCAAAATCGACATTGCTCCCGGCTTTGGTGCTTTTGGCTATGTACTTCCTGGATGTTTCACCGATGGTAAAGGTAATATCTGTTCTTTGCTTCGCACTTCCCGCCGCTGCAATACTGGTAGCTCTTGCTGAGAAACACGAAGCCGATGCGCAGCTTGCTGCCGGGGGTGTCTCGTTATCCACATTATTCTCGATGGGAACCATCCCTGTCATATGCACAATTTTAAAAGCAATGTTTCTTTAGACGCAAAACGCAACCTTACTGAAAGGGTTGCGTTTCTTATTTTTATATTTTATCGTTTATGATTACCGATAGCTTTTTATGGTTGGTTTCTTCATTATAGCTTTGTAGAAATAAATCCTGATTTTCTAAGCTCCTTCACCTCTTTGAATCCCAGCTTGCGAAGTTTATCTTCAATGTCATCAAAAGCGTAATCTATGCTTTGCCTCACGTGCGCATCCGAGCTTACGATTACACTTCCGCCAAGTTTTTTCAATGATTTTAAAATCCAATCGTCCGGATAAGGCGTATCACAATATCCTCTGAACATTCCCCCTGTGTTGACCTCCACAATTGCCCCGGCCTTTACGGCCTGTTCTATGGCATTTGATGCAATAGAGAGATATTTAGGAGAGTTCTCATTAAAGAAACGGTTTCCCATATTGAGCTTTCGAATTAAATCAAAGTGACCAAGTACTGTAGGACGGCAATTACAAGCCATATCAATTACATTGTCATAGTATGCCTTTATCATAGCCCCCACATCGCCGGCGAAGCCTTCGCGTATGCATAAATCAAGCTTATCGTACGTATAGTCTACATCATAGTACCTCCCATTCCGCGGGCTTTTGACGTAATGAACGCTGCCGATTGTATAGTCCCATTCTTGGGTGTTGATATTTGCATAATAATCCCATTCAATTCCGCAAAGGATTTCAATTTCACCCTCATATTTTTTCTGCAGGTCGGCGACGGTTTCCCTGTATCTCCTCGTACCCTCGAGGCTCATGCAATAATCATCGTCAAAGGGCGTGTATGAGTGACCGCTGAATCCGAGGCTTTTGAAGCCTTTTTCAATCGCAGCTTTAACCATAGTCTCTGCGCTCTCTTTTCCGTCACAAAAGCTCGTATGCGTATGCATATTTGAATAAATTCGCATTATTTCATCGTCTCCTGCTTTATTTTTTTATCTATGACATGGCGCTTTGCCAGCTCCCCTGTGATGTCTTTTGTCGATATCCCCATTTGCACCATCAGAACCATCAGATGATATGACAAGTCGGCAATCTCATATATAGTCTCATCGATATTTTCTTTTGCCGCAGCTATGATTACTTCGCTCGATTCTTCTCCGATCTTTTTTAAAATCTTGTCCATTCCCTTATCGAATAAATACGAAGTATAGCTTCCCTCCCGCATATTGATTTTTCTTCCCTCTATCAATTTATATAGCCCGTCATACGAGAATGGTGTTATTTCTTGACTTAGATAAAGTGGTTCATAAAAACAGCTTTCCTCTCCGGTGTGACAGGCGGGGCCGTCTTTAATTACCTCAACTATGAGAGCATCTCCGTCGCAATCCGCATATATGCTTGCTATGTGCTGACGATTTCCGCTGGTTTCTCCCTTTCGCCATAATTTCTGGCGGCTGCGGCTAAAAAAGCATGTTTTACGTTCTCTTATACTTGTTTCCAAGCTTTCCTCGTTCATATAAGCGAGCGTTAATACCTGTTTCGTATAATAATCCTGTATAATAGCTGGAATCAATCCCTTTTCATCAAATTTTAGCATGGCATGCTCTTCCCTTCAAATTACTTATATATTATTTTGCTTCAAATATTCCTTTAAGCTTGGAATCCTGACTTCCTTTGAGTGAAAAACACCGGCTGCAAGCCCCGCAGCAATTTCAGGATACTTGAATATTTCCGCGAAATCCTCCTCCTTACCCGCTCCTCCAGAGGCTATGATAGGAATTTGTACTCGGCTTGCAATTCCGAGGAGCATTTCGATGTCAAAGCCCTCTTTCACGCCATCTGTGTCGATACTATTTATAACGAGTTCTCCGGCACCCCTTTTTTCGCCTTCCTCCGCCCATTCAAGCGCATCTATTCCTGTGTCTTCCATCCCGCCTCTTGTAAATACACGAAACTCGCCATTCACACGTTTTACATCCATACTGAGAATAATGCGTTGCTTGCCGTACTTTCGCGCTCCTTCATTGAGCAGTTCCGGATTCTCAATGGCACCGCTGTTAATACTGACCTTAGCGGCCCCGTATTCTATAGCACTTTCAATATCTTCTAAGCTTTTGATGCCGCCGCCGACGATAAGAGGCACGGATGTTTGTGCTTTCACCTGTTTTAAGAGATCCGTAAATATACTTCTTTTCTCTACGCTTGCAGTTATATCATAAAAAACGAGCTCATCGACTCCTTCTTCACTATAGAATCGAGCCATTTCCACGGGGTCTGCGACCTCCTTAATTCCTTCAAAATTTTTACCCTTTACCACGCGTCCGCCTTTTATATCCAAGCACGCTATAATTTTCTTTGATATCATCTGATCCTCCGCCTTTGTATTTGTAATTTTTAATGCATTTTCAATATCTATCATTCCTGTATAGATCGCCTTACCTACTATTGCAGCAGTTACCGTTCCTTTTAATTGTGCCAGCTCATCAAGAGAACTGATTCCTCCGGAGGCTACTACTTCGAGCCCATCTATTGTCGCAAGCTCCTTGTATATATCCATATTGGTGCCTTCGAGCATTCCATCCTTGGATATGTCTGTATAGATGACTGTCTTAACCCCAATGCTTTGCAATTCTCTGCAGAATGTAATGCCGTCAATATTTGTTATTTCTTTCCATCCTTTAATTGCGACCATGCCATCCTTGACATCAACTCCGACGGCAATTCTTTGCCCGTACTTATCGACCATATCCTGCAAGAAGGACCGATTTAGTGCGGCAGCGGTACCAAGGATAATGCGGCTTACTCCCAGCTCTAAATAACGGATAATTCGTTCTTCATCGCGTATTCCGCCTCCTACCTCCACGAATAACCCTCCAAGCTTCACAATCTCCGCAATCGTATCGTAATTTGCCAGCGTTCCTGCTCTCGCCCCATCCAAATCTACAATATGTAGGTGAGTTGCGCCTTTTGATTTGAACTCCTTTGCAATTTCCACGGGATTTTCTCCGTAAACCGTCTTTTTTTCGTAATCTCCTTGGAATAAACGAACTGCTTCCCCGTTGATAATATCAATTGCTACTAAAATTTCCATAGCTCTCCTTCCATGTATGTGCCCTCGCGATTTTTCTTGTCTACAACATTCCCTTTGTAGAAGGGATTTCATCGCTGTATCTTTCATCGATTGATACGGCCTCATTTAATGCCCTTGCGAGCCCCTTGAATATTGCCTCTATTATGTGGTGGCTATTTTCTCCCGCCAATTGCTTTATGTGTAAGGTTAGACCAAGATTTCTACAAAATGCCTCTAAAAATTCCTTCACGAGCTCTGTGTCAAATGTTCCAACCTTCTGAGCCGGGATATTAACATTGAATACCAAGAAGCTCCGACCGCTGATATCAAGTGCGCATAGTATCAGGGCTTCATCCATTGGAAGGAGACTTTGTCCATAACGCCTTATTCCTTTTTTGTTTCCAAGAGCCTGCATAAATGCGCTTCCTAGCGCAATACCCACATCCTCAACTGTGTGGTGGTCATCAATTTGTATGTCCCCTTTACAGGTAACCTGCAAATCAAATCTGCCGTGCTTTGCGAATAAATCGAGCATATGGTTTAAAAATCCGCATCCCGTAACATTGTTGTATTTCCCTGTGCCGTCCAAATTCAACTGCAATGCTATGTCTGTTTCGTATGTTTCTCTTGCTATCTCACTCTTTCGCATGCCAGCTCCTTTCATTTGCTGAAATTGTTTATAATTTGCTTAGTTATATGACAGAGAGCTTTCATCTCTTCGTCTGTGCCTATGGTAATCCTTACAAAATCTTGTATGCTTGCATCGTTCCAATGCCTTACTAAAATGCCGTTCTCCTTTAAGGCATTGAAATATTCTTGACCCTTCATCTTTGGATGCTTTGTAAAAATAAAGTTTGCTTTTGATTGCAGCACTTCGAAGCCCAAAAGCCTTAATTTTTCAGATGTCTTTTCTCTCGTATTTATAATTTCTCTTGTGCATTTTTTAAAATATACATCATCCTCTATTGACGCCTTAGCAAGCATTGACGACAATCGATTGAGATTATAAGGATTGAAGCTAAATTTTATCTTGTTCAAATCCTCAATTATATCTTCGCTCGAAACCGCTAAGCCGATACGTGCTCCAGCCAAACTTCTGGATTTTGAAAATGTCTGAACGACCAAAAGGTTATCATAATCCTTGAGAAGTGGTATGCAGCTTTCGCCGCCAAAATCGATGTATGCTTCGTCGATGATGATCAAGCTGTCGCGGTTTGATTTCAATATTGATTCTATCTCCGAAAGTGACATACAAAGACCCGTTGGTGCATTTGGATTTGCAAGGATTATGTTTTTCCCGCAGTCTCGATAATCCGCAGGATTTATACTGAAATCACTTCTCAAGGGTATTTTCTCGCTCGATACGCGATAAAGGTCTGCAAATACCTTGTAAAAACCGTATGTGATATCAGGAAAACATATTTCTTCCTCATCATCGTGAAATGCTTGAAATGCAAAGGCCAATACCTCATCTGATCCGTTTCCCACAAATACGCACTGTGGCTTGACATTAAAATATCTCGCAATGGCCTCACGTAGTCCCTTCAGCTCCGGATCGGGATACAGCTGTATATTTGACGGTATCTCTTGCATTATTTTTCTACATTGCGGGCTTGGAGGATAAGGATTTTCATTCGTATTTAATTTAATATACCGGGTGTCACTCGGCTGCTCTCCCGGAACGTAAGGGATTATTTGTTGAAATTTTTCGCTCAAAAATCTACTCATCAATCCCGCGCCCCCTTGAATCGAACGGCAATACTGTTTGCGTGCGCACCTAGGCCCTCTCTACTTGCAAAATCCATAATCCTGCTATTTACAAGCTCCAGTGCTTCCTTTGTGTAATACAAAAAGCTTGATTTTTTTACAAAGTCATCTACGCTAAGTGGTGATGAGAATCGCGCTGTCCCCCCTGTAGGAAGCACATGATTGGGACCTGCAAAATAATCACCCAACGCTTCGGGTGTATATTTGCCAAGGAAAATGGAGCCCGCATTTTTAACATTCTTTAAAAGTTCAAATGGTGCTTCCACACATAGCTCCAAATGCTCAGGTGCGATTGCATTAGAAATTTTTACAGCCTCCTGCAATGTCGAGGTCAAAATTATTTTACCATTGTTATCGATGCTGTCACGCGCAATTGATTTTCTTGAAAGCAGAGGAAGTTGTTTTTGAATCTCATGCTTTACATTATTTGCCAGCTCTTCGCTGTTTGTAACCAATATTGCAGATGAAAATCGGTCGTGCTCAGCTTGGCTCAGCATATCCGCCGCAACGAATACAGGATTTGAGGTTTCGTCCGCAACAATCAAAATTTCACTCGGTCCCGCAATCATATCTATGTCTACTATCCCGAATACAATTCTCTTTGCTGTCGCAACAAATATATTCCCGGGCCCTACAATCTTATCTACCTTTGGCACACTCTCGGTACCATAAGCCAGGGCTGCAATAGCCTGTGCTCCGCCTATTTTAAAGATTCTTGTAACCCCTGAAATTTTGGCTGCCGCTAAGATGTTGACTGAAATTTTCCCATCATCGCCGGGAGGTGTTACCATAACAATCTCCTCTACGCCTGCGAGCTTTGCCGGTATTGTATTCATCAACACGCTGCTCGGGTATGAAGCGGTTCCCCCGGGAACATAAATTCCCACCTTCTCAATAGGTGAAATTTTTTGCCCCATTACAATCGCACCTTCACCCTCAGTCATGGTAAAGCCGTTTCTCAACTGATTCTTATGAAACTCTCTTATATTTCCCGCAGCTATTTCAAGTGTCTCTCTGAAATAAGGGTCGATTTTGTCAAGTGCATACGTGATTTCTTTTTCGCTTACTTCCAAGCAATCAAGCTCAACCCCGTCAAATTTTTTTTCATATTCAAAAAGCGCTTCATCTTTTCTTGCGCACACATTTTTTATAATCTCGGACACCTGCAAAAATACATCGTCGTTTTGCTTTTCATCTCTTTTAATTATGTCCTTTAGCGCTATTTTTTTGCTGTCATAGATTGAAATCATCCTTTTTCCCTTTCTATGTATTCTTCTACACTACAATTCTAAGGCTATCTACCATCTGCGAAATTTCTTCTTTTTTAAAAACATAGCTGCTTTTATTGGCAATTAGCCTAGCACTGATTTGCTTAAATTCGTCTACTACTTTTAGGTTGTTTTCTCGAATTGTATTCCCCGATTCGACCAGATCAATTATTACATCCGCCAATCCAAGTATTGGAGCTAATTCCACACTGCCATTCAATTTAATGATATCGATGTCTCTGTTCATCCCTGCATAATGCTCTTTTGCAATATTTACGAATTTAGTCGCTACGCGAAGCGTCCTGTTTTGATCCTCCACATAATCGCTCTTTGCTGCAACAGCCATGCGACATTTCCCTAATTTTAAATCCAAAAGCTCATATACATCCGGTTCATACTCCAACAATATGTCCTTACCTACAATTCCTATGTCGGCGGCATTATGCTCTACATAAATAGCAACATCGCTGGGCTTCACCAATAAATAGCGAACGCCAAGTTCTTCATTTTCAAATACGAGTTTTCTGTTATCATCATAAATGCTTTTACAATCATAGCCTACGCTTGCGAGCAGATTATAAACCTTATCACCCAAGCGTCCTTTGGGCAAGGCGATATTTAACATTGTCCAGTCACCTCTTTTAATCCTTCCTGTGAAAACCTATATAACTTTTCATATCTCAACCCTTCGGTTATTTTTTTTAGCGCTATTACACGATTCCCTTCGTTTTTTAGCTTTCTCACGGACAAAGCCAGCTTTCCGCAATCTATCTCTTCACCGTATAGCACTATTGCTTCAACATCGTAAAGAGGTCGCGTTGTCGACAAGCTCTGAAGTTCATTCAAATACAGCGCAAACCCTATTGCGTCAGCATCTCTTCCCATCTTCTCCATCATTACTGAGTATTCTCCTCCCGCAAGAACACTTCTGGGTATCCCTGCGACATAGCCCTTAAAAACTATTCCGTTATAATAATCGGTGTCATTTATTATTGAAAAATCAAGCTGAATCTTTTTTCCTATACTCAAGATGCGAAGTGCTTTGTAAATCTCCGACAATTCCTCCAAAGCTGCTCTCATCGTATTATTTATGGCAATTTCTTTTGCTTCCGATAACGTTTTTTGGAAATCTCCGCACATTCCTGCTATTTTGCTCAGTATTTTTAACTCTGCATCGCTGAGCTTTGCTTCCTTTCCAGCTTTCTCCAATTCATTCTCATTTTTCTTTCTCAAGCAATTGAAAATTTTTCTTATGCTTTCTTCTTCTAAATTCAGTTCTTCAAAAAATCCCAATACAAAATCCATGTTTGACATAGAAAGGATGGACTGCGCGCTGATTGCGTTTAGGCTTCTCTCTGCAAGTGAAAGAACTTCAATTATTGTGTAACGATCCACATTGCCGATTACCTCAAGTCCCATTTGATTTATCTCTTTATATGTATGGCTTTCCTTGCTTTCCCTATAAACATTCTCTATATAATAAGGCTTTTCTCTATTTTCTCGATTTGCCTTTGTATTCTTAGCAATGCTCAGTGTTACATCGGGCTTTAGAGCCAAGAGTCTTCCGTCTAAATCTGTAAATGTAATAACATTTTCACCTGCCAAAAATTTTTTATTTGCTGCATACAAGCTGTATTCTTCAAAGCGGCTCATTCTGTATTTTTTATATCCGTATGCTTCATATAAGCCCCTCAGCTGTAATGTTACTCTTTCCTCAGGTCTCAGCGATTCAATTTGAAGCTTCATTATAATGTCCTCCATGCTTTGTCTTTCTATTTATATTTGTTTCGCTTTATTGCATCATTACTTTATCTCGTTAAAGCAATGAACACATTCTAACACATATAAAATTGATATGCAAGTAAAAATATAAAAAAAATAAGAGCAAATAAAATAATATTTATTCACTCTTAGGTAAGCCCTTTTAGGTCGTTCTTTTTTACTTTTATTCAATTATTTTCTTTATAAGAGGTTTTTCTTGTACCTTTTCAAAGGACATTTCATACGCTTCTGATATGATTTTCACAGCACTTTGGACTCCTTGCTCATTGTCGCCGAATACTTCGGCTATAGCTTCACCTTTTTCTACATACTCATTAATCTTTTTAAAGAGATATATGCCTGCCGACAAATCTATTGTATCTTCCTTTTTCGTTCTTCCTCCCCCCGCAAGCTGAGAGGAAATGCCTATGGCCTTCGCATCAATCGATGCAACATATCCGCTTCTGTCGGTTGTAATAAGACGCTTTATTTTCGGCTGCTTAAATAAAGAGTAGTCATAAATTATTTCGGGATTCCCTCCCTGCGCGGTAATGAATTCACCGAATTTTCGCAATGCTCTACCGCTTTTGATAGCCTCTTTCGCAAGCCCTTTTCCCTCTTCCGCTGTAGCTGCCACCCCTCCGCAGAATATCATCAGCCCAGCCAAAATAACGGAAAGCTCGGATATATCCTCAGGGCCTTGACCCTTCAATGTTTCAATCGCTTCTATAATTTCAACGGAATTTCCGACAGCTCTGCCGAGCGGATTATTCATATCCGTTACTGCCGCAATAGTCCTCTTTCCTGCCGCATTACCAATTTCCACCATCATGCCGGCGAGCATTGAAGCTTGCTCTTCCGTCTCTGCAAATGCACCCCTTCCACACTTCACATCAAGTACAATCGCATCGCTTCCCGATGCCAGCTTTTTACTCATTATGCTCGATGTGATAAGGCTTAAATTTTCTACTGTTGCTGTAACATCGCGAAGTGCATATATTTTTTTATCAGCAGGTGCAATGTTTGCGCTCTGCCCAATTACGGATATTCCGATTTTACGAACCTGCTCCATAAATTGTTCGGATTTTAAAATCGTCTGAAATCCAGGTATAGACTCAAGCTTGTCTACCGTACCTCCCGTAAAGCCCAGGCCTCTTCCGCTCATCTTTGCAATAGGGACTCCGCAAGCTGCCGCTATGGGCGCAACTATAATCGTTGTTTTATCTCCTATTCCGCCGGTTGAATGCTTATCGACCTTTATACCCGGAATCTCCGATAAATCCACAGTGTCTCCCGAATTAAGCATAGATTTTGTGAGCGCAAGGGTCTCATCGTGATTCATTCCTTGAATGAATATCGCCATCAAAAGTGCAGAAATTTGATAATCCGGTATTTCTTCATTTGTATAACCCTTTACGAAATATTCGATTTCTTCGGGCGAGAGGATATCACCATCTCTTTTTTTTGCAATGATCTCATTCATATTCATTATTCACCCACTATTTCATGTCGGAAGCTTTTACCTATCGCTGTCTGTGGCACACCCAACAGATCCGCAATTGTCGCTCCAATATCGGCAAAGCTTTCCCTTGTTCCGAGATTTTTACCAGCCTTGATGCCTTTGCCAAATACAACGAGAGGTGTATATTCTCTCGTATGATCCCAACCCGTATGACCCGGATCGTTGCCGTGGTCTGCACAAAGTATCAGCACATCGTCATTTTTTAACTCCTTCAAAATTTCCGGAAGGCGGGAATCAAATTCCTCAATCGCCTCTCCATATCCTTTGGGATCTCTTCTGTGCCCGTATTTAGAATCAAAGTCGACAAGGTTTGTAAATATCAAACCGTTAAAGTCTTTCTTCATGCCCTCGATCGTCTTATCGACCCCGTCCGAATTGCTCTTTGTATGAACAGCTATACTAATCCCCTTATCATTGAATATGTCGCTGATTTTACCGACAGAATATACTGTTTGGCCCGAGTCCATTATTTTGTCGAGAAGCGTAGGCGATGGAGGCGATACCGCGTAATCCTTTCTTTCCGATGTCCTTACTCTTTTTCCCGTCTGGTCTATAATGTACGGTCTGGCGATTACTCTTCCACAGGATACATCGCCATGGAGCATAGATCTTGCAATTTCACATATCTCATAAAG
>JAQWFH010000012.1 GCA_028704515.1 Eubacteriales bacterium
CAGATAGGTTCCCTTTTTTTGATGCGCAATACATATAACTTATTGTTACTCAATCCCAAGAGCGGCTTTCCACTCTGCTTCCTTAAATCCTACGAGTACAAAGTCATCGCTAATGAGAATCGGACGTTTGACTAACATGCCGTCAGACGCCAGCAAATCGAGCTGTTCGCTCTCGCTCATTGTGGCGAGCTTATCCTTCAGCTTTAGGCTCTTATACAGCAAGCCGCTGGTGTTAAAGAACTTCTTCAGCGGCAGACCACTCTGCTTGTACCAAACCTTCAACTCATCAAGGTCCGGATTTCTTTCTTTAATGTGTCTTTCCTCAAAGGCTACACTGTTCGCCTCCAGCCACTTTTTTGCCTTCTGGCAAGTGGTACATTTCGGGTAGCATACAAATATCATAGGGTGCCTCCTTTTATTTATTCTCGTGTTATAATTCCGTTATTTATCTTCACAAATTTTTTATCTTTATAAATACATTATTTGGTAAATTATATCTTATTTTAGTCTCACCAATAAGATACACCGCCCGGCACATAACTTATTATTAATGCCTCAATCAAAATCACTTTCGAACTGTTTGCTTCCTAGTGCTCGATTTCCTATGACCGGCACCGCGTGTGGGATATAACCTGCGGACTGTTTGTACGCCGCCGGTACCAGGCGATTAACAAGCGTAGCGACGCCCGGAGGCGGAACATAGCGAAGTTAGAGTCGGGACCGCTGCGAGCGACAACCAAGCGCGAGCGTGTCCGCACGGTATACCCACCGCGGTGCCGCTTCTATTCTACACTCAAGCAATACCTTCACCATTTAATCCCTTTCTTGAACATTTGCCCTTTTTTTGCACTAAAAAAGGCTCTCGGGAAACCCTGAAAGCCTTGAAATTGCGTGGTTGCGGGGGAAGGACTTGAACCTACGACCTCCGGGTTATGAGCCCGACGAGCTACCAACTGCTCTACCCCGCGATATTATTTTAAAATTGAATTGGTGCCGGAGACCGGGATCGAACCGGTACGATCTGTAAGGATCGCAGGATTTTAAGTCCTGTGCGTCTGCCAATTCCGCCACTCCGGCAGCACGACCTGTACGGCCGTATTGCTTTGGCTCCAAGGGTGGGGCTCGAACCCACAACCTATCGGTTAACAGCCGAGTGCTCCACCATTGAGCTACCTTGGAATGCCGATCATCATTTCTGACGACAAATAATATTATATAGTACTTAGCAAATAGAGTCAAGTGTTATTTTTGAATTAAGCTTCACAATGTACCCTTTCTATTTACTCGTACCTAACATAAGCTAGTATATTACTTTTCTATCTTTTTATTCGCTTTTTACACGCTGTATCTTTTGTGAATATTTTTTCTCGTTCTCGCTGTCACCCTGCAAGTGATAAATAGCTACGAGCTCATCCATGGAATCAATGTGCGACGGATGGATTGAAAGAACACGCTTAAATGCCTGGATTGCTTCGTCAACCATCCCCACGCATTCATATGCGATACCTAAATAATAATGCATCGGCCACCAATCACCATGCTCCCCGTCCTTATGCTTCTCCAATGCCTGCATACCATCTATATATTTTCCTGACGATACCGAATTTATACCTTTCTCAATTTCAACAGGATTCTTCAGTTCCTCAAGTCTTTGCACTATCTCTGCCTTTTCCTGGGTCGAATCCGGTGCCGCATCATCATTTTCAAGTTTTTCGAGGAATTTTATCCAAGCTAGCTGCGCCTTTATGTAAAGCCCCATATTTAAATATGTGTACCCAAGATAATAATATGCAAATGCAAAGTCGGGATACAGGTCGTTTAAGACCTCAAAGCCCTTTATTGATTCAGCCTTGAATTTACCTACGAATTCTTCTGTTCCTCCCGCTAAATAAAGCGCACGGCATGCGAGCGCATAGCCATATATAGAGTGCATCGATTCCGGATAAATCAGCAGATTGGCTCTAAAATATGCTGCACCCCTAAGAAAATCTCCCCGAGACATCGTACTGTAGCCCTCATTAACGAGAATATCCTCTGTCTTGCCTCTGAATACCGTGTTTAGGAAATCAATATAATTATCCTTGTATCTGAATTCCGTATCACAGCCAAGAACAACCGCAACTGCCTGCATTATATCTATAGTGCGAACTCCACCTTTTTTAAAATCACCGAAACTTGCCATGCTTATAGGAACCGGAACTCCGGACATACAGGCCTTGGCGCCCAGCTTCTCAAGGAAATCATCTGTAAAATGATCAAAAACATATTCTTCCAGAAGTGGCTTGAAATACTCTTTTACTCTATCATTTTTCATTTTCATATCCTCCATTATCAGCCGTTAAAACTCTTTTGTTTCATCAAAATCAAAAACTCTACCCGCATCTTTCGCCAAAAGTCGCTTAATATTAACCAAACTCCCCGGCATATTATCTTCCTTTGTTCTGGCAAATGTGTAGCACATGCGACAAAGCTCTTCCTTTTTATACAATTCCTGCGGCAAGCCGGATTTAAAGCAACATTCCGCAAACCGGCTATAAAAATCAAACGGCGTTTCTCCGAAAACTGCAGACATAAATGCCATGGTTTCCGGGAAGCCTCCATCGTTATAGTAAAGCTCAACTACCCTTTTTATGTACTTTATTTGATATATTTCTTCTGCAGAAATAAACCTATTTGATATGACCTCATAAGGTGGCCTCGATTTATATTCATAACCATACACAGAGGCATATTTCCTTATATCCGTGCCCTTTAGAAGCATAAGAAGATGAATTCTTATGCTGTGGGGATTCAAGCGATACATTTCGTTGAATGTTGTTTTAAATGAATTGAAATTATCAAAGGGCAATCCTGCTATAATGTTCACCCCAACGATAACATTACCCAAGCCAAGAAGCCTTTTGATCATATCTATAGATTCGAAAATATCGGTGCTTCTTCCTACTGAATTTAGCACCTGACGATTCGTGCTTTGTACCCCAACTTCAAATTCAAACAATCCCGAGCGAGCCTTTGAAAGAAGCGAAAATGTCCCCTCATCAAGCAATTCCGTGCGAATCTTAAATTTAAAGCAAGTGCTGCCATTGTCCGATGAGATTAAATATTCCCATAAATCATAAGCTCTGCGCCTGTTATGATTAAAGATGCTGTCCTTCACGATTACCTTCTTTACTCTCTTGTACATAAAGTAAGATAATTCCTGCTTCACCCGTTCTACCGGAAGCTGACGAATCTTGTCACTGCCCGATTCAAGGCAATAGCTACATGTGTAAAGACAGTCTCTTGCGCTTTCGTAATAAATGGTGCTATCTTGCTCTGCTTCGAAATAGTTGTACGGAAATGTCAAGCTCTCAATGAGCAACGGTGGTACCTCTTGGTTCTGCAAGATATCGCCGGAATCAGTCCTATAGCTTATGCCCCTTATGCTCGAAAGTAGTTGCTCCGGCCTTACCTTCTGCTTCTCACTTTCTGAGAAAGCCTTGCAAATATGCAGGAAAGCCCCTTCAGGTTCTCCTTCGATGATTATATCTATTTGCGGATTCTGCCCCATTATTTCAGGCGCGTCATAACTGACCTCTAAACCCATGAGCATTGTAACGAGGCCTGTCTTAGCTTTTTTAAGATTTTCCGAAATTGTCAGTACCTTCTCAACATTATACACATTGCAGGGAAAGCAAATTACATCGCAATCGTACGATAGCAATTCCCCGAAAATGCTGTCGTCATCTGTACTCGCTTCAAATTCCTTCATTTCCAAAAGGCAGTCTTCACTCGCTGCGGTACTGTACAAGCATTTTAATTGGAAATCCAAGCTCATATGTTCTGATTTTACAGCAATCAATAAAATCCGCATATTTTCTCCTACATTTTTTCGGGAGATTCAATCCCTAAAAGATCGAGACCGTTTTTTATCGCAATTCGTGCAGCCGCAACAAGAGCTAGCTTTGCTAATTTTTCATCTTCATTGTCAACAAGGATATGCTCTTCGTGATAGAAGCTATTGAATGCCTGTGCGATATCTACAACGTGGCGTGTGAGCACAGACGGCTCATATCTGTCGGCCGCATCCTCTATTACCTCCGGCATTTCATATATTAATTTCGAAAGTTCAAATGCAGCATCGCCTACGACATACTTCATGTCAAGCTTAGATATATCGCCTAATCCCGATACACTATTACCCGCATTTCTCAACACTGAGCAGGCTCTGGCGTGTGTGTACTGAACATATGGCCCTGTCTCGCCTTCAAAATTCAAAACCTTATCCCAGCTAAAAGTATAATCCTTTATTCTGTTATTTGAAAGCTCCTGGAATATGACAGCGCCAATCCCTACCTTCTTTGAGGTTTCGTCGGCATTATCGGTATTTACTCCTTTTTCCAGTATTATATTTTTCGTCTGTTCGACAGCGCGATTGAGAACATCCTCAAGGAATACAACTCTGCCTTGTCTTGTCGACATGGTTCCATCTTCCAAAGATACGAGCCCGAACGGTACATGTATGCAATCCTTCGCCCAATCATATCCAAGCAATTCAACAATCTTAAACCACTGCTGGAAGTGCAGATTTTGCTGTGATGCAACTACGTATATGTTTTTATAAAAATCATAGTGCTCTTTTCGATAAAATCCCGCAGCTATGTCTCTTGTAATATAGAGTGTGGATCCGTCGGACTTTGTAATCATTGCAACGGGTAAGGAGTGTTCTGAAAGATCGACTATCTGCGCTCCTTGAGATTCCTGTAACAGTCCCTTCTCGGAAAGCTCGTCAAGCACACGCTGCATCTTATCTGAATAAAAACTCTCTCCGGCATAAGAATCGAATTCTATACCAAGCATTTTATAGACTCTGTTAAATTCCTTCAGCGACTCCTCTCTGAACCATTTCCACAGTTCCACTTCATCAGGTTCGCCCCTCTCTAGTGCCGTAAATATCGAACGTGCCTCATCCTCAAGTGTCGCATCTTTGTCAGCTTCCTCATGGAATTTTGTGTAATATGACAGCAAGGTCTTTATTGGCTCTCTTTGAACATCCTCCTTGTTGCCCCATCTCCGGTAAGCGCATATCATTTTACCAAATTGCGTCCCGTAGTCTCCCAGATGATTGATTCTAATCGTATCATAGCCCAAGAAATCATAAAGCTTATAAATCGCATTTCCTATTACCGTGGATCGTATATGGCCGATATGAAATGGCTTGGCGATGTTCGGTGATGAAAATTCAACGATTACAGTCTTCCCCTTGCCTTTTTCGCTTCTTCCGAAAGCATCTTCCTTTTCGTTTACTTCTGTTATTATGCTTTCCACAAATTTTTGTCTTGATATGAATATATTCACATAAGCATTTACGCTTTCAACCTTGTCAAATATTTCATTGCTTGATATTTTTTCGGCTATATCCTTAGCAATAAGCGGTGGTGCCTTTCTCATGGCTTTTGCAAGCTTAAAACACGGAAATGCATAATCTCCCATACTTTTATCGGTAGGTACTTCAATTGTATCAAGCAATTCTTCGTATGAAAGAGCTACATCCGCTTCAATTAAAATTTGGCCAATCTTTTCTTTATAATTTACCATCCGAATCTCCTTATTTTATATGACCTATTCGATAGGGCCGTCTTCTTGGGTCATTACTTTTATTCCGTGGCTCTTCAGTATATCTGCAAATACACCGTGTCCGTCTATTAGCTTTCCGGAGAATGTTCCATCGTAAATCTTTCCGCATCCGCATGACGGGCTGTTTGCTTTCAAAATCGCTCCCTCAATAGGTTCTTCTCTCAGGACGGCTTCGGTAGCTGCAACATTAAATGTGTTCATCGCTCCCTTTTCAAATATCTGTGTGACATCCTCTCCAAGATTATTGATAACACGCCCATCTTTGATTTCGGCAGGCGTTCTTGGAACTAGAAGCCCTCCCGCAGTTTCGGGACATACAGCCAAGTGGCTGTGTTTTTTTGCAAAATCGCATACCCATTCACTGCGATTGTTCCCGCCCTTATAATTACAGTTTACGCCCAAAAGGCATCCGCTTATTATATACATAATTTACCTCCACTAAAATTATTTCTTCAAAGTTACGATTGTTACTCCGTCCCCGCCCTCATTGTACTTACCTTTTCTGAAGGATTCAACATGTTTGCTTCTTTTGAGCATTGCATGAATGCCTGATCTCAAAATCCCTTCTCCTCTACCGTGTATTACGGTTACACTAGGAAGCGAAGCTATAAATGCATCATCTAAATACTTTTCCACTTCAACTAGTGCGGTATCTAGATTCTGCCCTTGCACATTTATCGACAGAGACACCGACTGTGTCTTCCCTCTGTACATTGCGCCATGCGATTTTTGACGCTTAATCTTTTTATTCGAGGAACCATCGTTGATTTTCATAAGGTTTTTAACATTTGCGGTTACTTTCATATTGCCTATCTGCAAGAAAAGGTCTCCCTTGCTGTCGGGTAGTGTCAAGACCTCTCCGTTCTGCCTTATTGTAAGGAGCTTAACTCGATCACCCTTCTGCAAATCGTCAGGTTTTACGGGATCGATATTTTCCTCTACTTCTATATGTTTGCGCAGCTTTGCATCCATTGAGCGCAGCTTGCGTTTGTTTTCATCGTATCGCCTCGTCCTTTCGCCCATAGAATCCATCTTTGCGATTTCTTTGAGCTCCTTTGCTGTCTCCTTTGAAAGCTCTTGCGCTTCCTTTAATATTTGACGAGCGTCCTCCCTGGCTTGTTCTATCGTTCTATCCTTTTGCTCCTCAAGCTTGCGCCTCTCATTTTGTATTTGCTCTTTCTCCTTTTTTATGGCGATATTGAGCATGATGGCTTCATTTCTTTCTTCTTCGGCTTTTTTCTTATCTGCCTCAAGAGCAGCTATAACCTCTTCAAATCGAATGTCCCCGCTTTGGAGCAAATTACGAGCTCTTTTGGTTATTTCATCATTTAGACCCAGCTTTTCGGATATTTCAAAGGCATTTGACCTTCCCGGCGTTCCTATAGAAAGCCTGTAAGTCGGGCTCAGCGTATTTATATCAAATTCCATAGAGGCGTTTTCAACGCTCTTTGTGGATATTGCGTACTTTTTTAACTCGTTATAGTGAGTTGTTGCTACAGTATTTGCACCGTTATAGCGCAAGTAATCCAATATGGATATAGCTAACGCCGCACCCTCGGTCGGATCCGTTCCGGCGCATAATTCATCAAGCAGTACAAGCGTTTCTTCGTCCGCACCCTCAATAATCCCAACGATATTATTCATATGAGATGAAAATGTCGAAAGGCTTTGCTCAATGCTTTGCTCATCGCCTATATCCGCATATATCTTTTTGTATATAGGAAGCTCGGAGCCCGGATTTACCGGTATGTGAAGACCTGTTTGTGCCATCATTGCAAGCAAGCCAAGAGTTTTTAGTGTTACAGTCTTTCCTCCCGTATTCGGTCCCGTTATGACGAGAGTTTTGTATTCGCCTCCTAGCGTGACGCTTACCGGAACAACCTTTTTCTTGTCTATCAAGGGGTGACGAGCGCTTCTTAGCTTAAGTCTTCCCTCTTCATTGAAGGCCACCTCTTCTCCGTCCATCTTATATGAAAGCTTTCCCTTTGCAAATATCAAATCAAGAAGGACGAGCAACTTTTGGTTATTTTGTAGTCCGTGAAAATGCTCGGCTACTTCGGATGACAGTTCCCCCAGAATCCTTTGAGTCTCAACTCTTTCCTCAGCTTCTAGCTGTCTGAGTTCATTGTTCAAATTTACTATTACCTGCGGCTCAATGAATAATGTGGCGCCGGTTTGCGATTGATCGTGGATAATCCCCGGAAACTTGCCGCGATGCTCTTGCTTCACGGGTATTACAAATCTTCCGCTTCTCATAGTAAAGATACTATCCTGCAGCATCGTTTTATTTGATTCGGAATTCAATATTTGATTTATTTTGTTTCTTATCGATTCGTTTTGCCTTGTTACCGCCCGCCTTATGTTCCTGAGCTCGGGGCTTGCATTGTCGCTCATTTCCTCTTCGGATATAATGCATCTTTCTATATTCTCTTCGAGAGCCTTGGGCGTTGCTAAAACCGTGGCAATCTCACCTATTATTTGGAGCGGAGGTAAGTCGGATGCCAGAAATGATACGGCATTCCTCGCCACCTTAATATTGTACAATATGCGAAGCAGGTCTGCCTGAGAAAGCACACCGCTTTTCCGCGCAAACTCAAGACTGCTCCCGATGTCATAAAAGGCTCCCAATGGCAATGTGCCTTTTTTTACAATAACTTGAACTGCTTCAGTTGTTTCTGCGCACAAGTCCCTTATTTGCTTTATATCAACGGAAGGCTTAAGCTCCGAGATGATTTTGCGAGTCATCTCGGAAGCGACCTCTTCCTTGAGCATTTGTATTATTTTGTTATATTCAAGTACACGATAGGACTTTTCGTTCATTTAAAAATCTCCGCTCAAACTCTTGAATTTATCAAGTTCACTTTTGAGATTGATATTTTCCATCTGAAGATCAAAAAAGCTGTTTTCTATTTCCTTGTATCCGGCTTTCGCCTCGGCAAGCTTTTCTGCGCTCTCTTGTTCGGCTTTTATCTTGGCTTGGTCAAGCTCCCGTTTGAGTCTTCTTATCTCTTCATCCTTTTCATTTAAGCTTACTTTTATTCCGTCAAGCTTTGTAAAGGTATCCTTGGTCTCTTCCTTTTGTTGAATGAAGTTTTTTTTCGCCTCATCCCACAGCTGTATATAGTGCTCTGTATCCTTTTTCAGGCGCTCGTTAAGCCTCATCTCTTCCTGCAATTTTTCAAGAGTAACAAAATATTCGTCAGTAACATTTACTGCAGAAAGGACGGCAAGGGATGCAACAGATGCCCCTTTTACTATCTTTGCCAGCTCATGCATATTTACATCTACATGGCTTGCGATTTTTATCATATGCTCCTTGCTCTTTTCTCCCGCTATTGTGTATTCCTGTCCGTAAATTTTCACACTTACCTTGTTTTCCATTGCTTCTCCCTCTGTTACATCTCTCTCAAAACCGCATTATACCTGTCGGAAAGAGCTTTCAAAATTTGCGCATGTTCGATTTGAACCTCTCCATCGGTGAGCGTCTTTTCATGAGATCTATAGGTAAGGCTGAATGCCAACGATTTTTTGCTCTCTCCTATTTGTGCGCCGCGATATATGTCAAACAGCTCAATACTTTCAAGTATTCCACCGCCTGCCTGTATAACGGCTTCTTTTATTTCTCCTACTGCAGTTTCTTCATCAACTACCAATGCTATATCTCTAACCACGGCAGGGAATTTTGGAATCTGGCTATAGAGCTTCTCCGTGTCCGATAGCTTTTCAATCTCCCCAAACAGCAGCTCTGCACTATAGCATCGCTTCGGAAGATCGTATTCCTCGGCGACCTCCGGATGGATTTCGCCCATTATCCCGACATATTTGCCTTCTACAAATATCCTTGCACATCTGCCCGGATGATACGCTCCGTAATTATTTTCTGCCACGAATTTGGCTTCTGCTAATCCAAGCGTTTCAAAAAGCTCTTCAATGATGCCTTTGAGAGTGAGGAAACTTTCTCCTTCACCATAAAGACCTATTGATATTGAAAGGGATTCCTGCGGTAAAGCATTTTCTCTATCCGACGGATTCGACTTGAACACATTCCCAATTTCGTAAGCTCTGGCCGATATAATGCTTCTCGAGTAGTTGCGCCCGAGCACTTCAAGCATATTCGGTGTCAAAACAGTTCTCATCGCCGATGTGTCTTCCCCCAAAGGATTAAGCAATTTCAATGTGTTGTATTCCCATGAGCCTTCCGGAACCCTTATCTTGCCAACGCTTGCGGGACTTACAAACGAATATGTTTGTATTTCATTTAAACCCATAGCCGACATACATCTTCTCGTTATATCGCGAAGCTCCCAGCTCTCGGAAACCTTTGATACAGTGTTCATCTTAGGTAATGTATCCGGCAATCTATAATAGCCGTATATTCTGGCTATCTCTTCTGCAAAGTCAATTTCCATTTCTAAATCTTGACGAACGGTCGGAGGTGTGACTCTCATAATCTCACCATCTCCTTCGACATTCATTTCAAGGCTCTCGAGAATGTCCGCCATTTGGTTTCTTGTGAGTTCTGTTCCGATGATTGCGTTCATCCTCGACACTCTTACGTCATGTGGTTTTGCTTCTTCTATATTGGGATATATGTCCACGGATCCCTTAACAACATTGCCTGCTCCGAGTATTTCAATAAGGCGGCATACACGGTCGGCTGCCTGTTCACAAAGATTTGGATCGATGCCCTTTTCGTATCTTGATGAAGCTTCTGTCCTTAAGCCAAGCCTTTTTGAGCTTGCTCTTATGCTGTCTCCCAAGAAGTTTGCGGATTCCAATATTACTGTCTTTGTAGTCTCTTCTATTTCCGAATTCAAACCGCCCATTATACCGGCAATACCGATAGGCTTCTTGGTATCGTTTATCATCAAGACATCGCCGTCCAATATTCTTTCCTTCCCGTCAAGCGTGGTGAATTTTGAACCTGAAGGCGCTGCATCGACTATAATCTTCTTATCCTCTACAGTATTTATGTCAAATGCATGCAACGGCTGTCCGTATTCAAGCATGACGAAATTCGTTATATCAACGATATTGTTTATTGGTCTCATCCCTGCAAACATGAGCCTCTTTTGAAGCCACCACGGTGATTGCTTCACTTCAATATCCGTTATTACTCTTGCCGTATATCTCTTGCAAAGGTCTGTTCTTTTTATTTCAACGCTTACATAGTCCGAGGCAGTGCCTGTCCCCTTTTCTTCACAAGCTGTATCCGGCAACTGCTTTTTCTTTCCGAATGTAGCGGCAGTTTCTGTTGCCATCCCCAACATGGATAAGCAATCCGGCCTGTTTGGGGTAATTTCAAACTCTATGGTGCATACGTCAAGCTCCAGAGCATCGACTATATTTTGTCCTGGAGTATATTCACCCTCAAGACGCCATATCCCCTCTTTCGCAGCAACGGGAACCACGCTTGCCCCAAAACCCAGTTCTTCACATGAACAGAACATTCCTTCCGATGCGAGTCCCCGGATTTCCCCGCTTTTTATTACTGTCCCCCCGTTTTCCTTTTCTTTTCCGTGAATAGGTCCTGGGATTCTCGCGCCATCAAGCGCAACAGGGAAGTATGCATCCGCTTCTACATTGGGGGCCCCCGTAATCACCTGCAAAGGTTCTTGTCTTCCTACGTCTACCGCGCATACAGCCAGCTTATCAGCGTTGGGATGCTTTTCGACCGAAATAACTTTTCCTACTACTATATTTTCTATATCCTCGCCAAATGTTTCATATGTCTCAAGATTTGACCCGGACATTACCATACTTTCACAGTATTTATCTATAGATATATTGTCAATATTAACATAATCTTTTATCCACTCTATAGGTACAAGCATATTCTTTGCCTCCTTTATTTGAATTGATTTATGAAACGCATATCGTTTTCGTATAGTAAACGAATATCATCAATTTCATACTTTAGCAACGCGACTCTTTCTACACCCATACCAAACGCGAAACCCGTATATTTTTCGGGGTCAACTCCGCCGTGCCTATATACATTTGGATGCGTCATACCGCAGCCTAAAATTTCTATCCAACCGCTACCTTTACATATATTGCAGCCCTTGCCTTTGCATTTGAAGCACGAAACGTCTACCTCAGCGCTAGGCTCTGTGAAAGGGAAATGGTGAGGTCTGAAATTTATCTTTGTATCCTCTCCGAACATCAGCCTTGCAAATGTAGCCAGGGTTCCTTTTAAGTCAGCCATTGTAATTCCTTCATCTATTACAAGGCCCTCTACCTGATGGAACATAGGTGAATGCGTTGCATCAGGAGTGTCGTATCTAAAGCACCTTCCCGGAACTATTGCCTTTATTGGAGGCTTCATGTTTTCCATAATCCTCACTTCCATAGGTGAGGTGTGCGTTCTCAGAAGGATATCCTCTGAAAAATAAAATGTATCCGACATATCTCTTGACGGATGTGCCTTCGGTGCATTTAATGCATCAAAATTATAGTGGACAGTATCCACCTCCGGCCCTTCTATTACGCTATATCCCATGGATCTGAAAACATTTACTATCTCTTGAGTTGTAATAGTTATGATATGCGGGGTTCCTATTGTTTTTCTTACGCCCGGCTCCGTAACATCTATCTTCTCAAGCGATAATTTTTTGTTAAGCGCATTTTCCTTAACTTCTTTGAACTTTTTGTTTATAAGAGCTTCAACTTCTTCACGAGCCGTGTTTGCCGCTTGTCCCAGAGTCTTCTTTTCTTCATGAGAGAGCTTTCCCATTGATCGAAGTATATCTGTAATGAGACCCTTCTTGCCTAGATTTTTTATTCTGATAGCCTCGGTTTCCTCTATCGAAGAAGCGACTGAAAGATCAGCCCTTGCTTGCTCTAAAATTTCATTTAATTTGTTCTGCATAATGCTATCTCCTATATTTACAGTAATTTCCTTGCACCTTCAAACATAAGTATGCCTGCCGCCACTGCCGCATTTAAAGAGTCGATATTTCCGTACATCGGTATCTTTACCTTAAAATCCGATATATTAATTAGTTCTTTACAGATACCGTTTCCTTCATTACCTATAATCAATGCAATATCTTTGGTCATATCTAATTCGTAATAAACTTTTTCCGCTTCGAGGCAGGACGCCACTAAGCTTTTTCCGTATTTCTTACAGTGCCCGGCCGCTTCTTGGGGGGTATCCAAAAACAGAACGGGCAGTCTAAAGACTGAACCAGTCGCCGCCCTTATGACCTTGGGGGAATATATATCTCCCGTTCCCTTGAGAGCTATAACTCCTCCATATCCGGCAGCATCTGCAGTCCTTATGATCGTGCCAATATTGCCGGGGTCTTGAAGTTTGTCGAGAATGACTATATTTTTATCACCTATAATCCTGAAAAATTCATCGGTACCGTAGCTCCTCTTCAGTGCTACGGCCAGAACCCCCTGCCCGTTTTCAGTCTGCGATAATATATTAAACAAGCCGCCTTGCATTTTGACGGCGTTGTTTTTGAGTTTAAGGGATGAAGAAATTGTTTCTGCATTCGGATAGTCTTCCCGAAATATTGCATATTCAAGCATGACATCGTTCTTAATCGCTTCTTCGATTAGATTCGTGCCTTCTATGATGTAGCTTGCGGTCTTGTCCCTGTGTTTTCTGGTTTCAAGAGCCTTTACATGCTTATATATTTTGTTGTCCGAAGAATATATTTCTTTCATAAAAATCCTTATATAAAAAAGCCGGCTGTAAAAAACCGGCTAAAATCTGAAGTTTTATTACAGTTTCGTTCCCTTTAAAAAATCCGGGATAACAAAGTCTGTATTGTGCTTTCTTTCAAGCTCAGAAATGATTTCATCAGCTCCGTCCTGTGTTTGCATTTCTTCATCTTGAACATCCTGCGTGTTTTCCTTTGTTCCCTCTTCATTTGCTGCCGCACTCGTTGAAGAGCTCAAAAATATGTCCTTTTGCTGCCTGTCCTCAAATCCGGTAGCAATAACAGTGATGACAATTTCTTCTTGCATTTCTTCCTTGATGGAAGTGCCGAATATAACTATTGCATCCTTGTCAGCCGCTTTTTCTATCTGATCTGCAGCATCATTCACCTCAAGCATTCCCAAATCATATCCGCCGGTTATGTTGAGGAGTATAGCCTTGGCACCGGAAATAGATGTCTCGAGCAGAGGGCTTTCTATGGCATTCTTTATTGCCTGAGATACTCTGTCCTCACCCTTGCCTGTTCCTACGCCCATATGAGCTATTCCTCTGTCGCTCATGACGGTTTTTACATCTGCGAAGTCGAGATTAATCATGCCTGCTTCGGCAATAAGATCGGAAATGCCCTGCACTCCCTGCTTTAAAACCTCGTCGGCCATATTGAACGCTTCTATAACAGATGTATTTTTTGCGGAAATTTGCAGCAGTTTGTCATTTGGTACTACCACAAGTGAATCCACATATTTTTTAAGGAACTTGATTCCAAGCTCCGCATGTTCTCTTCTCTTCTTGCCTTCAAACGTAAACGGCTTTGTTACTACTCCCACAGTAAGTATACCAAGATCCTTTGCCGCCTTGGCTATTATAGGAGCTGCTCCCGTCCCTGTACCACCTCCCATGCCTACGGTAATAAAGACCATGTCAGATCCTGCAATGAACTTAGTCAGGTCGTCCAGGTTTTCCTCGGCAGCCTTTTGCCCTACTTCGGGATTTGCTCCTGCCCCGAGACCCTTTGTAAGTTTCTCTCCAATCTGAACCTTAGTCTCTGCTTTCGATCCGGCAAGGGCTTGCTTGTCTGTATTTATCGCTACGAACGAAACGCCTTTTAGTCCGGTTTCGATCATTCGGTTTACGGCATTACATCCGCCCCCGCCTACACCGATTACCTTTATTTGGGCAGCGCTTGGTTCGTTTATTTCAAACTGTAACATTAAGCTTGATCCTCCTGCTTCTCATTTGATTTATTATATCACACGACAACTTCTATGACTAGTGCTTTTGAAGTAAAATAACGTTAGATTTTCTCCTTTTTAGACAAAAATCTCTCGAGCGCAATTCGTCTCATTACCGCTAAATTATTGAAAAGTCTTCCGCCAAATACAAGTATCGCGGCGTAGTACAACGGTATTCCGAGCTTATCCCCCAGAAAAGTAAGGAATCCCGCAAGCACTGCGTTACAAAAAAATCCCGTGCCAAATACCCAGCCATTGTACTTGCCCTCCAGATGTGAACGAGCCGCTCCAATAAGAGAATCTATAGCCGCCAATAGCCCCATTACAATGTAAAAGGAATATTCTGTGGGATAGGACACGTCAAATACAAACCCTATGGCAAGTCCCGCTGTCAACCCTGCAATAATAGCAATAATCATTATTTCTCTTCTCCTTAAATCGTTTTAGAATATTTGTAAACATAATTATCTACATCCGAGTTTCCCTCAATAATTATTTCATCTGAAGTCTTAATCTTAAAAATTACGCCCCATTCTTTTAAGTTTGTTGCATATCCTTCAGGCCCCAGAAGGATTGATGACATTTTGCGCGCATTTCCTATCGCTTGTATTTTAAACGGCCTTGCATATGTTACCCCATTTATTCTTACCGTATATCCCGAGCAGCTGATCGAGGTATCCGACAAAATTCTTTGTCCGTTCACCGAGATCGCTTCGGCTCCCGCCCTTTTTAGCTCGTTTATTATCATGAAAACATCCTCATCATGAACTAGTAAGTTGTTAATATCCTCCCCGTCAAACAGTTCCCTGTTTCCATCATCGACGGTAATGATTACGCCTGGTCCATGTACGGATAACCTGCCTGAGTAAATACCGTATTTGATGTATTCATCGCTTATATTCTCAAGTATATCCTTGCTTTCTTGATTGTATAAATTTTCTTCATAATCCTGTAGCTTTTCTTTAGCATCATTTATTCGATTTTGCACATTCTCCAGGTTTTGTTTTTCACCTTCGGCCATGGCTCTGTAATCCTGAACTGTAGAAGGAGCGACATAAAGCATAAGCCCGTTTGTTACGCGTGATTGCGCCACTATCCCTATTCCTACGAGAAGTGCAATGGAAAATATAATTATAATTGTTCTTCTGTTCATGAGGACACCCGCCTATTCCTGAGGTATCTGTTCTGCATACTTGAATTTGATAATTCCGCTGTAACGAGGTACCTTTATGTCGGCTTTTTTGGATACAGTAACCTTGAGGTCGTATTTTTTTTGCATGACCTCAACCGTACCACCCCTTATTGTAATTGTATTGTGCAATGTATCGGGATTGCCCAATGCCTTTATATTATACGGTGGTGCCGTCGCAGTACCGTTAATGTTGATATGACTGCCGGCAAGCGATATTTCGGTAGTTTGAACTATTCTGTTTTCATTGATACTTATCGCTTCCGCTCCGGCTTCCTTGAGTTTGTTTACAAGGCTGAGCAAAAGCTCGTAATTATATGTAATTACGCTTATATCTTCCTGGTATTCATCTGTAATTTCCGGGTCGCGTATAGTGACAATGATCCCCGGCCCTTGCATATCCGCAACTCCGGCTATCGCCTTGTATTTCTCGGTATCTTCAACAAGACCCTTTATTATTTCGTCCTCATCGGCCATTTCTTTTTCTATGGAGTTCAGCCTGCTCTCAACTCGCTCAAGTTCTTCCAGAGCAGCTTCCTTTTCAGCGCGCGTTTCTTTCAAGGTGACTTCATAATCCTTTAGCTTCAGTATTGGTACAAGCCCTCCTTGCTCGGAAGAAGATGCATTACTGAGCTGCATAGCTAACACAAGCCCCACAAGCATAGCAACAAGGCCAACACCAATTATTCCGCCGTACTTTTTCATTTGTGGTTCCCCTTTCATTTTTTCTAATTAGGGATTTCTGCACTGAAGGAGCAATATCCATCCGTGCCGACCCTTATAATCCCTCTCTCTATCCCCTGTTCGTGCAGCTTGTAAAGCACCTGCTGCAAATTTCCGCTCTCCATATTTTCGACCACGGCCTCAGGAGTTCCGTAAACAAGAAGCTGATCGTATATATATGCGCCAATCATAACATTCGATATTTCTATCTTTTTAAAGTATATTTCACTTTCTTCCATGGTCCCTATCATCTGCATTGTATCTGTAAGAAGAAGATTCTCCTCGGCCTCCAACGGCTTTCCTACCTCTGCTGTTTTCATAACGATACCGGAAAGCAGCGTAACCTTAGGTGCTTTGTCCGTTTTCTTTAAAACCATGCCTTCCTTGTCAATTACAAAATAGCTTGTACCATACATTACCGCGGCCGCATCCTTACGCTCCTCTACCTTTATGATTATTGTTGCCGGCGGTCTTCTACCGACTTTCACATTCTTTATATAAGGGTCCTGGAGCAGCTTGTTTTTTGCCGCCTTTGTTTTCATTTCAAAGAATATATTTGTGCCGTTTTTAATTCCGGCCTTATCGATTACCTGCTGTTTTGTATAGTAATTATTCCCTGCGACATTTATTTTTTGTACATCAAAAAAACTCGTATCCATTAAAAAATATAGTCCAATACCTATCGCCACTATTAAAAAAAGTCTCAGAAGATAGTTTTTCTTCTTTCTCTTTTTTTTCTTCCGTACATTATGCTCTTTCGCCATCATCTTCCTCTATATCGGCACCGAGAAGCCTCAGCTTTTCATCTAACCGACAATATCCTCGTTTTATATATTGCACTCCGCAGACGGAGCTTTCACCTTCGGCCGCAAGTGCCGCTGTCACCAAAGCTGCTCCTCCCCTCAAATCTTCTGCGAAAAGGTTATTTCCAACTAAAGAATTTCCTTTTGATATTATAGCATTTTTCCCGCATATTTCAATGCCTGCACCCATTTTATTTAATTCTTTTACATAACCGAATCTATTTTCGAAAATTCTCTCACGGATTGTCCCCGCAATACCCATTCCTGCAATCATAGCTGTAATTTGTGGCTGCATATCTGTCGGAAAACCCGGGAATGGTGAGGTAATCACTTTGCAAGTCCCCCTGATGTTTTTGCAATCCTTAAGCCATACTCCCGTTCCTTTCGTCTTTATCTTGCAACCGATTGATTCAAGTGCTTGCAAGATTGTTTCTATATGCTCCGGAATAGCATTCCTTATGAATATTTCTCCCCTTGTGGCCGCAGCCATACACAAAAATGTCCCGCCTTCGATTCTGTCTGGGATTATTTCATATTTTGCGGGCACCATTTCCTTGACGCCTTTTATGGCAATACTTGAACTTCCTGCACCTTTTATTTTCGCTCCGCATTTGTTTAAAAAATTTTGTAAATCTATTATTTCCGGTTCTCTTGCCGCATTGTTTATAACGGTTTCACCCTCGGCTCTCGATGCTGCTATCATAGCGTTTTCTGTTGCGCCTACACTTGGAAACGGCAGATTTACGGTGTTGCCTCTAAGCCCTCGCGTTTTCAGTATCAAACGCTCTTCCTTTTCCTCTACCTCCGCACCCAATGCCTTCAATGTCTCTATATGTATATCTATAGGCCTTTTGCCTATTTTGCAGCCACCCGGCTTCCCGATTTCGGCAATGCCGCATCTTGTCAAAATTCCTCCTGCCAAAAACACGGATGACCTCATGGATGACATTAATTCTTCATTTATCGTATGATTTGATATCTGTGATGAATCTACAAAGATATCATTGCCCTCACCTGTAACGGAGCATCCCAGCATTCTCAGTATATCTCGCATCTTTTCGGCATCCGAAATTTCTGGACAGTTTGTTATGTTTGATTGACTCCCCGTTACAACGCTTGCGGCAAATATAGGTAAAACTGAGTTTTTTGCACCTGACAAAACAACTTCACCATTAAGAGAATAACCGCCACGTATATGATAGGTATCCAATAAAAATTCACTCCCTCCGTTTGCCCTAGAAAGCAATCCGGTTTTATCATATGCGTTACGGTTATGTTTTGTTACATGTATTCGGCTATTTTGACCAAGGCATCGGTGGATGCCATGGCTCTGCTTGCGCTTTCCATCTCTTTTTGTTTTTCTTTATCGTACATAACTGACATTACGGACGAAACTAGGATTTCATCGCTCAAAGCTGCCTCTTCGATAAGGATAGCGCCTCCCTTGTCAGCAATAGCTTTTGCGTTGTGGAACTGATGATTTCCCGTTACATTCGGAGATGGGATAAGTATTGCAGCTTTGCCGCAAGCAATTATCTCAGATATTGTAAGCGCTCCGGAACGGCTTATAACCAAATCCGCCGCCGCAAGATAGTTTGGCATATCTTCGATATATTCCAGTATCCTGATATTTTCATTGCTCAATATATTTTTTTGCTTTAGCGTTTCTTTCACATCTTTGTAATAGCGGTTGCCCGTAGCTAAAATTACATAAGTGTCTTTTTTATCAACAGCCAAGTCAAGCAAGGGCAAAACAGCTTCATTTATGCGCTTTGCACCACCACTTCCGCCGAAGGAAAGAATCACAAATTTATCGCGCGGTATCGACAACAGCGCCCTCGCTTTTTCATTTTCTATATTCTTAAAAGCTTCACGCACAGGGTTTCCTGTAACAACCAGCTTTTTCTTGTCCTTAAAATATTTCTCAGCCTCTGGGAAAGCCAAAAACACCTTATCCACATATTTTTCAAGCAGCTTATTTGTCACTCCCGGGAATGTGTTCTGCTCGTGTATATATGTTTGTACTCCCATCCTCGCCGCTGTTCTTACTACGGGGGCACTTACATAACCCCCTGTTCCTATCACAATATCCGGCTTGAAATCATTTATTATTCTTGCGGATTGCAAAGTGCCCTTTAACAAGTTTATTGCAGTTCCAACATTCTTCAAAAGATTCTTCCTACTAAATCCGCTGACTGTAATATATCTTATATCGTAGCCGCTTTTCGGTACGATGGTGCTTTCAAGACCGCGTTCGGTACCTACAAACAAGATCTCGCTGCTAGGGTATTTTTCTTTTATTTTATCGGCGATAGCTATTGCGGGGTATATGTGCCCGCCTGTGCCTCCACCTGTCATTATAATCTTCATATCATTTCTCCAATATGCTTATTTTGCGGAATGCCTTGAGACATTTAAAAGTATACCTGCGGAACCCATAAATAACCAAAGGGCATTTCCTCCGTAAGACACGAAGGGAAGTGTTATTCCCGTGGGCGGCATGCTCGACGTTACTACCGCAAAATTCAAGATTAACTGGACAGCTATCATAATAACAATACCCGATGCCAGCATAGTTCCAAACATTTCCTTTGCATTTATCGCAACGTGTATGCCTCTCCATATCAGCAGCATATAGCATGACATAAGTATAATTATACCGATAAACCCCAATTCCTCACCTATTATAGCAAGGATGAAATCGTTTTGCGGTTCGGGCAAATAAAGCGTCTTTTGTATACTCTTACCCAGCCCCAAGCCAAAAGCGCCACCGCTTCCCATCGCAAGAAGCCCTTGCACTACCTGGTAACCTTCTCCAAGCTTATCGGCAAAAGGATCAAGGAAACTTGTAAATCTTTTAAGCCAGTATCCTTCTTTATCGGCAAGTATAAGTGCAAGTATAGCAGCACCACCTGCTCCAACAACGCCTATTACATATTTCCAAGAAAGCCCGGCAACGAACATCATCCCGACCATAATTCCACATATGGTGATTGCTGTCGAAAGATTTGGCTGCTTGATAATCAGACCGGCATAAACGGCCATGAGACATAACACGGGTAGCACACCTCGCCAAAATGATTTGATACGAGAAGGATCCCTGCTAAAAAACCATGCGACAAATATTATCGCCGCTATTTTTGCTATTTCCCCCGGCATTATAGTCAATGCTTCGCTGTTACCAATACCAATCCATCTTGTTGCATTGTTTCTCGTCACTCCGAGCGGAGTATAAATTAGCATAAGTAATATAACAGAAACCCCCGTAAGAGGAACCGCTATTTTCTGCCATACTCTGTAATCCATCAGTGCACAGGCAGCCATAAGTAAAGCGCCTCCGGCGGCCCATATGAGATCGCGCTTGAGATAGTGATAAGGATTGTCGTATTTGCTTATCGCATAATAATAGCTGGCGCTGAAAACCATTATAATTCCAAAGACCACAAGGCCCAGCACCAATATAAGTATTGTAAAATCTCCTGATTTTAACTTGATATTCTTCGTTCTCGGCGTTCTTCTTTTTGCCATAATATCCTCTTGAACAATTAATATTTTACGTGATCGCTTTATGCACCGCTCAATCCCTTAACGCAGCTCTTAAAATGTTCTCCCCTCTGCTCAAAGCAGGTGTACATATCCCAGCTGGCGCATGCAGGTGAAAGTAAAACTGTATCTCCCGGGTTTGCAATTTCAAAGCTACGGCGTACACATTCATCGAGATTATTGCATACAATGTAATCTGAAAAGCCGAGTTTTTCGGCAGTCTGTTTTATTTTTTCTGCAGTCTTTCCTATTAGCAAAAGCTGCTTTACTTTACCGTTGAAGGCGTTAATAAGCTCGTCAAATTCTCCGCCTTTGTCATACCCCCCTGCGATGAGGATTATAGGTGCATCGACAGCTTCTATAGCCTTTATCGAGGATTCCGCATTTGTGCCCTTTGAATCGTTTACAAATCTGACTCCGTCGACCGTATCAACATATTCCAGTCTATGCTCAACGCCTAAAAATTCTTTTAACGTATTTCTGATTATTTCCGGTTCTATGCCTGCAAAATATGAAATTCCAACGGCTGCAAGTGCATTTTCAACATTGTGTGCTCCCGGTATACGAAGCTCGCTGACCGCACAAATTTCGATTATTTCTTGTTTTTCATTCTTTATAACTATATTACCGTCTTTTACGAAGATACCAAAGTGCAGTTGTTTTTTTCTCGAAAAAGGAACGACCTTTGCTTCCGCCTTTTGTGCAAGCTTAACACACTCGGGGTCATCATCATTTATTACGAGGTATTGATCCTCGGTTTGATTTTCAAATATCTTCGCTTTCGCCGCTTCGTAATTTTCCATCGTCTTATGTCTGTCCATATGATCCGGCGTTATATTGAGGATGGCAGAAATCTCCGGTTTGAAATCGTTTGTCGTCTCCAATTGGAAGCTGCTCGTCTCTGTAACGAGCCACGAATCGTCGTCTGCCGTTAACGCCATTGAAATTACTGCAACACCTATATTACCTACGACATAAGTTTTTCTCTTCGCCGCCTTAAAAATCTCACCCGCCAGCGTTGTGGTAGTTGTCTTCCCATTTGTTCCTGTAATGGCAATGTATTTTCCTTGCCCTATTCTGTAGGCGATTTCGAGCTCCCCTATTATTTCCACACCCTTCTCCTTGGCCTCAGCG
Source organism: Eubacteriales bacterium (assembly GCA_028704515.1). Lineage (GTDB taxonomy): Bacteria > Bacillota > Clostridia > Peptostreptococcales > Anaerovoracaceae > UBA1440. The sequence continues at coordinate 21,913 of JAQWFH010000012.1, forward strand.
ATGAAGTTAAGATCCACCGACACACCGGGGCTTAGGATAAGCATATGATATTCCCCTATATTCTCAGGCACGCAGCCAAAATAGCATTTGACATTTTTCCCTTTTAAAAAGCTTATCAGCTGAGGGTCTATCTGTTCGGGACGCTTCGTATCCTGCACGGAAATTTGTGCTTCAAGCTTAAGCAAGGCTTGAGTTGCGGCTATTCCGGATTTACCCATCCCTATAATCAATACTTTTTTATTCTTTACTATATTCTTCATACATTTTTCTCCTATTAAAGTGCCGATAATGCTATACTGCAGCATATCAACGAGGCTACCCAAAATAATGCTACAACATTTTTTTCTTTCATCCCTTTTAATTCAAAGTGATGGTGAAGTGGAGCCATTTTGAAAAATCTTTTTCCTGTAGATTTAAAATACAAGACCTGTATTATTACCGAAACAGCCTCTACCACATATACAAGACCTGCAATCGGCAATAGCAGCGTCATGTTCATTTGCACGGCCGCTACTGCAATCCCTCCCCCTAGAGCAAGGGAACCGGTATCTCCCATAAATATCTTAGCCGGGTTCTTATTGAAAATAAGGAAGCCCAAACAAGCACCGCACAGAGCCGCACAGAAGTACATCGCGGCGCCAAAATTGTATGTAGCTGCAGCTACAGCAAAAAATAGACAAGTCACAGCCGTCACTCCCGAAGCAAGACCATCCAGACCATCAGTCAGATTTACGCTGTTTGTCATAGCTACAATCACAAAAGCAATAAAAGGTATATACCCTATACCGAAGTCGGCATATATGTCGATAAAAGGTATATAAACCGCAGTTTTCGATATAGAATATTCGGCCATATACGCCGCAATTCCAATACCGAATGTAACCTGTACCGCAAGCTTCTGCCAAGCCCTAAGTCCGAGGTTGCGTTTTTTAATTACCTTTGTAAAATCATCCCAAAATCCGAGAAGACCGAAAATAATAAACGCTGCGGTAATAACGATTATATCCCTGATTTGTCCGGGGAAAATCAATGATGCGCCAAGTGCCGTAATCACGGTCGCAAATATTATGGCTATACCGCCCATGCTCGGGGTCCCGCTTTTCACCATATGAGACTTGGGTCCTTCTTCTCTGATATTTTGTCCGAATTGTCTTTTTTTAAGAGCCGGCAAAAGAAGAGCCGTCGCGCCGGTTCCGACAATAAACGCACTGAAAATTATAACCCCGATTTGCACAAACGCTGCATTAAACATATCCATTATCCTTTGTTATTCTAATATTTTCTTCACAATTTGTTCCATTTTCATCCCCCTTGATCCTTTTACAAGAATCACATCTCCCTTTTGAATAATCTTATCTATTTCTTTGATAAAATCGCCTTTTGTATTGAAGTGCTTCGTACGATCCTTCATCCCCTTCAATGAGCCCTCGTTTATATATTGAGCATAGCTGCCTATAGTTATCAACAGGTCGAGATTGCTTTCACCTACAAACTCTCCTACCTCGCGATGATATTTTTCGCTTTGTTCTCCAAGTCCAAACATATCCCCCAATATGGCGACCCTGCGAAGCCCGGCTATAGACATAAGCGTCAAAATGCCGGCTTTCATGGAATCGGGACTTGCGTTGTAGGTGTCATCTATTACTTTTATTCCATGGTTTCCTTTTATTGAAAGCCTCTTATCAGTAATTTTCATTCCGGCAAGCCCTTTTGCAGCTTCATCCGGTTCTACCCCAAAACACGAAGCGGCCGCTATCGCAAGCGCCGCATTATATGCATTATGCTCGCCCGGCACAGGCAGTTTTATACGCTGTGTCTTATAATTGTGCTCAATCGTAAATTCTACACCTTTTTCCCCCAAATTGCAAATATCCGATAAAATAAAATCGCTGTTTCCGTCCTTGCCGACGGAAATAATGTGATAGTTGCCTTTAGCCGATGCTTTTTTTAGCAAATCTCCATCCTCATATATGACAAGATAGTCATCGGGAGTAAGAAATTCCGCTATTTCCAGCTTTGCCCTCAAGATCGCTCCTCTGCTTCCCGCCGTTTCTATGTGAGCGGACCCTACATTTGTTATCACAGCCACATGCGGTCTGACTATATCTGCAAGGAGCCTAATTTCACCCTCGCGCTCCATTCCCATTTCAAATACCGCAGCCTTTGTATCCTCATTTATAAGAAATGCCGTAAGCGGCAATCCAATTTCATTATTATAGTTTTTTTCTGGTTTTACGGTTTTATATCTCGTTGCCATGACAGCGGCAAGCATGTCTCTCGTGCTGGTCTTTCCTACACTGCCGGTTACTGCAAATTTTTTTATATCAAATCGCGGAAGGTATTCTTTCGCAAGGCTTTGCAAAGCCTTTACCGTGTTATCTACGAGCAATACACATACATCCCGCCCCTTTACGGCAGCCAAAGCCGCTTCCCTATCGGAAACGACGGCGGCCTTACATCCCGCATTGAAGACATCATCTAAGAAATCATGTGCATCGTGATTCTCGCCGATTATAGCAAAAAATATATCGCTTGACTGCGTTTGCCTCGAATCTATTGAAATTCCCGAAATATAATTTTCTTTATCTCCGGCAATTAATTCTGCTCCGAGAATATCCTTTATGTTCCCTATAGTTGTCTTTTTCATAAAAACTCCTTGATTACCTCTTTGTCATCAAAATCTCTTATTTCGTTCTCGAATATTTGTGTTTTTTCGTGGCCTTTGCCCGCAACAACGATTATATCTCCGGGTTCGGAGGATTGGATTGCTTTCTTAATCGCCTCCTCTCTCTCCTCTATTATGCTGTATGCACAGCCCGTCCCGTAGATACCGTCCTCAATCATCGCAAATATATCTTCACTTTTTTCGTCTCGCGGATTATCGTTTGTTATTATACAAATATCAGACATTTCCCCCGCTATCACTCCCATTTGCTTTCGTTTTTCTTTATCTCTGCGACCTCCGCATCCGAATACCGTTATGAGCCTGCGCTTCCTTTCATTTGCTATCATTGCAGCCGCCCCTAAAATATTTTCAAGTGCATCGGGAGTATGCGCATAATCGACTATTGCTGTTGCTCCTGTTTTTTCTCCGTGTATTATTTCTGCCCTTCCCGGCACCCCGGAAAAGCTTTCAAGTCCGATTTTTATATATTTCGAATCAATACCGGCTGAATATGCCAGCCCAGCTGCCAAAGCGGCGTCCATAGCTGCATATTCTCCTATTGCTGACAGGGTTAAGCTAATTGTGTCTTCCTGTCTTTTTAGAATAAGCTTTCCTCCCTCAAGTCCCTGGCCTGCCCAACTGGCATAAATATCGCTTTCTTTATTTTTCATTGAAACAGTAATTTTATTTATATGAGAAGAATTTATTTCAAGATTTAATTTCCGACCATACATATCGTCTATATTTATCACCACTGCTTTCACAGAAGGATATTGGAACAATTTTTTCTTTGCCTCATAATATCTTTCCATGGTATTGTGATAATCCAAGTGGTCGCGACTCAGATTTGTAAATGCGGCATTTGTAATCCCCACTTCGTCGGTTCTTCCTTGATCCAACGCATGAGAGGAAGCCTCCATAATTACATTTCTTATATCAAGCTCCCTATATTTTTTAAAATATTCTTCTAACAACGCTTTCCCCGGAGTCGTATTTTTTACTTCGTAAAATTCTCCTCCGATTTCATGAATTATCGTTCCTATTAGACCTGTTTTTTCTCCTGCAGCTTCGATTATACTTCTGAGCATATATGAAACCGTCGTTTTACCGTTCGTACCGGTTATAGCAAAAACATTCATTGATTATCACTCCCTATACAAATAAACTGTACCTCCTGAGCTCATCCGTTCACCGGCCTTAGGGTATTGATCTACAATGATAAAATCTTCATTTGTTGTCGCCGCCGGGCTAACTGTATATTTTAATGAAAGTCCTCCCAAAATCCCTATCGCATCCGATAAGCTGTTGCCCGTTATTTGGGGCACCTCTACCATCTTGCTTTTTAATTGCTCTCTTTCCTCTTCCGTATATTCTGGTTTAATTTCAAGATATCTAAGTGTATCTTCAAGTATTTCCTTTGCGTATGGAGCCGCTACAACGCTTCCGAATTTTGTACCCTGCGGATTGTCGACTACGATGAGAATTGCAACCTTCGGATCGTCCATAGGTGCCATACCGATGAATGAGGAATACGTTTCGGAAGAATACTTGCCCTGAGCAGGTTTGTTTGCAGTTCCCGTCTTTCCTCCGACTCTATATCCCGGAACCTTTGCATTTCCGCCTCCTCCCTCGGATACTACATATTTCATTATTTCGCACATTTCTCCGGCCGTTTTTTTCGAAATTACTTTTCTTACAACTGTCGGCTTAAATTCTTTTATTGTGTTGCCATCCGAATCCCGGAGAGCCTTAACAAGTCTCGGCTGCATCAGGTTCCCTTCATTTCCTAAGGAGGAAATTGCCGTAATTTGCTGTAGCATGGTTACCGCAATACCTTGACCGTAAGACATAGTTGTAAGCTCAACAGGTCCCGTCTGTGCAGGTTTATATACTATCGAGCCTCCTTCGCCCGGATAATCTATACCTGTTTTTTCAGTCATACCGAACAGCTGCATATATTCATAAAATTTATCCTTGCCCACTCTATGCGCCAGTGTTGAGAAAACCGGGTTACAAGAGTTTCCTACAGCTTCGATAAGTGTTTGATGCCCGTGTGGTCTGCCTTGTCTCCAGCAATGCAGAGTTACTCCTGCAACCTGGTATGAGTAATTGCACACAAATGTATCGCTGAGCGATGTCAAATTTTCTTCAATTGCGACTGCCGTAGTCAATAGCTTCGATGTGGAACCGGGTTCGTATATATCACTTACAATAGGATTTCTCCACATTTTATTCCAATAATCCAATTTTTCTTTGTCGCTCAATTCCTCTACATAGGCAGCTTCCCCTTCATCCAGTGGCACTCTTGGATTATTCGGATTGTAATCCGGAGCCACTGCCATCGCAAGAATATCTCCGCTTTGTGGATCCATTACTATGCACATTACTCTGTCCGAGTTGCTTGCTTCCATTGCTTTTTCAATTGTTTTTTCAACGTAATGCTGTATTACTTCATCTATTGTCAATATGATGTTAAGACCGTCCTCGGCGCTGTAATACTTTTCAACCCCGTAGCTCAAGTCATTTCCCGCTGAATCTGTATTTTTTATCCACCTGCCCGATATTCCGGACAAATATTGATTGTATTTCAATTCAATTCCTGCAAGACCGGAATTATCGTCCGTCACGCTTCCCAGAAGATGTGATGCAAAAGCTCCCAGAGGATAATATCTCTTTACATCCTCAGAGATTTCCACGCCCGGTATTTTTTGTTCCCTTATTTTATCAGCTGTATCCTTTTCGAGATATTTTGCCACCTTCACTAAGGCTTGATTTTTTGTTACCGACTCCTTTACTTTTTCTCTATCGATTACAAGTATCTCCGAAAGGGTGCTTATGTGAAGCTCTAGATTTGCTGCTTTTTCCTCTTTACTTTTGCCATCGGATTGTATTTGCCCAGGCCTTACCCATACTGAATAGCAAGCTGCACTTACTGCAAGATCTTCGCCGTTTCTATCATATATGGTTCCCCTTTTTGCTTCTATCGGCACGTCACGCGTTTGCTGTTCTACCGCCATGTTGCTGTACTCTTCCGCTCTTATTATTTGATGCCATCCTGAGCGCACACATAAACACACCATAGCTATACATATGATGCTGAATGTGAGTGCTATTCTTTTTCTCACTCTATTTGATACAGGTCCCACAGATAAAATAAAACCGGATTTCTTTATTATTGCATAATTAAGTTATCCGGTCCCCCCTTTCTATATGTAATTATAAGAATGCTTGTGTTTCCTAAGGTTCTTTTATTTATATTTCTCCTCTTCTAATTATATGCCTCTTCCTTGAGAATGGAAGCAAAGTCACTCTTCACATCCTTTTGTGGTTCAATATACTGGATTTGTTCCGGCAAGGCATATGCCATTCCAAGCTCATTTATTGCCTTTTCTTCTATCGCAGATATGTTTGTATTTTTCTGGAGATTCACATTTAAGTTTTGTATTTCGCCTTCTATATCATTGTTTGCCATTATCATCCTATTTATTTCAAACTTAAGGCTTGCCGCATAGGCAGTAGCAACGATGAGACCAACGCAAACTATCCCCACACAAATAATGAGCATGCTTATGCGGAGTTTATCCTTGCCCGAAAATTCAATATTCTTTTTATTCTGTTTTGATTTCTTATCTTTATGCGGCTTCATATCCGGTCCGTATTTCATATAGGACTCCTGATACTTGTACCACTTTTCTGCAGGCATCATTTTTTTACCTCTCTCGCTTACAGCTTCTCAATTACTCTCAGTTTTGCACTCCTCGAACGAGGATTTGATTCCAGTTCACTCTCTCCTGCTACTATAGGCTTTCCGGTCACTTTTTTTATGTCCGCTTTTTTGCCGCAAACACATACAGGAAATGAAGGCGGGCATTTGCACGGATTACTGCGTTCCGCAAATATGTCTTTAACTATTCTATCCTCCAACGAATGAAAGCTTATAACAGCAAATCTCCCTCCAGGAGATAAAACATCACAAAACTCTGTAATCGCATTTTTTAATTGGTTCAGTTCATCGTTTACTTCAATTCTTATTGCCTGAAATGTTCTCTTGGCAGGATGAGGACCATCACGCCTTGCGGATGCCGGTATTGCGGCTTTAATTATATTGACGAGCTCTTCGGTATCCTCGATTGGCTTGTCCTTCCTTGCAGAAGCTAAAAACGATGCAATTCGAGCGGCCCATCTTTCCTCACCATATTTTTTAATAATATCCGCCAAGTCTCTCTCCGGATATGTGTTGATTACGTCATATGCGGACAAAGAATCCTCTGCATCCATCCTCATATCTAACGGTGCTTTTTGCATGTAGGAAAATCCTCTTTGAGGATTGTCCAATTGGAAGGACGATACCCCCAAATCTAAAACAGCTCCGTCGATTTGTTCTATTTTAAGGGAATTAAGGGCGGATTTTATTTGCGAATAGTTGCATTGAATGTAATCCTTACGGCAAGGATACTTTTGTAGTTTATCTGTTGCCGCATTGAGCGCATCCTTATCACGGTCAATTCCTATAAAATGTCCGTCTTCGCTAAGGTGAGTGCATATCTCCCCTGCATGACCACCGCCGCCGAGCGTTCCGTCTACATATATTCCGCTTGATTTTATATTCAGCCATTCTATTACTTCATCGAGTAATACAGCCGTATGTTTAAATTCCATCATATCCCGTACTCTGCCATCTTTTGAGCAAATTCACTTGGAGCAAGCTGCACGCTTACCTCGGGATCTTCCCATTCCTCTTTGCTCCATATTTCAATCTTGTCCATTATTCCCATGGTGAAAACTTCCTTTTGGATTCCGGCATATTCACGCAATTCCTGAGGAATTGTAATCCTACCCTGCTTGTCTATTTCACATTCAGTTGCATACGCATAGAAATGCCTTAAAAAAGCTCTTACGCTCGCGTCAGCCGAAGGCAATGCAGAAAGCTTTTTCATAAAGCTTTCCCATTGTGACATGGGATAAATATAAAGACATTTGTCAATGCCTTTTGTCAGAACACACCTGAGTCCAAGCTCCTCTCTGAATTTGGAAGGAACTATTATTCTGTTTTTCTGATCTATTGAATTTTGGTACTTACCCATCAACATAAGACAGTCCTCCAAACTAAAGATTAATTCCACTATACCCCACTTCCCCCCACTATTCAATATTTTTAGTCCCTATTTTGGGAATCTAGTGTTAATTTTTTATATCCGAATATTCAAATTACTTTATTTTTTTGCTTTTAACCCAAGATGTTGTGTTTGATATAAAACTGTTACACAATATTTCAAAAAAGCAAAACTGCCTCTGTTGAAACACAAAGGCAGCTTTATTGTTTTCTATATTTTTACCAAGAATTACATCCGTTGCAACCGCTCCATTGCATACCTGAATTAGAGATTTCTCTTTTACCTCTGTGACATTTTTTGTCATCTTCAAAATCACAAATTTCAGCGGTATCACAGATATCCGGATCGTTTTCAGGCGACGATACTGTCCCGCATATGCATGCAGGTGCCGGTGGCCATGTGCAATCCTCTTCATCGTCAAGTTCGAAAGCAGCCTCTGTTCCCTCGCATGGGAGAAGCCCTTCACAAGCATCTATACAGAATAGCGTTCTCCTTGAAACTTCAATATTAACTTCAGGCTCAACTGCAAGCGAGCCTCCAACCGTACAAATACGACCGTTTTCTCTTATGTCCATTATAATTTCCGGATTTAAAATAAATACTTTTCCTGTGAAATTAAATCTGATTACAGGCGCTATGCCTCCTGCAATACAAGGGATTGCAAGCTTAGGAACTGCAAATGATGACGTTCCTTCAATAAGAAGCCCTCTGTCAGGTGTCTCAAACTTAGCTTGGAAGCAGCATGTTCTTCCTCCTGAATTAACCGTACCTTCAACAACTATAGTTCCTCTGAATATCCACGGACCCGCTCCCCTTATAAGGAAAAAGCTCTTTGTTGGAAGCCCCAAATCCTGACAACGAGTCTTTGAAGTCTCCAAAATTGCTGTATCAGCGGAAACTATGAATTGTTTTCCGATTTCCATCAAATCGTCTACCTCGACACCGTCAATCGTTACATCCGACTCATCCAGGGTTCTAGGTCTTAATTCTAGGCTCTTTACCAGCACAAAGCTTCTTGTAACAGTAAATACTGCATCAGGTCCCAAATCGCATGCGTTTGCGGCTTGATTGCAGCAACAGCAACAGCTATGGCTCTTGCCACCACAACCGCAATCGTCTTCGATCGGCTCAAGTTTGAGCGTTGTTGTGAATTCTCCGCATCTAGAATCTTGCAAAGGATGCAAAATCGGACAGCTTGATGCTTTATTATAAGAGTACACCTTATCCAAATATACTAAATTCGCTTCTCTTCTTGTAAAAGTTATATCTTCAGTATTAATATTAGGACCACATACGCTGCAAAGACTTGGGCCCCTTTGTCTTCTATTTCCTGTTTTATCCATGTCTATATAACCTCTCTTTTATTGTAATTTCATTTATAACGCGGCCTATCTCATTATATGCAGCAATGCTTGTTTTGGATATATTCTTACATTTACATTACATTTTTTGAAAAGATTAATAATCGGAACCTTTTTGTGCTATTATCGTCTAAATAGTATGATGAGTTTTATATTATTTTTATATAAGGAGGCGAAAGATATGAAAAAAGGTCTTTCGAAAGTAATTGCTCTATCAATCGTTTTTGTAATGCTTTTGATGTCAAGCGGATGCACGCCACCTAATCAGAGCGGCGGAACTATTGATGAGCCGGATATAACTACAAATTATTTAGAAAACGAATACAAAGCACAGCTTATCAGGGACGGCGCACAGGAACTGTTTGGAAGCCCTGAGGTTTTTACAGACAGCGATGGTACAAAGCGCGTAATTATACACGAAAAGGAATTTGTTGAAAGCGATAATTATCCTAACGGATTTTTTATTGCCGACAAAAATATATCTACGAAAGCTTTCCTTTCCGAGGGAGCAAGAGTCACTTTCCTTACAGGCGGAGAATCAGTCGCTAAGGTGATGTCTCCAAATGATTTTTTGTCTGCATACAATGCAGAGCAAGCCACTTATAAGGATGAAAGCAGACACTATTACGACACCAAGGTCTACAGCTTCTATCTGTTTGATGACCAAATACTCCTCATGCTTGCAAATTATATACCTTAAGATTAATTTTATTACTTATAAGCATTAAAAAAGCGACTGGCTTAAATAGCAGTCGTTTCATTGACTTCTTTATATGGTTTGTGTTATAAAAAGTATAATACTAAGACGCAAATTGTAGAAAGGAATAAAATGTTATGAAATTAGCCACATTCCGATATAAAGATCAAGATTTAGTGGGAATACTTTCAAGCTGCGAGACAAAGGTTTACCCTCTTTCGACATTGGGTTTGCATGCCATGGATATGAATGATTTTATAGACCAAACCGCAAAGGATGGCAGTCTGTTAGGCTCTGTTGCGGGAAAAGCATCAAAGCTTGATGCTACCGAAGAAGCCGGGCTCCTACTGTCTGATGTACAGCTTCTTTCCCCAATACCTTTCCCTAAGCAAGACATCATATGCCTTGGAATCAATTACGCGGCCCACGCGGTGGAGTCTGCTCGCTTTGCTAAAGACGATTTTGGCGGCGAACGCACCTATCCTCTATACTTCTCAAAAAGGGTAAATGAGGCGGTTGCCCCAAAAGGCGTAATCCATATGGACGAAAAGATTATGACTGCCCTTGACTATGAGGTAGAACTCGCTGTTGTTATCGGGCGAGATGCCAAAAATGTTTCTCCCGAAAATGCGTTCGATTATATTTTAGGATATACAATACTGAATGATGTTACGGACAGAACCGTTCAAACAAGGCATAAGCAATGGTACTTTGGCAAAAGCTTAGATAACTTTACTCCTATCGGTCCTTATATAGTTACGGAGGATTGCTTCGAAAGGCCTCCCGTGCTTAAAATCCAAACAACTGTAAACGACGAATTAAGGCAAAATTCTACCACAGCAGATCTCATCTTTGGTATACCTTATGTAATAAGTGAGCTATCCGCCGGCATGACTTTGAAGGCCGGTACAATAATTGCCACCGGAACTCCCGAAGGCGTTGGAATGGGATTTCAACCGCCTCGCTTCCTCTCAAAAGGCGATAAGGTTGTTTGCACGATAGAAGGAATCGGTGATTTGGAGAATACAATCGGTTAACGAATTGTTTGCTTGTATTCTTCCATTATTGCTACCGAAGAAGACGATCCAATGCGATCCGCACCGGCATTGATCATTTCAATGCAAGAATCAAGCTTGCGTATTCCGCCCGAAGCCTTAACCTTTGCAAGATTTCCGACGCAAGCATTCATAAGGGAAACATGCTGTGCATTTGCGCTACCCTTGAAGCCCGTGCAAGTTTTTACAAATTCAGCGCCTGCGGATAATGACAATTCGCAGGCCGTTTTTATTTCGTCTTCCGTCAAGAGAGCCGTTTCAAGTATAACCTTTACAATGGCACCGTATTCTTCCGCTGCCGATACAACCGCAGCGATATCATCCTTTACATCTTCATAGCGCCCTTCCTTAAGCCTTCCTATGTTTATCACCATATCGATCTCATCGGCTCCATTTTCGCAGCAGTCTGCCGCTTCAAATGTCTTTACCTCCAATGTCGATGCCCCAAGAGGAAATCCTATGACTGCAGCAACCTTAATACCCGTATCCTTCAGAGATTCGGCTGCTTGCCCCACATTGCTACCGTTCACACAAACAGCATAAAAGTCGTAAACAACGGCCTCATCACAGATTCTTTTGATATCTTGAGTGGTTGCATCCGGAGTTAAGAGCGTGTGATCGAAATATTTATTTAGCGGTTTATACATTTTTTATTATCCTTCCGGCTTAAAATCTTCCTGCGATTTCATTCGTATTGTAGACTCGTGTTATATTTCTGATTTTTAAAAGATATTGCTACCCTGCATTAAATCTATAACAGCCCTATGTCCCATATGTCGCACCTACAACAATCTTGCCCTGCGCAGTCACATAGAAATCGACATCGTATATATTATATGCTTCCATATTTTCATAAGGCAAATCTTTGTTATTAAGATCGACTATTTTATCTTTATTTACGGAGCACCTTTCAACGTACTCTTCTTTTGAAATCCAATTGCACTTATCGGCATCATAGTAGAAAACGGTTAGCGAACGCCCGCCACCCGCTTGATATAATCCATACCTTTCGGATATTACAAAAGCAATTACATCTCTGTATTTTTCAACCTTACATTGTATTTCAAAATGCTGCAGGTGCGTATCCTTAACATATTCGAGCCCCTTGCCGTTCTCGACAAGGCTCACATATCTCATTAATGCTTCTCCGCACGCAGCCTCATTTACGATGCTACTTTGAGGCACCGATGCATCAAGGCGCAGCAGGTTATATTTAAACTGAGCGGGTTGCGGTGAATTCTCTGCGTTTCCCAATCCGAGATCTTCCCAGCTCACAGGAATACTATGGTCTCCCGTTGCGGCAATTTCCGTCTTGAATTCAATATCCGTATCCGAAGGCTTATTCACCAGATTTTTATCGCTGCGTGCTCCCGAATAGACATTTCTCAGCTCAAAAGGAGAAAACATCTCAATCGCAGCCACTTTCCCCTCTCTCATATAGAAGTGTATATCCCTTACATCGTTATCCTCGAAGGGTTGATAAAAATATGCACCGTCATAACCCGATTTCTTTGATTTTGCTTTCCCCTTTTGGTTGTCCACCTCTGCTAAAGCTGTCGTTCCCGACTCACTTCCTATTTCATCTAGCGGCAGAACATAAAGGTCTTCCGGATATGCAAGTCTGAGGTCTTCGAAACTGCTCCCTACTGAAATTCCTCTGTACGTTTTGATGCCGTAAGAAATATCCGTCCAAATATAATCAATAAATTCGTGACCATCTTCATATAGATGAGTACCTACCCACAGCTCATCCTTGTCGTTAAACTTATAAATATACCTCTTGTACTCATAAGGTACCATGCCGTCTCCGTCATAGGTCTCTGTTTCTGCCTTAATATTGCTCTTATCATAGGCTTGAAGCTCAAATGTAAGAGGCTGTCCTTCAATTTCGTTGTACAACCCTAAAACATTATATTCATATCTCTCCGAATTATCGTTCTTCCCCTTAAAAAACGTCATTGAAAATTCGTCACTTGGAGTATAATTCTCAAAGCTGTAGCCTTCGTCTTCCTTATCTCCCTTGCAGCCCGTGATAAAAAGCGAAAGTGCGAGCATAAGCGCAATCAAAATACAGAGTCGCCCTATTGCATTTACTCTTCTATTTTTCCCCATGATACACCCTTCCTTATACATTGAATAAGAAATGTATGACATCCCCGTCCTTAACGACATATTCCTTTCCCTCGGATCGAACAAGCCCTTTTTCCTTTGCCTGTGCAAGATTTCCTTTACATTCTATCAGCTTATCGTAAGCAATTGTCTCTGCTCTGATAAATCCCTTTTGGAAGTCCGTATGAATCTTGCCGGCAGCTTCAGGCGCCTTAGCACCTCTCCTTATTGTCCACGCTCTTACCTCAGGCTCTCCTGCCGTGAGAAATGAAATTAAATCCAAAAGCTTGTATGATGTTTTTATCAACTTGTCCAGCCCCGATTCATTTATACCTAGCTCTTCGAGGAACGCCGTCTTTTCTTCATCCTCCAGTTCGGAAATTTCCGCTTCTATCTTCGCACATACGACTATAACCTCAGAGCCTTCTTTTTCTGCAAAAGCTCTTACTTGCTTTACGTATTCGTTATCACCCTCAGAGGCGGCATCATCCTCAGATATATTTGCTGCGTATATGATCGGCTTATAGGAAAGAAGGTCTAAAGATTTTAAGAAAATATCTTCCTCTTCTGATATTTCGTAGGCAATGGTTCTTGCCGACAGCCCTTCTGCAAGTACATCATTTATTTTGTTGAGCAGCTCAAGCTCTCCCTGAAGAGATTTGTCACTCTTCGCGCTCTTAGCTGTCCTTTGAAGTCTGCGTTCAAGCGTTTCCATATCGGCAAGTATCAGCTCTGTGTTTATAGTTTCTATATCTGACAGAGGATTTATACTTCCGTCAACATGTACAACGTTAGAATCATCAAAGCATCTAACAACATGAACAATTGCCGCAGCTTCTCTTATATGGCCAAGGAATTTGTTTCCGAGACCTTGTCCTTTGGATGCTCCCTTTACAAGCCCTGCGATGTCATAGAATTCTATCGCTGTATAAACTGTCTTTTTCGAATTGTATATTTCATGAAGTACCTTCAATCTCTCATCCGGTACTATTACTACTCCCGTGTTCGGTTCAATAGTGCAGAAAGGATAATTTGCAGCTTCTGCTCCTGCCTTTGTTATCGCATTAAAAAGTGTGCTTTTACCTACGTTTGGTAGTCCGACAATTCCAAGTCTCATATGAATATGTTTCTCCTTAATATTTTAAATAGTTATAGTGTGCTTTGGTTTTTTCTTTCCTATATAGAACAACATAGCAGACTATCCCCAACGCTATGATTGCGATACTGATTACCTGTGCCTGCTTTAACATCCCCAGCATTAAGCTGTCTGATCTTAATGCTTCTACAAAGAATCTTTCGACAGAATAAAGGATTGCGTAAAGCAAAAAAATCTGCCCTCTGAATTTCCTTTTGCGCGAAACAGCCATGAGAGCCAAGAACAAAAGGAAGCACCATACGGATTCATAAAGGAACGTGGCATGATATGTCTGCCCGTCAATCAACACATTGATAGGGAAATCGGTTTGAGCTCCGTACGCCTCTTCATTGAAAAAGTTGCCCCATCTTCCTATTGCTTGTGCCAATGCTATGGACGGTGCCACAAGGTCTATAACCTCTCCGGCTGGGATTCTTTTTGCATTACAAAAAATTACCGCCGCTAACAATCCTGCAATCAATCCACCGTGAATGGCAAGACCTCCGGTTCGCAAATTAAGTATATGGAACAGCTCCCCGTCATATAGACTCCAATTGAAGGCTACATAATAAAGGCGCGCACCGATGACTCCCGCCGGTATGCAAATTATAAATGCGGTCAATATATCATCCTCAGTTATACCGTAAGATGGTGCCTTCCTGTATACTATGAGGCAAGCCAATACCATAGCCAATGTTATGATTATCCCATACCACATGATATCAATTCCGAAAACGGTGAAAGCAACCCTTCCCGGTGTTACCATAGCAACGCCTCCTTTCAAACAATTTTTCTGTACCTCATTATACACAAGAAAAACAATTTATGCAATCCGCCACCTTGCTCACTTCTCCTGCAGTTTTAAAGCTTAATCCTTTTATCTCCCTCAAGGCGCGTCATTTTCCTCTCGTCAAATGCTTCAAGTATTATTATTGCATATTTTCTGGAGGTTCCGAGTAGGTCTCTGAATTCGGCTAATGTCATACTGCCGCTGCGTTGCATACATTTCTCCATGATTTCAATTGCTTCTTTCCATCTTTTCGCATCTATATAATATTGATAAGTAATCTTTTCAAGCTTGCCTTCCGCTACCAGCAGCTCCAGCATTTGCCTCGTTGTATTCTTATCCTTCTCACTTGCTATAACATCATCTATATGTGGCACGTCGAATCCCGAACGCTCGTATGTGGCAAGCAATCTTTCGCGTATCTGCTGCTGTTCCTTGCCGTATATGCGTTTGAAGCTTTTTAATGCAAACTCATTGCCCTCATCTCTTATGATTCCTTCTTTCACAAAGTGTCTTAAAAGTATGCTTGATATCTTATTATCGTTAAAGTAAACAGACTTCTCGAGTTTGCTCCGCAGCTCCTCTTTTCTCATTCCCGTGCTGATCGGATTTACTTTGTGATATTCTTTAAGTATTTTTTCTGTGATGCTTATAATCTGATTTATGAATTGTGTATGGAGAGCTAAGTCTTCTTGCAGCTTGACAACTCTGCCCTCTGATGACAGCGTTTCTACAATATCCTTCGCTTCGGCTGCAGTATATCCGAGCTTTGCTGCAATCTGTGAAATTGAAGTCTGCTTCTTGCTTTCTTCGAGAAGCGTTTGTTCCATTAATCCACTATTATCCCCCGTCTCTTTAATTATAAGCCCTTCAATAATGTCTTCGGCGAAACGCTTTCTTTTAGTCGGATTTGCATCGAGTATCACTCCTCCTCCGATGGTCTCAAGTGGGGAGTAGAATCTCAATATAAAGCGATCTCCCTTTTTAACCGCAATCGTTTCCTCCATGCGCAATTGGGCAAACCCATTTTCTCCACTTTCCAGACTTTCTCTTTCGAGAAGGACAGCTTTACATAAAACTTCGGCGGATCCATAATAAAAATGTAAGCGGCTGCCGTTTTTAAGGCTACGTCGGCTATCATTGAACATATCTATCCGTACATCAGTCATCATTGTTGTCTTAAGGCTGCCTTTGGCTGCAAGAATATCCCCTCGTCTAATTTCTTCTTTTTTGATACCGGTTAAATTGATTGCAGTCCTCTGACCCGCAAATGCCTTTTCTACCGATTTGCCATGGCTCTGGACACTTCTTACCTTAGCATATTTTTCTTGCGGATAAACCTCTATTTCATCGCCTACAGATACAGACCCTTCTATGAGAGTCCCCGTCACAACGGTTCCAAATCCAGGCATGGTAAACACCCTATCCACTGGAAGCCTGAACAGCTCCGGTGCACTGCGCCGCTCTCCGATTGTGGTAGCTGTATCCAATATCAGCTGCTTGAGCTCATTTATATTTTGTCCGGTATAGGAGGAAACCTCGATAACTCGGCCGCCTTCGAGAAAAGTACCTTTTACAAGCTTTTCTACATCATCGCGCACAACTCCCAGCCATTCCTCATCAACAAGGTCTATCTTGGTGATGACGGTTATCCCGTGCTCTATATTAAGCATCTTTATTATTTCAAAATGCTCCAGTGTCTGAGGCATTATCCCCTCATCCGCAGCTATTACGAGTAAGACAATATCTATTCCACCGATGCCGGCCAGCATATTTTTTATAAATTTCTCATGGCCGGGCACATCTATTATTCCTATATTAACACCGTCCACCTCTTGTATTTGGGCGAATCCGGCTTCTATTGTTATGCCTCGTTTCTGCTCTTCCTTAAGTCTATCGGTATTTACACCTGTTAAAGCTTTAATCAGACAGGTCTTACCGTGGTCGACATGTCCTGCAGTCCCCACTATAACATTATGATTCCGGGAAACATTTTCCAAACCAATACCTCCCTTTTATATTTGCATTTCAGAGAATGCCCGAGCTATAAACTCTATTTCCTCGTCCGAAACAGTTCTTGCATTTATAAGCACTTTATCTTTATAAATTCTTGCAATAATAGGTATTTTGTATGCTCGCAAGGCGCTTTCTATTTTTTTCGTGCCTATTTTATCAGAGCTTACCGATACGCCCCAGCCACTGAGTATACTAGTGGGAGCTGCACCACCGCCGATACGATCCTCTACCTCTGTAATTTCCGCTTCAAATATATCTGCCGTACTTGAAATTCTTTCCTTTATGGCTTCCGCACGATTTTTCAGTTCCTCGTTTTCAATCGTCATCATTGCAAGCAGAGGCAGATTTTTCAATGCATACTCGGGTTCAAGGTATGCTCTGAATGTGGCTTCTAGCGCGGCTATAGTCATCTTATCCACTCTTAACACTCTTGCAAGAGGATGCTTTTTCATTACATTTATATATTTTTTCTTTCCGATTATAATCCCACTCTGAGGTCCGCCCAAAAGCTTGTCTCCGCTGAAGAGCATTATGTCGGCACCTTGGGAAATTCCATCTGCTACTGTAGGCTCATCTACCCCGTATTTTTTCATGTCCGACATAAGGCCGCTGCCCATATCGTATATTACCGGCAGTTCTTTTTCTGCTGCTATTTTCACAAGCTCGGATACGCAGACCTCTGCTGTAAAACCTACTATTTTGTAGTTGCTTGTATTGACCTTTAAAAGTGCTGCGGTGCATTCGTTTATGGCTTTACTGTAATCTTCGGGCTTTGTTTTGTTTGTCGTTCCTACTTCTCGAAGCACAGCTCCGCTCTGCTCCATTATTTCCGGAATACGAAATGATCCGCCAATTTCGACAAGTTCACCTCTGGATACGATTACCTCTCTATCCTTTGCAAGGGCAGATAAGCACAGCATTGTTGCAGCTGCATTATTATTTACTACCATTGCAGCATCTGCACCCGTAATTTTCATTATAAGCTTTTCAATATGGTCATGCCTGGAACCTCTTACTCCCCTCTTTAAATCATATTCAAGAGTTGAGTAGTTTGCTGCAACTTCAGCTACTGCATCGCAAGCCCCGCGGGAGAGTTTTGCTCTTCCCAGGTTCGTATGAAGTATAATTCCTGTAGCGTTTATGGTGCGTCTGAGGTTTTTTTGTTTTTTTTCTTCAATTCTATTAATTATCCGAGTAAGTATGCTGTCGTATCCCATCTGGATTTTATTTAAATCCTGTTCACTATCGGCAGACATTATCTTATCACGAATTTTGTCAACTTCTTCTCTGGCTGCTTCCAGAATAATATTCCTCGGTGTGTCTCCAAAAAACACAAATAAGCGCCGATCATTCAGCACTTCATCTATTTTTGGGATTTCTCGCAATAACTTTCCCTTTTCCATATTGACCTCCCGCTTTGTGATAAAATGGCGGGAATATGTGGGAATCGAACCCACCCAAGAGGCTCCTAACCCCTCGAACCGGTTTTGAAGACCGGAAGGCACACCAGCACCCATCTATCCCCTTATCTAAAAGCCTTCTTAAAATATAGCATAAGTTTACAAATAGTACAATGCTATGGCTGTCGGTTTCTGCCACAGGACCGCACTTCCGCAGCCCTGCAGCAATTCCTTTGTTCTTTCTAAACTTCCTCTTAAAACCTATTAGATATAATCGTTTTCTTTCAGAATAGAAAACGCGGTTTCTTCATTTGCTTCGCTTATCATTACAATTGGGCCCGTACATCCCATACCACTTTCGGCATAGATACCTTTCGAATGCAGAAGTGATACTGCATCTTCCAAATCCATTACCTCTATCCCCGCGATTTGTGACGTAACGACTTCTTTTGGCGGGATATTGTATTTAGGCGCCTCTTTTCTTGCCTCCGCTTTGTCACTTTTTATCTCATCCAATATCTCATAAAGCTTTGCCTTTTTTGCCTTTTTAAATTCATCGGCTGCAATCTTGCAATATCCTTCTCTGATGAGCTTATCTGCGTATTCGATTGCTCCCGCTATCACAGGGGCGCCGGAGGCTCTTGATATTATCATAATTATATCATCAAAGCCTTCTCCCACTCCCGGACCATAACCCCAGCCTGTGGCTTCATAGCTTCCTCCCGTAGACCCTGCAGAAAATATCTTAATCATAAGATTGCCCGTAAGAGAATCCATAACCATAACATCGGCACTTCCGGATATTAGGTCATTCCCTCTCATTACAGCTCCGCCTTCGGCTCTTTGAGAGCCTGCAAATTTTATACCATATCCGTTTTGCGCAAGCTGCTTTAATGCCTTTTCTGTCTGCCGCGCACCGTCTATGTTGACAATCCCTACTGTAGGCTCCGCAACCCCTGAGGCCTTGGCCGCTATAATTCCATATACCGCATTTCTTACCATAGCAGCTACTCTGTCAGTATCGGAAGTCCCCGTAGTTGAAGCAATATATATAGCTCTGCCTCTTGCCGGAGTTATTACCTTTCCGATGGTTGAAACGCCTATTGGAAATGGATAGTGCATAGTTACCGCACCATCTATCTCACCGCTTGAAAGCATCTGCTCCATTTTCTTGTGAACACATTCACCTTCTATGACTACAACCTTATATCCTTTTGCACGAGCAAGCTCAGCACCCAGATATATTTCCTCCATGCCATGCTCGCTTTCATCGGCAGCAATACCTATTACCGGTTTCTTTCCGAATTCTCCTGTTTCCAGTGCATCAGCCATTTGAAGAAAAGTATCGGAAATTATATTGTTTATTTTCTTTTTGTTTGACATAATCCCTTCCTTTCAAACAGTATACTGTTATTCCTTCATAATGCTATCCGCAAGCTGCTTCATGGCATTGGCAATTAGGCCCTTTACCTTTTTCTCATCAAAATCGGATGCCTTAGCTCCTTCGGTTTCACCGCTATTCGCTTCCAGAACGAAGGATACCCCGTCAAATAGATTAGTCATTCGTCCTAGGAAAAGACTCCCTTTCCCTATAATCATGGCTTTGTTTATCTTGCCGGCCATTATGTCATCTTTAGCAAATCCCAGATAAGGAACACCTGACGGTATATGCCCTTGTGTAGGCGCCCATCCCTGCATTCCATGTTTTTTTACAAAGTCGGCAATTTCAGTTCTTTCTATTTCTCCTTTTTTTACTGCCAGTGCCGCTATCATTTTGTAGTTTGATTCCGGGACATCCCCCGCGCCGGCAGGCTTTGTTATATCAGGATTTTGCATCTCAGGGGAATATTTGTCTATATCCGTTATTTTTAGACCTTTACTCTCAAGCGCATTGGTTACCAGGGATGATATAACTGCCTGAGGCGATGAGCCCGTCCCCACTGTATGCCTACCTGTTATATCGTTTCGTATCACCGGGCTTACTCCGTCATTTTCACTTATTAGTACGGAAAATCCCGAAATTACATCCTCCAGTATCGGGAGACCCTTCTTCACATGATCCCTTCCGTTCATGCCCAGCTTTGCCGTACAGCCTCCCGCTGTAACAACAACATTTTTGAATGTCCCCGCCTTTACAAGGGAAGCTGCCGAAAGTATTGCATGTGCGGGCGCCGCACAGAAGCCTCTTACGTCAGAACCTGTTGCGTTATGCAATCCGGCTATCTCTGCCGCCGCCTTTGCAAAGTTGCCGCCTCCTCTTTGGTTCATATCACCACAAGCCTCTTCGCAACAATCTATGACATAATCTACATCTCCCGGATCTATGCCGGTCGACCTGAGCAGGCAAAGGAGAGAAAAGACGCTTGATGCTTTTGTCGCCAAATTTTCAAGCATCACGTGCGCTGATAAATTTATATCCACATCGTGCGCGCGCTTAACCGCCCCTACGAGAGCGCCATTAAAATATATGGCCTCCGCATGCTCTTTTTCGACTAATTCCGTAATTATTTCTATGCTTTCTTGATTTTTTGCGATTGGTGCTGATTTTTCCTCTCCTATAAGCTCATGCTTTGCTAACTTTTCTCTGACTTGCTCCGCAAAGCTTCTTTCTAGCTTCACAAGATCAAATGCATCGCTTATAGCCATCAGTCCTATGAACATATCTTGGGAGATAATTTCACCAAATTTGCCTTTTGTACCAAGCTCATCCGAATTGGGTAGCCTTTTGTCATGCCATGGAAGCGCCAATCCCTCAAGAACATCTGGGGAGGCATTCCCTATATATACTTGATTTGGTATATAAGAAACTATCTCCTCAAAGCTTCTGAGGTGTTTCGGAAGAGCCGTAAGATACTCTGAGCCTGGATTTACAATCCTTTCCGTAGTCTGTGTGGTTCCATTATACAGCACCATATCCTGCGCTGCCGCAAGAGTATAAGCTGTCCCTTTTAACACTGCGTATCCGCTCATCTCATACCTCCGTTTTACAGATATTTCTTTATCATTTCTTCTATAGCTTCTGGAGTAGCGTCATCTTTAACGAGCTCTTCAACTTTTTCGCCGTCTTTGTATATCGCTATAACAGGAAGCCCCATAATTTTTTGTCCG
Organism: Eubacteriales bacterium; assembly: GCA_028704515.1. GTDB lineage: Bacteria > Bacillota > Clostridia > Peptostreptococcales > Anaerovoracaceae > UBA1440. The sequence continues at coordinate 43,360 of JAQWFH010000012.1, forward strand.
ATTGCAAGCCTTCTTGCCGAGCTCGTGTTCAATTTGCAAAATTTAATATCGTTCCCGTATTTTCCAGCGAGTTCCTCAACATGAGGCATCAATGCCTCGCAAGGTGCACAACCGTTTCCAAAATAATCCACAAGAACGGTACCCTCTGCCTTCAAAACTTCATCTTCAAAAGTATTTTTATCACAAAGTATCATTTCTTTTCCTCCCTTACTCCATTTCTTCTATATACTTGCCCGCTTGAACTGCAGCAATTGCACCGTCCGCCGCTGCCGTTACTACTTGCCTTAGGCTTTTTTCCCTTATATCTCCTGCAGCAAAGACTCCTGGGATATTTGTTTTCATATCATCATCTGTCAATATATAGCCCTTGTTCATCACTACCTTGCCATCATAAAGAGATGAGTTTGGCGAATATCCTATAAATACGAATACCCCAAATGTTCCGTCTTCTTCATCGGCAAATATCTCTGTTCTTTCTCCGGTTTTGACGTTTTCAACAATCATGCTTTCCAGCAATCCGTCGCCCTTGAGTTTCTTTACCACGCTATCCCACATGAATTCAAGCTTCTCATTTTTAAAGGCCTTTTCCTGTATGGATTTGACGGCTCTAAGCTCATTTCTTCTGTGAATAACAGTGACTTTCCTTGCAAACTTTGTAAGATACATAGCTTCCTCAACGGCAGCATCACCGCCACCTACAACATACACTTCAAAATCTTCAAAGAAAGCTGCATCGCAAGTCGCACAGTACGAAACTCCCTTTCCAATTAATTCCTTCTCCCCAGGGCAATTTATAGGAACAGGTGTCGCACCGTTAGCTATTATAATCGTCTTTGCTGAATATTCGCCCCTTTTGCACTTTATCTTTTTTACATCGCCCTCAAGTTCTACGTCCTCAACGCTGTCTACGACCCTTTCAACACCGAAACGCTCGGCTTGAGCGGTCATTCTGGCTATCAATGACGGACCGGTTTCCTCAGAAAGGCTCCCCGGGTAATTCTCAATTTCATCGGTCTGACCAATCTGTCCGCCGTCTTTACCTTTTTCTATAATCAGAGTTGAAAGCCGAGCTCTCCCTGCGTAAAGTCCGGCTGAAAGACCTGCGGGTCCTGCTCCTATTATTATCACATCATAAATTTTCCCCATGGGTCTTTATCCCTCCTTAATTTTTAGTTTTGTGTAAAAGGCTGCTTCTTCATAGAAACTAGTTACTGAGAACATACCTCCATAATTAAGAAACAGCCTATTACCGAATTATTTGTTTTCTGGCGCGTCGCTTAAAGGAATTATCCCTTTAAAGCTGATCTCTTACAGCCGTCATTTCAGCAATAATATCATCAACATCCAGAACCATTTCCATCATGCTGATTTGCTCGTCATAGACGGTTTCATCAATTTCCGCCTTAATTCCCGGCTCACAGATATGATATACTGAGAGTCCCAACGAGACTCCTGCTAACGGACCTGCATATGTCGGATCTCCAAGAGTTACGGTTTCTGCAGCAAGGCCTGCGGCTTCACCTTCTGCCGCACCTATCAAAACAACAACATCATCTTTACCGTATTGTTCTGCAAATTCTTTTACTCTCTTCTGATTTTCCAGGTCCATAGCTCCTGCGGCCGTTCAGACAAAACACTCTGTTGAGGCGTATATAACCTGTGCTCCCGCGCTCTCGGCACATTCCTGTATCGCTTGCCCCGGAATGCCGTCACGGTCTCCTATTATTATCGCCTTTTTACCTTTCAATAGTGCCATATTTTTGTCCTCCTTGTCGTAAAACTGTAAAACTATATTATGAATCTCCTTTGGAGCAAAAAAGCCATATACAAAAGCATTGCGCCTTCCTGCTACAAAAAGCTTTCATACACATTATTCAAATACTGTCTGTCCGGTAATTTCCGTACCTAATGCTTCAAGAGATTTATTCAATATCCTTCTCCGAATTTCCTTTTCTCCCTCCATATCAAGCGACGGATTCCCAAGCGGATAAGGAATAGCAATAGCAGGAACTATTCTGTTAGCTCCTACCGTAAGAGAGATTGGAACTACCGTACAAATATGCACGACATGAATACCCGCTCTTTCGATTTCCTTTACCATCGTTGCACCGCAACGTGTACAGGTTCCTCAGGTGGAAGTTAGTATAACGGCATTCACACCGTCTGCCAAGAGCTCTTTTGCTATTTCAGACGCATATTTTTTTGCATTTTTAACTGCCGTTCCGTTTCCTACTGTGCTGTAGAAATAATCGTGCAACTTTCCAATTTTGCCCTCTTTCTCAAATTCGCGCAGCACATCTACTGGCAAAACTCTATCCGGATCTTTGTTTGAATAAACCGGGTCATATCCTCCGTGAGCGGTTTCATATTCACCCTCTACAAGATCTGTAACATTCGCAATGCTGTATTTCCCATACTTTGATGCACTTGACGATTCGATATGATCAGGGTTTCCCTTCGGAACAATTCCTCCCGAGGTAACAAGTGCAATCTTAGCGTTATTAATATCCTTTAATGCCTTAGCCGGTTCTACCCTATCAAAATCAGGCATAGGGAACTCTGTAGTAAAAGGCTTTCCTTCCAACTTTGCAACGAGCATATCCACAGCTCTTTCAGCGCCTCTTTTTTCTTCAAAGAAGTTGACTCTGATGCCATTTGGAAGATATCCTTCTTGCTTTGAAGATTTTATTTCCTCTCCTTTTGCAAGCTTCAATGCCAAAGGCACCATTATCTTTACAGCATCTCTCATTCCTGCGGCACTGTTCTTTGTGGAAACTATATGAACCTTTGTTTTGAACATATCTGCTCCTGGGTTTTCAATAAACATTCCCGTAAGCGCCGGTATATTCAATTTTTCAATTACAGCGGCAGCAACTGTTCCGCAAGCAACGCCATACCTGCCCGCATTGAACGCCGGACCGCATATAACCATATCCGGTTTGCAGCTTGAAATCATATCAAGAACTTCTTTCTTTGCAGTTTCAAGGTTTTCATTAAAATATGAATCTCCGCAGATAACTGTTGCAACAATCTCCGCTTCGTCTTTAAAGCCTGCGTTGAAGGCAATTCCGGGTCCTACAATACCTTCGCGAAGCTCAGGCTTGTAATCTGCCATTTCTTCACCGCCAACATTGGCAAAGAATTGATTTATATAATGCACAACTCTAAATTTCGACATCCTTCTCCCTCCTTACCTTGCACTTAATTTGTTGAAGCCCATTTCATTCGTAGCCCCCGTAATCGCCTGCAATTCAACCTCAATGCTTCCATCTTCACGCAAGCTTCCGTCAAAGCCGCCAGCTACGGTATTCACAACTTCAACGTGCCCTATAATCTTATCCATAGGTCCAAGAACAACTACTTGGTTTGCATTTCCGCCCGTAATTACGGCATTCGCACTTACATCCGCATCAGCCAGGGATTGTGACGATCCATCACGGCCGGCATATTCATCGGTAATAATTACTGTCTTTATTCCCTTTGCTTCTATCTTTTTGCAATTCATTATTAAATCTGTATCCGGATTTCCGAAGCCCTCCTGCGAAATGATTACGCCGTCGAGCCCAAGCAATTCTGCAAGCTTCGATGACCAATCCGACGATCTTTCCTTGTCAGCAAGATATACATTCTCATTTGTTATTATCACGCATACAAAATTCAGCTCTGTTCCATGTTTTTTGAACAGCTCGTGAATAACCGGGTTGTTTAAATGGTGATAAGTTGTGTTCTTATCGCAAGCCGACACGCAGTTGCCGCTAATTATCGCGCCGTCCATCAATTCGGTAGGGTTGATAATCGTTGTTAGAGATTGCTTCATATCAACGCCGTAAACATAAGTGTCATGAAGTAGTCCCTGGCTCTGAAGCATCAATACATAGCCAACTCTCGGAAGCCCCGGATATTTTTCTATCCCTTCTTTTATACTAATGGTTTCAAATACTTCAATTTCATCCGGTTCTATTCCTCTGCCCAATTCGCCCAAATAAACTGCAGATTTTAGCCCCACCATTCGTAGTGCTTTCTCATGTGCATACGGACTTATCTCATCCTTTGGTTCACATATAATCACGAGATTATTAAGCTTAGAAAACGGAGTATATTCCGCTCCTTTTCCGCTCATATCTATGATTCCTTCCTGAAAGCCCACAATTTTTCCTGTAGTTACAACAGCAGCCCCCTTGAGCACGTTGGTTCTACCGCTGCCCACACATTCGACCTTTGCAAGTGTACCCGGAAAGATATTGCCTTTTCCTGACACCTTTACTCTTGGCTCAATTACATCTTTTACCGGTGTAATCCTTACACTTTCGCCAGGCTTTGCGATATCAACGCTTACGCTTTTTAGATTTTGATCTTCAAGAAGCATCGATATCAATTCATCTTTGTTGACATAGAGTGTCTTCTTTTCAACCTTTGATTCAGGTCCAAATTGGATATCTTCAATATAAATGTAACCCAATTCAAGTTTCATTCCGCATCCCTCCTAACAATTAGTTTTCAAATTCCTGCAATAGCATTAAAAAAAAGTGTAAAATCTATTTCCCGGAAGTCATCGAAAATGCTCGCCTCCGGTCCTGTCAGCTTTTGCTCCCTGCTCTTTCCCCAATTTTTTTTGCTTTTAATCCCCACTATTGAATTCTTCTCAAACTTGTCACAATTTATTATAGCTTGTTCGATTAAGTTCAAGGATTCGAGATTTAATTTTTCCGGCACTGTTGTGAGCATTATCGACTTGAAAGGAGTCTCTATAGGCTTCACGCTACCTGAAAGTGGATGTGTAAGAATTGAGTGACCTTTGTGAACATAATCGCGAACAATTCTGAATACATCCCTGACATCGCCTTCAACAAACAATATATCTTCATTTTTAAAAAAATCTCTGACCTTAATATTATTTGTTATAATCATTTCGTTACCTCTCAAATGCCAAATTATAAATTTTGGAAAAAAAAGAACAGAAAGCACATGTCTTCTGCTCTGTCCTTTACCCCGGAGATTTGTTCCCTCATCAGTGGGAATATGCTCCTTGAATACTGAAAATTCTTTCCAGAGTGCCATCCGTCTGCGCTTTTTTACCTGAGATATTCCCACATTTTCAACTTTGAAATGAGCTTTACCCTTCGGTGTCGCTTTAAAGCGATCTCTCACGCAACCTTCATCTGGCTATAAATTATATTTATATTACGATTGTACTATATTAGTTTTATGAATACAATCAAAAATTATTCTCTTTTAGAGAATTTTCTTTATTTTCCGATTTTAGTTTAATGAATAAAATTCTTTATAACTTTCTTTGTTGATATAAACATATAAATCTGATAAAATTGTTTTAAATTTAAATAGGAGGTGATCAGAAATGGAAAAGATTAAGCTTACTTCTTTGACAGAACATGGCGGTTGAGCTGCTAAAATGGCACCCGATGCCTTGTCACAAGTTTTGTGTCATTTACCTAGGTTCCATGATCCCGACCTTCTTGTCGGCTTTGATACCGGAGACGACGCTTCAGTATATAGGATAAGTGATGATCTTGCGCTTATTCAAACAGTGGATATATTTCCTCCCGTTGTAGACGATCCATATGAATACGGGTTGATTGCCGCCGCCAATGCTCTTAGCGACATATATGCTATGAACGGTACTCCTAGGCTTGCTATGAATATTTTATGCTTACCGGAAGATCTCCCAAAGAAATATGTCAAAGCTATACTTGCCGGAGGTTATGAAAAGGTAAAGGAGGCCGATGCAATTATCACAGGGGGTCACTCCATCAACGATAAAGAGCCAAAATATGGCTTATCAGTTTCGGGCTTCGCTCATCCTTCCGAAATAATAAAGAACTGCGGTTCAAAGCCCGGAGATATACTTATTCTCACAAAGGCTTTAGGAACCGGCATATTAACTACAGCTGTGAAAGCAGATTTGATAACGCCTACTTCCTATCGCTCTATGATAGATTCTATGGCGCGTCTCAACAAACGTTCTTCTGAAATGATAAAGCGCTTCTGTTCAAACGAATCATCCTCAAGAGCCAGCTGTTTTCCAAATGCTTGCACAGACATTACAGGCTTTGGTCTTGCGGGGCATGCCTTTGAAATGGCGAATGCGAGCTCTGTTATGATTACTCTTTTGACCGATCGATTTCCTATACTTCCCGAAGCGGAAGAGATGGCCGAAATCGGTATTGTCCCTAAAGGCGCGTATACAAACAGAGGTTGGCTTGCCGATGTGTGCCGTATACTTCCTTCGGCGTCTGTGGCCAAGGCGGATATTGCCTTTGACCCGCAAACCTCCGGAGGGCTATTAATATCAATGCCCGAAAAGGAAGGGATGAAGCTACTTTCGCTCTTAAAATCCGAAACACCTGTAGCCGAGCTTGTCGGTTATACTGAAGAATGCAAGGCGGATTGTAGCATTATACTAAAATAATTACTATCATAAAAAGAGCGCGTAGTGAACTGACCCCCGTATGTTAGACCAAAAATCTAATATATGGGAGGTCAGTTTTTTATGGCAAAATACAGTTTTGAACTAAAGAAAAAAGTTGTAATGGCATATCAGTCAGGAGATGGCGGATGTTA
>JAQWFH010000075.1 GCA_028704515.1 Eubacteriales bacterium
TTATAAAGGAGTTGCGGAACTATTGTTGGGTAACAGACAAGGACGGGCGTCCGACTAATAAGCCAATAGACGATTATAACCACTTGATAGATGCAACTCGTTATGCGATAAGTCCAAAAAACAATTTCAAATTTCACATCGCCTAAGAAAACTTTTATCAAATATATTTTGATATGTTATAAATATTATCTATAATTGTCGCATTAAAATAAATACAGCATGGCCAGCATATTTAGGAGAAAAAAGAAAACAGTATCAAAAGCATACAATCCAACCGTGTGGGTGGGTGGCGCACCTGTTGTATTTTACAATTACGGGCAGGAAGATTTTGTAAAGAAGGGTTATGCCGAGAATGCAGAGGTTTACTCGATAATCAAAAAGATAACTGACACGGCTAATGTTGCAACGCCATATGTTTATGTTGATAAGGAGGGAGTTAAGAGCAGGAACACGTTAACAGCCACAAGAAAATCGAGGGACACGGCGATAGGGGCTGGTAAGCATCGGCTGGCAGTCAGGAAAGCACTCGATTTTGCTGATATTGATTTAGATTTATCACAACTACTTGAAAAGCCTAATCCATTTCAGACGTGGAAAGAATTTATCACACTAAAAAATGTATTTTATTTTGCGCAGGGTGAGGCGTTCATCTACAGGGTAGCGGGTAACGATGGTTGCGCTATGGAGTTGTACGTTTTGCCAGCACATTTGATGACACCCATAATTGACACTAAAAAATCATATTTAGAGCAGGATATTCTTGTCGGGTGGCAATTGAATTTACTGAATGGCAAGACACGCAATTTCATTGGTGATGAGATGCAGGACCTGCTTCACTTCAAAATGCCGAACCCACTGTTTGATGACAAGTTCAGTCAGTTAAGAGGTTTTTCTCCATTGATGGCGGGTTTAAAATATTTGAAGCTGGATGATACAGCTATTGAAAGCTGGGTTAAGAGCGTTCAGAACGAGGGGGCAAAGGGGTTGATTTCACCCAACCATGCCAATCCTGAATTGTGGTTAACGCCTGAACAGGTCGAGGCGACACAGAATATAACCGACGAAAAGATACACGGAGCGGACAATCGGAACAAGATTGTAGTAAGTGGTATGCCACTTCAATACACGCACATAGGGCTTTCGCCAGATGCACTAAATATCGTAAAAGGGTTGGAGCATGCAAATTTTAAATTGTGTAATTTATGGGGCGTACCGCCAGAATTATTTAATCCTAATCCAACGTATCAAAACCAGAAGGAGGCTACAAAAAGATTGATAAAGGAGGTCGTGTTGCCACACCTGAATGCAGAAGAGGATAAGTTAAATAGCTGGCTGGTTGAGCCGTTCTCGAAACGTGACGGCAAGAATTACGTGATGGATTATGACCTCTCTTCATATGAAGAATTAAGAATTACGGCAGAGGAAGCCAACGCATTACTCACCACTCACACGCTGAATGAGGTCAGAGTTATGCAGGGTAGCGATGAGCTGGATAACGACTATGCGAATGAAGTGTTTATCACGCAAGGTAAGGTGCCTTTGAGTGATTACAATATAGATTCAATGATATGAAGCTAAGGCGATTAATACAGATAGAGAGCAACAGGCAGAGGGCTTACGAAAATAAGTTCGCTCGCTCTATCCGTAAAGCATTAATCGCACAGGCGGAACACTATTTTAAATACGGCTTTATCAGTAATGATATGCAGGCAACGATCAATGAATTATACGAAACGATAATGCCTGATTATTTAAGTCGTCAATGGGAGCAGTTGGAGCGCAACGATTTAGAGAAAAAGGAACGTTTCTTTCTTGATACGTGGAGAAGATGGATAAGCGAATACACCATCACATCACTTGCAACGAAGGTTACTAATATTGATAAAACAACGCAAGAAGAGATAAGCAGGCAGACACTTGCAGGGGCGACAGCAGGTGAAACAACACAAGAGATACAGGAGAGGATAATAAAAGTTTTTAATGGTAAAGCTACTAAGGCCCGGGCACGGATGATAGCACGAACGGAGGTTGGGGAAGCCGTTAACTTGGCGAAAACAAAGAGCGCACAGGACTGGGGAGCGCAAACAGATGAGGAGTTGGGGAAACTTTGGGTACACAGAGGAGCGAAAGACCCACGGGATTGGCACATGGGATTAGACACCGGGATACCGATACCGATCAATGACACGTGGACGGTAACGAATCCAAACACGGGAGAAACAGATTTGATGCAACACCCTCACGATATAAGCGCAAGCGCAGGTAACGTTATCAATTGCGGATGCCAGGTGATATATACGAGATTAGGATTTAGAAGGAGATTTTAAAAATACAGCGATATGGCACAAGAAATATTAAAGAGCATACATACACTCAAAGAGTTTGACGATGAAAAAGGTATCATCAGAGGTTATGCGAACGTCTATAATGTAAAGGACAGCGACGGTGATATATCGCTGTTTGGCTCGTTTACGAAAACGGTAACGGAGAGAGGAAAGAAGATACGAATCTTTAAGAACCACGATATGGGGCTGGTTGGCGTACCTGTCGAATTTGATTTAACAGATACATACGGCTTAGGCTTGACAGCAAAGATGTTGATGGATACACCATCAGGGCGTGATGCTTACAATGAGGTGAAATTCCTGTTTGAGAATGGCTTTGAAAGTGGTATGTCAATAGGTGGATGGGTAGAAAAGCGAAGCACGAAGAACCCCGCGGAGGTCGTTGAATATAAGTTGCGTGAAATTTCAGTGCTTACAACCGTTGATCCGGCAAATGAGCATTCACTTGTGAACATGGTGAAATCGGTTAAGCAGCTTGAAGAGCCTACACAGGAGGAGTTTTGGCAAGTGATAACAAAAGCATACGATAATTATAAATTTTCAGATAACATTAAAAAATCGCTCGAAACGTTCTTGACACTTGGAAATAATGAGCCGTCGAAAGACACTCAAAATGAAGAGCCGTCCACGATAATTAAGAGCATTTACGAATTATATACTAAATAAATAAATTTTACAATCATGGACGAAAAAGAAAAAGAAGCATTAGAAAAAGCCAAAAAAGAAGCTCAAGAAGCTATCGAAAAAATGGCAACAGAAAAAGCGAACGAAACAGCGCAAAAAC
>JAQWFH010000076.1 GCA_028704515.1 Eubacteriales bacterium
AACTTACGCTGTTCCCAAGCAATCTTGAAATTTAAAATATGTATTTCTATTCGAGAGCCATAATAATGTTTGAATTTTCATAAGCTTTCTTGATTTCCCGGAGCTATATGCTATAATGAAGAATATGTAATTAAACTTACGCGAGTTTAAAGTGAAAGGACGGATCAATATGGCTGTAAGTTATAAGAAACTCTGGCATATTTTGCTCGATAGAGATATGAAGAAAAAGGATTTGCAGAAATCAGCAAATCTAACCAGCTATGCAATGAACAAGCTTAGCCGAGACGAAAATGTAACTACTGAAATACTAGGTAAAATCTGCAAAGCTCTTGAGTGCAGTACCGATGACATAATGGAGTTTTTATCGGACAGTAATGAATAACCTCTTTTATAAGGTATATCATTTGCCATGCCTGAATAGATAGTTCGAAAAATAGCGGTTTAAGACTGATTAGGAGGGAGCAATAGCTATGAACAAACAGCAACTTGCAAATAAGATCTGGGAATCTGCAAATCGAATGCGTTCGAAAATTGAAGCAAATGAGTATAAAGACTATATTTTAGGCTTCATATTCTACAGATATTTGTCGGATATGGAGATTAAGTTCTTAAAGGAAAATGACTTTTCTGTTGAGGATATTAAGAGGTTAAGCGGAAATGATCAGGAAATTATTGAATATGTGCAGAAAAATATTGGCTATTTTATCGCTTACGATGATTTGTTCTCCACTTGGATAGGAAAAGGTAAGGATTTTGATGTATCTAATGTCAGAGATGCTTTGTCTGCTTTTAACCGTTTGATTTACGGCTCTCACAAGAAGGTTTTTGAAAAGATTTTTGACACCTTGCAGACGGGATTAAGTAAACTTGGTGATAGCTCCGGATCTCAAACAAAAGCAATCAGCGGACTTTTGCAACTGATTAAAGATATTCCGATGGAAGGCAAGCATGACTATGATATTCTCGGCTTCGTCTACGAATACTTAATTGGTATGTTTGCTGCTAACGCAGGTAAAAAAGCCGGTGAGTTTTACACTCCTCACGAGGTTTCTTTGCTGATGTCTGAAATTGTGGCAAATCACCTCAAAGGGCAGAAGGAAATCAAAATTTATGATCCGACAAGCGGCTCTGGCTCCTTACTGATAAACATCGGACATAGCGTTGCAAAATTTATTTCCGATAAAGACAATATCAAATATTATGCCCAAGAGCTCAAAGAAAACACATACAACCTTACAAGGATGAACCTTGTTATGCGCGGGATCAAGCCTGACAATATTGTAACCCGCAACGGAGATACATTGGAGGAAGACTGGCCGTATTTCGACGACAACGACCCAATTAATACCTACAACCCCTTATATGTAGATGCTGTTGTATCAAATCCTCCCTATTCTCAGGTGTGGGATCCGAGCAATAAGGAGGCTGATCCCCGCTATGCTCGCTTTGGATTGGCGCCTAAGGGAAAAGCAGACTACGCTTTCCTCCTTCATGACTTGTTCCATGTCAAGCCGGACGGAATCATGACTATTGTATTGCCGCACGGCGTTCTTTTCCGAGGAGGAGAAGAAGGGGAAATTCGCAAGAACCTTATTGAGAACAACCATATTGATGCCATCATTGGACTTCCAGCTAACATCTTCTTTGGGACGGGCATCCCTACTGTTATTATAGTGCTGAAGCAAAAACGAGACGATACCGATGTCCTCATCATCGACGCTTCTAAGGGTTTTATCAAAGAAGGCAAGAATAATAAGCTAAGAGCATCGGACATTAAAAGAATCTCTGATGTGGTAGCAGAAAGAATAAGCACAGATAAGTTTTCGCGCGTGGTCAGTAGGGAAGAAATCCGTCAGAACGAATACAATTTGAACATCCCCCGTTACGTTGACACGTCCGAAAAGGCAGAGACTTGGGATATTTACGCTTCTATGTTTGGTGGTATTCCCAAAGCCGAGATTGATGAGCTCAAAGATGTATGGGCTGCATTCCCAAATTTAAAAACCGCCTTATTTAAGGACACGGGCACGCCATATGTAACGCTTGCAATTGAAGATATTAAAGCTACGATTAAAGGGAATGACGATGTGACTGCCTTTGAAGCTAGTTTTGACGCTGCCTTTGAAAGCTTTGCGCCATATCTCAGATCAGAGCTATTTGATAAAATAAGTGATTTGATTATCTCACAAGAGGAAAACATACTCAGTGACGACATTTTCAAACGTTTGCAAGGCATTCCGCTCATCGACAAATATGAGGCATATCAATTACTTGATGATGAATGGAACAAAATAGCCATCGATTTGGAAATTATTCATACAGAAGGCTTTGAAGCAACAAAAAAGGTCGATCCTAATATTGTAATCAAGAAAAAAGAAGGTAGAGATCAAGAAATTCAAGAAGGTTGGGTTGGGCGTATCCTTCCTTTTGAGCTTGTTCAGTCTACGCTTCTCAAACCGGAATCCGATGCTCTTAAGAATAAAGAAAACAGGCTTGCGGAAATTCCGTCGGAATATGATGAGATTCTCGACTCTATGACTGAGGATGAGAAGGAGTCGTGCAAAGATATGTTGACCCAAGATGGTGATGCCTTCATAGCCAAAGAACTCTCTAAAAAACTGAAAGAATTGAAAGAATTGAAAACCGAGCGTCCGGGGGAAGAGATTTTTGCATTGCTCGAAAAACTCACTAAAGCAGAGGGCTTAATAAAGGAAGAAAAAGAATTGAAGGTCGAAGTCAAAAAAGACAGTGCAACTCTTCATTCCTTGACAAAAGAAACGATTGAGACGCTTTCCGACAGTCAGGTTCTCGACTTAATTGACAAGAAGTGGATAGAAAGCTTGATTTTAAACATTTACAAGCTTCCCGATACCATTGTTGATAACTTGACCGGCAAGATTATTGAATTGCAAAAAAAATATGAAACCACATATTTTCAGATTGAAGAAGAAATAAAAGAAACCGTACAGCATCTCTTTATAATGATCGATCAACTTGAAGGCAACGAGTACGATATGAAAGGTCTCAGCGAGTTCAAATCGCTGCTAATGTGTGAGTGATATGGCTGAGAAAAATAAACCTTCCATTCGTTTTTCCGGATTCACTGAAGCTTGGGAACAGCGTAAGTT
>JAQWFH010000013.1 GCA_028704515.1 Eubacteriales bacterium
CTTTTTCATATATTATTTAAGAAATATTATGGATCCAAAAAAGGAGGGAAACATATGAGTTGTTTCGGCAATAGAGCGACAGGTGACCTCTATCAGAATTGCTGCAACGCCAACACACTTTGTGAGTTTTCCGGCCGTCTTGAAGATGTAGTGACTGAACCTCTTTATGTACAGAAGGTATATGATGCAGTTCTTTTCAACCTACAAGGAATGAAAACAGTTCAGAATCAAGACTTTGCTCCGGTGCTTCCGAGGGACTACAGAGTTAAAAGAGTAATAGACATCCGCTGTAAGAGATTTTTTAATCCCGAAAATGTGGATGATGCAAGGAACTTAAAACTTGACGTGAACACAAGCATTTCAGGCGCTACATTTCTGCAAAATGCAAGTGGAGAGCAACTTAAGCTAATCGGTCCCGATGGAAGTTTTTCAGAGAGAATATTATATGCAGAAACTTCTGAATGCGATGATAAATGCATGGGTACCCCTATATTTGGCACGCAGCACATATCAATATCCGGTAATGTACTGGTTTACTTAGATCTTTTGCTTTGCGACCGTTGCAATAACGAGACAGTGTTTACAGTTTGTGCAGAGGTAAACATTGCAACAGAAAATCAGCCTCTGATTCTTACCAATTTCTTTGAAATGTGCATGCCATCTACAAATGCTGTATTTATGCCAAGATTTACAGAATTCTGCAACATATTGTGTGAAACGCGACTTGCGACAAACAACATAGGAAGAGACCTTTGTGTAGCTCCTGACGGAAGAGTAAGCGGAAATCTTATAATAGCCTTATGCGTTACTTGCGAAAAGAAAATTGTAGTTCCTGTTCAAATTTGTGTATTATCGACAGGAATGGCACAGTTATCTCCACAGCAAAATGCAATATGCACTATATTTCCAACATTATTTCCACCTCAGATAAAAGAATCGGATACAATAGAAAATTGTGGTGAGGAAGAAGCTTGCGATGTAAGAGATTGTGCGCGCGAATGCGATCCTTGCAGATCTAATGATTGCTGTGACCCTTGTAGGGCTGATGACTGTTGTGATCCTTGCGGCAGCGGAGGTGATTCCTGCAGTGCGCCTTCAAGACCTTCTCGCCCACACAGACCTCAACCTAGGTAAAAATATTTTACTTACTTATCAAAAAACCCCGCCTCTAATTTAGCAGAAGGTGGGGTTTTTTTATTTATTTAATTAATTAATCAACTTTATTTTTTTTTTACGCCACAAGCTTTAAATGCCTGCTGAATATCTTCAATTAAGTCATCGGCGTCTTCCAATCCTACGCTGAAACGGAAAAATCCTTTTCTGTAGATTTCAGGATAATACGGGAGTTTGTCGCTTTCCTGATCATAGTATATAATCAAGCTTTCAATATCGCCCAATGACACTGCGTGTGTAACTAGATTGAGCGCATTTATAAATTTCTGATGCACCTCTTGGTCACCGTTAATATCAAAGGCAATCATGCCCGAGAATTGATCACCCATAGTTTTCTTTGCAAGCTCATGCTGCGGATGGCTATTCAGACCTGGGTAGCTTACAAAACGAACCTCAGGTGCAGCTTCTAAGAATTCGGCTACCTTCAAGGCAGTCTTGCTATGCTGTGCCATTCTCAAAGGCAATGTAGCCAATCCACGTGAGACCAACCAAGCATTAAATGGGCTGAGGACTCCGCCGTAGTTTACTAATGCGAGCTCTTTTAATTTGTCTATGTTCTCAGTTGTTGAAAGCACGCATCCACCGATTGAGTCGCCGTGGCCGTTGATATATTTTGTCATGCTGTGGATTTCAAGATCCGCACCTAAAAGGGTAGGGTTTACCAAAATTGGACTTCCGAATGTAGCATCAACAGAAACCAATGCGTTATTCTTGTGTGCAATCTCTGCGACTGCGGCGATATCCGTCAATCCCGTTGTCGGATTACCAGGGGATTCCAGATGTATCAATTTTGTATTCGGGCGAATTGCTTTTTTTACTGCTTCTATATCTGTAGTGTCAACAAATGAAGATTCTATGTTATATTTCTTAGGGAATACCTTGCGCAGCAGGATATTTGTGGCACTGTAACAAACCTCTGAAACGATTACATGATCGCCGCTGTCAAGGAAAGTCGTAAATATTCCGGCCAAAGCTGCCACACCGCTACCAAATATCACGCAGTCTTCCGCGCCGGAAAGCGCACAAAGTCTTTCCTGCAATACCATCTGATTAACATTTCTATTACGAGCATAAATATTAGTATTTGAACCGCTCCAATCTATAAAGGTTCCATCGCTAGGAAGCCTATAGTTTGATGTCATATAAATAGGACCGTTGATTGCACCGAATGCGTCGTCTTTTCTTGTTCCGGCATGCACCGCCAATGTAGTTTTCTTTAATTTCTTTTTATCCAATTTTTCTGTCCTCCATTTAATTAACTAAAGTTATTTACTTCTCACCTAAGAGTATCATGGCACTTACTTCAAAACAAATAAATGGTTTTGATGATGATAATCATTAAAATCGATTGATTGATAAAAAATTATCAATATTATGCCTCTATCTTGCTTGAGGTCGGAAGCATCGTATCAAATATAGACGCCGCTTCTTCCAAAAATCCCTCTATTTGTGGAGTGATAACCTTGTTTTCATGGAGTATAATTTGGACTGACTGCGTTTGATCGAATTTCAAAATATCCAGTATTACAATCGTCCCCTGTTCAATTGCCTCTCTTGCCGTGTAGCCCGGTAAGAAAGAAATGTAATCACCGCTTTCGACAAGGCGAACCGCCATACCTGTACTTTGCATAGTTAATAATGATTCAATTTCAATCCCTTCAGAAATTAGAAATTTACGTACGTTCAGACTGTACGGGGCATCCTCTTCCATAAATATAATTTTATTGTTTGACAATTGATTTAAACTTATACCGGCTTTACTTGCAAATGCATGACTACTATTGGCTATCGGGATTATTTTTACCACTTTTTCATAGGGGCACATCCATTTTGATTTCAATAAAGGCTCGTCGATTATACAGGCCACATCCAATAGACCTTTTCTCATAAGCTCCTGCAAAGCTCTTGTTCCATTTATGGTCAAATCAATTTTTATTTTTGGAAAACGTTTGCTGTATTCACGTATAAACGGCTCAAAGCATGTATTAAATAAAGATTCCACCATACCAATATTCAATGTTCCCGTCATTTCGTGTTCACTTCGCATGAAATTCCCCATCTTTTCCGAAATGGATACTATTTGTTGCGCATAAGGAATAAATTCTCTCCCGTATTGAGTCAAGAGAACACTGCGCCCGATTCTGTCAAAGAGCTTAACACCTATTTCATCCTCAAGTTGTCTTATTTGAGCGCTTACATTTGACTGTGAATATCCCAGTGCATGTCCGGCTTGTGTGAAATTTTGCATTGAAGCAACCTGCAGGAATGTATATAAATTTCTAATCTCCATATTGTCTCTCTCTTTATTATTATTTTGCCGGATTAACCTTATATAAAAACCCCCGCCTTCGGATTTGTGTTCGAGGATGGGGGTTTTGTCTTTTTAATGCTTATTTATCAGCCGTATGATTGTTTCCCTCAGCTTTTACTACAGCTTGCGCTGCTGCCAGTCTTGCTATAGGAACTCTGAACGGTGAGCAGGATACATAATTAAGTCCGATATTGTGGCATAATTCAACTGTCTTCGGATCTCCACCATGTTCTCCGCATATTCCGAGCTTAATTGTAGGTCTCGTCTGTCTGCCGAGTTTAACGGACATCTCAACCAGCTTACCAACTCCCGCAACATCTATTGTTTGGAACGGATCTTCTTCAAATATAAGCAATTCTCTGTATTGATTTATGATTTCGTTTGTGTCATCTCTTGAGAATCCAAACGTCATCTGAGTTAGGTCGTTTGTTCCGAACGAGAAGAATTCAGCCTCTTTTGCAATTTCATCCGCAGTGAGAGCAGCTCTAGGTACTTCAATCATAGTACCTACGAGATATTCAACTTTTACTCCCTGTTTTTCAAAGCATCTGTTAATTGTATCTACAACAGTATTCTTAACAAATGCAAGCTCTTTTTCAAGCCCTATTAGAGGAATCATTATCTCTGGGATAATTTCCATGCCTTTTTCCTTCTTAAGCTCAATTGCAGCAGTAATAATAGCCTCTGCCTGCATTTCAGCAATTTCAGGATATGTTACGGCAAGTCTGCAGCCTCTGTGGCCGAGCATAGGGTTGAACTCGTGCAGATCTAAGGTCTTTTTCTTGAGCTTTTCAAACGGAACATTGATTTGTTTAGAAAGAATTTCTATTTCTTCATCAGTGTGCGGTAGGAATTCATGCAAAGGCGGATCGAGAAGCCTTATTGTTACAGGTCTGTCGCCCATTATTTCATAGATTCCCTTGAAGTCTTCCTTTTGGTAAGGAAGCAGGAATGCAAGAGCTTCTCTTCTCTCTACTTCCGAATCGGCAAGAATCATTCTTCTTACGGCTGGAATTCTTTCTTCATTGAAGAACATGTGCTCTGTTCTGCAAAGTCCAATACCTTCTGCTCCGAATTCTATTGCTTGCTGCGCATCCTTTGGATTATCAGCATTTGCTCTAACTTTAAGTACTCTGACTTCATCGGCCCACTTCATAATAGTGTTGAAGTCTCCGGAAAGCTCAGCCTTTACTGTCTTCACAAGCCCCTCGTAAACATCCCCGGTGCTTCCGTCAAGTGAAATATATGCACCTTCTTTGAATATTCTGCCGCCTGCTTCAAACAATTTTTCTTTCTCATTTACTTTGATCCCTGTACAGCCGGATACGCAACATTTGCCCATCCCTCTTGCAACTACTGCTGCGTGAGATGTCATTCCTCCTCTTGCAGTCAAAATGCCTTCTGCGGCTACCATGCCGGCAAGGTCCTCAGGAGAGGTTTCAAGCCTTACAAGTATTACCTTTTCGCCGGTTGCAGCTGCCACTTCCGCAGATGCGGCATTGAAATAAACTTTTCCGTAAGATGCTCCCGGCGATGCCGCAAGACCCTTCGCAAGTTTAACTGCTTTTTTTATTTCAATAGGATCGAATGTTGGGTGAAGAAGCTGGTCTATTTGAGCAGGATCAATTCTTGTTATAGCTGTCTTCCTGTCTATCAGCCCTTCTTTTTCCATATCTACCGCAACTTTTACTGCGGCTGCGGCTGTTCTTTTACCGCTTCTTGTTTGGAGCATAAATAGCTTATTGTTTTCTATTGTGAACTCCATGTCCTGCATATCTGTATAATGCTTTTCAAGAAGCTCCGCAATTTTTACAAAATCTTTATAAACGGATTCGAATTTTACCGCCATCTCATCTATTGGTAAAGGAGTCCTGATACCTGCTACAACGTCCTCTCCCTGTGCATTGACGAGAAATTCACCGAATATCTTGTTCTCTCCGGTAGCCGGATTTCTTGTAAAGGCGACACCCGTTCCCGATGTGTCTCCCATGTTTCCGAATACCATAGACTGAACGTTAACCGCAGTACCAAGAGATGAAGGTATATTGTTCAGCTGTCTGTAGAGCACGGCTCTTTCATTATTCCATGAACGGAATACAGCCATTATAGCTTCCATAAGCTGCTCTTTTGGATCTTGTGGGAAGTCTCTTCCGACTTCCTTTTTGATCAATGCCTTATAGCTTGCGATGATAGCCTTTAGATCATCGCTCTTTAAATCAATATCAACTTCGTAGCCCTTTTCCTCTTTTTTTGCATCAAATATCTCATCGAATTTACTTTTGCTTATATCTAAAACTACATCACCGAACATCTGGATGAATCTTCTGTAGCTGTCAAAAGCAAATCTTTCATTCCCTGTAAGCTTTGACATTCCTTCAACAGTTTCATCATTAAGACCGAGGTTTAATATAGTATCCATCATACCCGGCATCGAAAATACAGCTCCCGACCTAACTGATACCAATAACGGATTTGTTGGATCGCCAAACTTCTTCGATATTACATTTTCAAGCTCAGCAAGCTTTTCAAAAGTCTGATCGATAACTTCCTTTGACATCTTCTTTCCATCTGCATAGTATTTGTTGCAAGCTTCTGTCGTTACCGTAAATCCAAACGGTACGGGGAGCCCGATTTTGGTCATTTCAGCAAGATTTGCACCCTTGCCGCCAAGAAGGCTTTTCATGTCCTTTGAACCTTCGTTGAATGAATACACAAATTGTCCCATTACTTTTCTCCTTGTTATTCCTTTTAATAAAACTTTTTTTTATTTTAAACAATAAGTTAAAATAACAATTTTTCTTCGATGTAAGCTTTTAAATGACTCACAGGTATTCTTACTTGTTGCATTGTATCTCTATCTCTGACAGTGACACAATTGTCATTTTCAGTCTCGAAATCAACGCAAATACAGAAAGGTGTACCGACCTCGTCTTCACGTCTATAACGCTTACCTATAGATCCTGAAACATCGTAATCCACCATGAAATGCTTTGCAAGCTCTTCGTATATCGGTTCTGCGACAGATGCAAGTTTTTTTGCAAGAGGTAGAACTGCGGCTTTATAAGGTGCGAGAGCCGGATGGAGATGAAGAACTGTCCTCTTATCTTCCTTACCATCTTCTCCCTTTAATATTTCTTCTTCATATGCATCACACAAGAAAGCAAGAGCTACTCTGTCCACTCCCACTGACGGCTCTATGCAATACGGAACATATTTTTCGTTTGTCTCGGGATCGACATAACTCATATCTTGACCAGAGTGTTCCATATGTTGTTTCAAGTCATAGTTTGTTCTGTCGGCAATACCCCAAAGCTCTCCCCATCCGAATGGGAATAAATATTCTATATCCACAGTAGCCTTACTGTAATGAGAAAGCTCTTCCTTCTCATGTTCTCTGAGTCTGAAGCATTCTTCTTTTAATCCCAATGTCTTAAGGAAATCAACACAATAATTTCTCCAATATTCAAACCACTCCAAATCATTATCAGGACTGCAGAAAAATTCAAGTTCCATCTGCTCGAATTCTCTAGTCCTAAAAGTAAAGTTACCTGGCGTGATTTCATTACGGAATGATTTTCCTATTTGCGCTATACCGAAAGGTATTTTTTTTCTGGATGTTCTTAGTGCGCTCTTGAAATTTACAAATATCCCTTGTGCGGTTTCAGGTCTTAAAAACAATTCCGATTGAGAGTCTTCAGTGACCCCTTGGAATGTCTTAAACATAAGGTTGAACTGCCTTATTCCCGTAAAATCATTTTTGCCGCATTCCGGGCATACTAGATTCTTTTCTTGGATAAACTGAGTCATCTTTTCGTTTGGCCATCCGTCAACATTCATTTCTCCTAAATTGTTGTCATTGGCATACGCTTCGATAAGCTTATCTGCTCTAAAACGTGCCTTACACGATTTGCAGTCTATAAGCGGATCTGCGAAGCTGTTTACATGACCGGAAGCCACCCAAGTCTTTGGATTCATCAAAATTGCAGCATCGAGCCCAACATTATATTTTGACTCCTGCACAAATTTCTTCCACCATGCTTTTTTTACATTATTCTTAAATTCAACACCCAAAGGACCGTAATCCCATGTATTTGCAAGCCCTCCGTAAATCTCGGATCCCGGGTATACAAATCCTCTGTTTTTTGCCATCGCAACAATCTTATCCATTGTTATTCCTGTGCTCATAATTAACCTCTATATTTTTATTTTTATTTTAGTTCTTCATCATCGTCTTCATCATCATTGAGAACCTTTTCTTTTATTGAGTCAGCTCTCTCCTTTACAGTCTCGTATACATCTGAGCCCTTCTCTCTTGCCGTTTCATAAACGTCCTCACCTTTTTCTCTGATTTCGTCTATTATCACAGAGCTTTTATCTTTAAAGCCATCTACAATTACAGAGCTTTTTTCCTTTGCATAATCCGCTGCATCCGACGCCATCTCGCTGACATCTATAATCGTTCCGTCATCCTTAACAACTTCTATAACGCATTTTGTTCCAAAAGCGGCAACGACGCCAACAAGCATAGCAAACGGTGCTATAATTGTTCCTAGGATTCCTATGTTTACCGGTAGATTTAATATGATTTCTTCATCTCTCTTAACCAGAATTCTCGATACATTCCCTTTTTTTACTAATACTTTAACTTTTTCAACTACATTTTCGGCATAGCCGTTAAAGTGTGTTTTAGCATTTTCATCTATTCCTTCTTCAATATTTATAATCGCATCTACTACACTGCCATCAGTTGCTTCGAGTGCCTCTTTTGCCTCTTTATAGCTTACGCCTGTTCTGTCTTTTACAAGTTCAATTTTCTCTAATGTAATACTCATAATTCAACCTCCTGTTATTTTTACTTCAACATCATTTTAAAAAGATCTCACTTTTTAGATTTCCTATGTCCATATGATATTTGCAATACTCTCTTATTATTCGTATAAGAGGATTTCGAATACTTTCTTCCAAAGTAATTTTTTCCAAGCTTCTTAAAGGGTTTTTCACAAAAAACTTCAATATATTTACTATACCAAAATTTAGATTGAAAATCAACGAAACATTCACATCTTCAGGAAGATTATTTCTACATTCCGCGCAAATCGCTCCCCCATCCGGTACACTAAATGCGACAGGGTCGGCATCGCATCCGCAAATAGCACAACTATCCAAAATAGGCATTACTCCCATTAAAAATAGGGACTTTACCTGAAAAGCCAAGAGTAATGTATCATAGTCTTTTTTTCTCTCCGACATCAAATCAAAGTATTCTATAAGTAACTCAAAAAAACGTGGTGAAGCCTTATCCTCTTCAAGAAGTTTATCGGTAAATTCCAGAGCATATGAGGCATACATATATTTATCTATATCCTCGCCTATAGCATAAAAGCTCCGAATGGCTTCCGCATTGTTTATATTATAATTATATCTACTTTTGTAAAGCTCATATCTTCCGAATGTGAAAGGGCGCATTGCAAGAGCGGACTTACCTTTTCCTTTTTCGGTTATTCCTGTGCCGGCGCTTATCTTCCCATATTTTTTTGAAAACAAGACAATCATTCTTCGGCCGTTTGTCGCCTTTGTCTGTTTCAATATGATCCCTTCCGTATCAATATACATCCGTTATTCCTTATATCCAAAGTTTGACAATGCCGTATCGCTGTTTCTCCAGTTTTCTCTTACCTTTACCCATAGCTCTAAAAAAACCTTCATTCCGAGCAGGGCTTCTATCTCTATTCTCGCACTCTTACCTATTCCTTTTAGCTTCTTGCCTTCCTTTCCGATGATTATACCCTTGTGAGATTTTCTTTCACAGTATATCACCGCACCTATCCGAATTATGTTCTTTTCTTCCTTGTACGACTCTATTTCAACGGCAACGCCGTGCGGAACCTCATCTTCAAGATAAAGAAGCAGCTTTTCTCGTATTATTTCACTTACTATAAATCGCTCCGGGTGATCCGTTACCATATCCTGAGGAAAGTACATTGGTCCCTCATCAATATATTGCTCGAGCTCTGACATAATAACATCGACGTTTTGTCCTGTTACGGCAGATATACCGTATATCTTGTCAAACACGCCCGTAGATTCATAATAATCATATATTCTCTTAAATTTATCGGGCTCTAAGAGATCCGTCTTATTTATAATTAATATTTTTGGAGTATTTACATCCTTTATCATATTCAGAATATACTTGTCCCCGGGACCCGATGTTATTTCATCATCTACAAGAAGCATGATTACATCAACCTCTTTAAATGTATTTACTGCCTTTTCGGTCATATATTCACCCAGCTTGCTTTTAGGTTTATGTATGCCGGGAGTGTCAATGAAAACAATCTGTATGCCGCCATCTTCATAGTGTTCCGGTAATTTTGTATATATCCCTCTTATGCTGTTTCTCGTTGTTTGAGGCCTGTTCGTAGTTATCGCAATTTTCTCTCCCAAAATAGAATTGAGAAGTGTTGATTTCCCAACATTTGGTCTACCTATTATTCCTACAAATCCACTCTTCATAATTTAAATCCCTCCGGAAAAAGCTCGCTAAGCGTGTAAACTTTGATGTTTCCTTCTTTGTCGCCGCTTATAATTTCAAAATTGTCATTACAGAATTCGGAAAAGAACTGTCTGCATATTCCACAGGGCCATGTCAAATCTCTTCCGGAAGATACTACTGCGAGTTTTTTAAATGAACGTTCCCCCTCGGATATAGCTTTTACGAAGGCTGTCCTCTCCGCACATATGGTCGCACCATATGACGAATTTTCAACGTTGACTCCAGTGTAAATCTTACCGGATTCGGCTAGCAAAGCGGCCCCTACATTGAATCCTGAATAAGGTGCGTATGAATTTTCTATAACCTCGTATGCCGTTAAAATCAATTCGTAGTTGGTCATATCTGCGCCTCCCTTTCCAGTCCTAAAAGAGCCATCACCTTTTCTTCCTTTTGCCTCATAACGGATTTTTGATCGTCTTGCATGTGATCGTATCCAAGTAAATGGAAAATGCTATGAACAAAGAGATAAGTCAGTTCTCTCTCCTTTGAATGAGAAAACTCTGTAGCCTGCTCCTGCGCCTTTTGCGGACATATAACAACATCCCCGAGCAATATCACAGACCCTTTGTCGTCTACAATTTTATCTAAATCTTCCCTCTCATATTGAGGAAACGAAAGTACATCGGTCGCTATATCCTTACCTCTGTACTCACAATTTATTTCTTTTATCTCGTCGAGCGTTACAAAGGTAAGACTAATCTCGACATCATCACCGGGTATTTGTTCCTCGTTTAAGCAGCATAAAGCCGCTCTTTGAAAATGATTTATCAAATCCTGGTCTATTTGCGTTTCATCGTATATTATTCCCATAAATTTTGCTTCCCTCGTCTTATTCCTCTTCACCTTGCGGATTATTCTCGTAATATGCGTCGTAAGCATTTATTATCTTCTTTACAAGCTCGTGTCGGACCACATCGATATCCTTAAGGAAGCAGAAATCAATATCCTTTAGGTTATTTAAAATATCAACGGCTTCGAGAAGCCCGGATCTTTTGCCTCTCGGAAGGTCAATTTGAGTAACGTCGCCCGTAACTACCACCTTACTCCCAAAACCCATTCTGGTAAGAAACATTTTCATCTGCTCTCTTGTGGTATTTTGGGCCTCGTCCAAAATTATAAAAGCGTTGTCCAATGTTCTGCCTCTCATATACGCAAGCGGCACAACCTCTATGACTTCCTTTTCCTTCAGGCGCATAGACGTGTCTTTGCCTAGTATATCGTAAAGAGCATCATAAAGAGGTCTAAGATAAGGGTCAACCTTCTCCTGCAAGTCGCCTGGCAAAAATCCAAGACGCTCCCCGGCTTCAACAGCGGGACGCGCAAGTATAATTTTTTGAACCTGCTTGTTCTTATATGCCTGTATAGCCATCGCAACAGCGAGATATGTTTTACCTGTGCCTGCCGGTCCTACGCCGAACACGATTTCTTTTTTTCTGATACTGTCGGTATATTTCTTCTGACCAAGAGTTTTTGGCTTAAGGGGTTTCCCCATATGTGTAAAGCACAAGATATCCTTGCCTACATTGCTTTCTTTATATGATATCCCTTTATCAACAAGCGTTATAACGTAATTTATTTTTTGTGAATCCGGGTGCTCCCCGGATTTTATTATATCAATGAGTTCTTTTATCGTCTTTTCGGCTTTTTCTTTATTGACTGCCGTCCCGCCGATTATATTGATTTCATTATTGCGATCAACAACTTGAACTCCGTAATATTCCTCTATGATTTTTAAATTAGCATCTAAATTCCCAAAAAGCTCGGTTCTTTCCATACCGCTTTCAAGTATCATTCATTATCTCCTGTTCTATTCCTATTTCTTCGGTAGCTTCAAAAAGCACATCAACTTCTATTATATTTTCTTTTTGCCTGAAATTCAAACTTTTATTTGTAATATAAGCCTTATCCTGTAATTTTTCTTTGATGTACCTTCTAACCATTTTGTCCGAAACTCTTTTTACCAATTCGTAATCGGTTTCATTTTTATTTCTCACAATAGCTACTGTATCGCCCCCGGATGTACTTAATATTATATCCGGCGTAATATAAAACTTAAATCTGTGAGGTGCTTTAACTGTTACTATACCCTCAGCATGAACATATTTACCAGCATTTTCGTCTTTTTCTCCATAAGTTGTATATTTTATTGGAACAAATCCGCTTATAAGCACCTGACCCGGTGTGACAAATTCTCCGGGCTCAATAGCTTTAACACCTTGCTTGACTATAATATCATGAATGTACCCATCCTTCTCTGCGACGATATCACAAGGCGCATTTTCTGACGAGAGCTGCTTCGGGCTTATTCTATTACCTTCAGCCAGTGTTATTTCCGCAAGCCCGCCTCTATAATGGATTTCAACGAATGCAAGAGGTGCAAGCTCTTGATAAAGGTGAATTTTAGCATCCTCAATTTGATCTTTGTGGCGGAATTTTTTCGCTCCTTCGTAAATACCCACATCCATTAAGCTCGTTCTTATCTCACTCTCTGTAAGCTTTTCATAGCCGTATATTCTTACCTCACTTATGAACATACTCTGATAATATACCGCTATGATGAATACCGCAAGCCCTGCAATCAAAGCTTTTTTCCCTATAAGCAAAGATAATGCGTATATATACCCTGCTTGCGATAAAACTGTTACTCTATATTTATTTTTTGCAAGCTTATTTATATTATTGACATCATCCTTTTTCACAGTCATAATTGCTTCAAGATTATTTGTAAATTTTATGTCTTTTATATGTATTTTTTTATCGATACATGCAGAGATGAGCTTATCAATTTCAAAGCCCTCAATCTTTATCCTGCATTTGTGTGCCGAAAAACTCGATTTTTTCAATCTCACCCTGCACCAGCATCCTTTCGTCGTTAATTTCTCGAATTGAAAGTTCATTGCCGCTTACGGCAGTATACCGTTGCCCGTTATAAATAATTATTTCCTTTTCGGACAACATGACAATCCTTTTTATATTGTCGAGAATACATGTTTTGCCGCTAACCAAAATCCTTGGAAGTGAAAATGAAAAGTCGTATAAAAAATCATCGCTGAATCCCATGCTGCACCACCTTATCGTTGTTTTCAGAGCTACCGCTATTTGCGTAGTAAAACTCGGTAGTCCTCATGCAAGAAATTCGCAAGGTTATTACTTGCTGAATTTCACTCACATATTAATGTATGCGTATAAATTAAAAAAAACAACCCGAGCAAATCGAGTTGTTTGATTTTATTATATGTTGTTATGAGAGAAATTCTTCCACGACGCTTTTGACATCGTTCCCGTCGGCTACGCCTTTTACTTTACCCATAACAGCGCCCATGAGCTTGCCCATGTTCTGCTTGCCTGATTCTATTCCCATGCTTGCCGCGACTTCTTTGACAATCTCAAGAATTTCACCGGCACTTAACTGTTTTGGTAAGTATTCGGTAAGTACTTCAATCTCTGCTTTATATGCATCAGCTAAATCCGTTCTTCCTGCTTTTTCAAAATCAGGGAGGGCATCTTTTCTCATTTTTACCTGCTTGGCGATAATCGCAACAATGCCGGCATCGTCGAGAGTTTCCCCTCTATTGTCCACTTCAAATTGCTTAATTGCAGCTCTTGTGAAGCTTATAGTATCTTTTCTGACTCCATCCTTGTTTTTCATCGAGGTCTTGAAGTCTTCATTCAACCTATCTTTTAAGGTCATTAATAACACCTTCTTTTTAGTACTTTTTAGCCTTTTTTCTCGCAGCCTCTGATTTTTTCTTTCTTTTTACGCTTGGTTTTTCATAATGTTCTCTTTTTCTGAGTTCGGACATTACGCCATCCCTCGCGCAAGATCTCTTAAATCTTTTAAGAGCGCTTTCGAGACTTTCATTTTCTCTTACAACTACCTGTGCCATGCTTTGAATCACCTCCTGACCTTTTCTGAAATCACAATCAAATTCATTTTGAACGGGTCATTTGCATATATAACATTAGCATTATACTATTATTTGTCCGCTTTAGCAAGCATTTTTTGTATTTATTATATCTCCAATGTTTTTTATTCTCCCAAAGCCTGCTACGCATCTTTTGATTAATACAAAATTACAAAGCAAGAAACAGCATAAGGCAGTCTTTTGAGTGAAAAATCAACCTGGTGGCCAAGTGAGCTTTCTTTTCCCGAGCAAGTGGAAATGCACGTGCTTAACTGTCTGCATTCCGTCTTCTCCGCAGTTGTTGACAAGGCGATAGCCGTTTTTTAGCCCAAGAAGCGCAGCAATATCCTGAACCTTGAACATCAAATACCCAAGAAGCTCTTTGTCCTCTTCTGTCATATCGTCAAGTGAGGCAATATGTTTTTTGGGGATTATGAGGACGTGCGCCGGGGCCTGCGGTTCCATATCGTGGAAACACACAATCTTTTCATCTTCATAAGCAATATTTGAAGGTATTTCCTTATTTGCTATCTTGCAAAATATACAATCTGCCATATCTACTCTCCTCTCATACCGTCCTTGTAAATTTCTGTTAGAATTACATCAACAAATTCACCGGAACTATATTGTTTTGTGTCCGAAATATATGTTTTTATATAGTTATCAGTATACCCTATAAAACATGATGCCGCAACATCAAATTCCTCTATAAGCACCCTTCGCATTGTGCCTATGCAGCCTTCAAAGAAGAGTTTTGCGGTCTGCTCTCCGGCTTTTATAAGCTCTGCTGTTCGCTTGCTCTTGACTGCAGGAGCAATATGTGATTTCATTTCTGCTGCCTTTGTCCCCGGTCTCTTTGAATAATTGAAAGCGTGCACCTTGCAAAATCCGACCTCATCGATCAGTGTAAGACTGTCTCTGAAATCAGCATCACTTTCACCCGGAAAGCCGGCTATAATATCGGTTGTTATGCCATAATGCGGATCAAAGGCCTTTAGTTGCCTTACTATATCCAGATAATCTTCCCTGCTGTATTTTCTGTTCATCTGTCCGAGTATGTTGTCGCTACCTGTTTGTGCTGATAGATGTATGTGGTGACATAGCTTATCGTATTTGAACAGTCCCGAAACGTAATCCTTGTTTATTACAGTAGGTTCAAGGGACGAAAGCCTTATCCTAAAGTCACCTTCTATCTCATTTATAAGGGAGATAATAATTTCTATTCCTCTTTTGTCTCCCTTATACTCAAAGTCGGGCTCACTTCCGTAAAGAGCCGTATTTATCCCGGTTAGTATTATTTCTTTGAATCCTTTTTCAACAAGGGCTTTAGCTTCATTTATCACGCTGATAGGGCTTCTTGAGCGTGATTTCCCCCTTGCATACGGAATAATACAATATGAGCAAAATCGATCGCAGCCCTCTTGAATTTTAATATACGCCCTCGTCCGCGATTCGGGCAAAGTTATTATGCCGGTTTCCTCGTAAGTCTCAAGCTCTTCATATCGAAGAATATGAAGCTCCGGCTCCGAATTGTCCGGGATATCGAGGATTGACGCAATGCCGGAAACACTCGAATTCGACCGTCTGCTCATGAATTCGTCCACATATTTGGGTATGTTACGTTTTTCATTTGTGCCGGTAACTATATCAACACCCTCGATGGCCGCAACTTCATCAGGTGCAGTCTGTGAATAGCACCCGGTAACGAGTACAATAGCCTCGGGGTTTTTCTTTTTCATTCTTCTTATATACTGCCTTGATTTTCTGTCAGCCAGGCTTGTAACACTGCAGGTGTTTATAATATACAAATCAGCGACGTCATTTTCGCCGACTATTTCATGCTCTTTTCTTGCAAAGATTCCCTTTAATGCCTCGGTTTCGTATTGGTTTACCTTACAACCGAGAGTATGGAATGCAATTTTCATAAAACTCACCTCTGTCTAAATATACTATAAGCATTTACTCAAGTCAAGAAACGAAGGATATAGGAATAAAGCCGCTTTTCCATAACTATAATTAAATAAAATAAAAAAAGGAGCCTCGCCGGATGCGTTGTAGAAAGAAATTCTTTCAAGTTCTATTATTGGCGGTTATTGCAATTGTGTTATTAATTCAATATACAGGAATTCCTGATACGATGCTTGCAATCTCCAATGATAAAGAAAAAATAAAATGGATAGATTTTAATGTATCTTTTACCGCATTGAAGGACACGATGAATCTCGATATAGATACATATGAAACAGACAAACATATAAGCTGGATAGATTCGCTCGCTTATTTGTCTGCAAAGTACGGCGGTAAATTTTCTTATTATCGAAAGTCGGATCTCGAGAAAATTAGGACCTCAATTGAGGAAGGTGCTGAGATTGAAGAGCTTGCCTCTGACTATAAATATTTTCCTTATTATCAAGAATCGTATTCTGCGATTCTCTCTGGATTTCTCGGTGAATTTACGGAAAATGGTGAGAGCAAGTACGGCCTTAAGGCCTTTTCTCCCATTGCACAGGGATATTACTTTAATCACTACGATGACTTCGGTAGCGGTAGGAGCTACGGCTATAGCAGGAAGCATTTCGGGCACGATTTGATGACCTCAACGGGTTCCCCTGTTATCGCAGTCGAAAGCGGGATTGTCGAAGCAAAAGGCTGGAATCAATACGGAGGATGGCGCCTTGGTATAAGGAGCTTTGACGGTAAGCGCTATTATTATTACGCTCATATGAGAAAAAATCATCCGTACAATGACAGAATTTATGAAGGTATGACTGTGACGGCAGGCGATGTGATAGGCTATACCGGTCAAACCGGCTACAGTATCAAGGAAAATGTTAATAACATAGACACACCGCATCTTCACTATGGGATTCAGATAATATTTGATGAGAAAGAAAAGGATAGCCCTAATCAAATATGGATCGATTTATATGCAATAACAAAGCTCCTCCAGTCTCACAAATCGCCCGTATATACGCCAAAGAACAGCAAGGATTCTTACCGCAGCAACTTCTTTGTAGAAGAGAATTATTACCTTGAACAGCACAGAAAAGAAGAAGAGAAAAGATTGTTGAAATACTACAAAATGCGAGAAAACACAATTGTGTCGGAGCCTGCGGGTAATTAGAAGATGATTCCCGGGTAAAAAGCCGTATAATACAAACAAAGGTTAAGGATTGATATCTCAGCCCTTAACCTTCTTTATTTCTCTATATCTTACATGGTTTTAGAGTTTACATAAAACTTGGGATAGTGCCCAAATCCCGTGATATAACCCTACTATCTACCTATTTTGGCAGTGTGCATCTTAGCTTCTTTATCATATGAATATGAAACCTCGTATCCCAGCTTTTCGAAGTCACGAACTTTTACATAGGTGGTTCCATCCTTTAGGATTCCTGTCAATTCAATTTGTTTATTATCTCTTACGATGTATGCCTTCTTAGATGTTTGATCCCATGCAACCGCCTCTCCAAATTTTTCGGATATGGTGCGAAGCGGCAAATAAACATTTTTATCTTTTATGAAATATTCATTTAAATCGAAGCTGGTCTTTTCTGCAAGCGGACTCTTTTTATCCCTTGCATATTTTATAATTGCCCAATTATCTTCTCCCGAATCATTCCACCATTCAATCGTTGCAGATTGAACAGGGTTATGTTCGTTTTCAATTCCATCTATTCCCTTTTTAACTTTGTCGAGCTCTAATACGTCTGTCGGAAGTGTTATCGTTACAGGCTGCAAAGTTACTTCCCCTGTGCTTTTCAGGGAGATTACTGCCTTATTGCCGGTCTTAAGAGTCGCGTTTTCTTGTACTGAATAATTGCCAGCATTTTTCTTCACTGTAGCTTTATAATTAAATCCGTTGAGAAAATCCAGTTTGCCAGCTTTATCCGCATCGATAAATGCTTGCTTTGCAGATGACAAAAGCATTGACGCTACGACCTTATTTTCCTCTGCGAACATTTTTTCGATCTCTGTCTTTGCTTCGGCAACTTCGCCCTCAGGTATGCCGTGCATATTGTCTAAGGTTACAAGCGTGTAATTTTTATAGGCAAGCATCGTTTTGTCGATATTGTCTATAAAATGCTGGAGCATATCCGCTATAAGCTTTTTACCCTGCTGACCGTCACAAGCAATTTGAAATCCTCCGCCAATCCTGCTTACCGTTCCCGTTGTAAAGCCATCAAATACATTTTCTATAAAATTAAAGGCTCCTTCATTAATCTGCTTATTGTAAGCTCCACTCATAATTGAGGTCATCTGAGATTTCTCTTCGTTACTCATATCGTTAAAATATCCAGCATGAATATATTCGTTGTTTCCGAATACTTTCACAAGCTCATTTTTATAATATTCTCCGTAAAAATACGAAGAATATACTCCTGGCGTCATATCCTTATAAAGCTCATATGCGCCCAGCATCATTTGTTTTGATATGTATGCTCCTTGGCTCACGTCGAAATACATATCCCCCATATCATACGCTTTACCGTTAAATTGTACATCGCAATCAAGCTGAAGCACGATATTTTCACTCATATTGGCGAGTCCGGTATAATTAATTTCAATCTTTTTGATACCTTTCATCTCCGGCCCAAACAAGTCTTCGGTAGCGATAGCTTCGACAGCTGACGTTTTATCAGTTTCTTGTAATTCTGATGCAACAAATTGTTTTTTTGCATCGTTAATCAACAAGGTCAGCGCGTCAAAGTCAATTTCCCCTGTCATAGTACCACTCATTTTATATGACTCCGATGACAATTCCTTGCTCAGGTTAAGGTAATCAAGCTCAACCTGCGAGCACCCGGCAAGTGACATCGCTACCATTATGAAACAAAGTACTACTGCAATTTTTTTCTTCATCTTTAATCCTCTTCTCCTTTTTATTTATATACTCATAAAATTTATTATACCATAAAATTACAATAAAACAAGCAGTTTCCCATTTCCTATAATTCAAGCTCGTACATTATCATAGCTATTGCCGCCATCCCCGCAGTTTCTGTACGCAATATAGTCTTGCCCAAAGTCACGGATTTTGCTCCAATTGCAGTAATTTGTTTGGCCTCATCATCTGAAAATCCACCCTCTGGGCCTATTATTAAAGCCACGTTTAGCGGCTTTGCTTCTATTGATGATAATAAATCCTTTATGGAATAATCCTGTTCGTTTTCATATGGAAATATGATAAGGTCATAATCGGCAAGAATCCTTGTCAATTCCTTGGGTTTAATATCTTTAGCAATTTTAGGGATCACGCCTCGTTTGCATTGTTTTGATGCTTCATCCGCAATCTTCTGCCAACGCTCAGCTTTCTTTGAAAAGTTCCCCTTGTCTGTTACAATAGTCCTTTCATTCCACACAGGCACTATTTCCCTTACCCCAAGCTCTGTACACTTTTGGATTATAGTTTCCATTTTCCCTGATTTAGGAATGCCTTGAAAAAGCGTTATGCTTACCTCAGGCTCACGTGCGTATTTCTGCTTTTTTATTATCTCCACCTCTACCTTGAGGCTATGAATGCTTCTTATTTTGCAGCTGTACTCCCACATCCGGTTATCGGAAATATCAATAATATCATCTTCCTTCAGGCGCAATACCTTTATTATGTGTTTTATATCATCCCTATCATCGATTACTATATGATTTTCAAAAATGTTTCCCGGATTAACAAACAACCTTGCCATCTAATTTATTCTCCTCTGTTTATTGCGGCGATTGCACACCATTCGCCATCACGTATAATTTCTTTAATTTCAAATCCACATTCAATTAGCTTTGATGATACATCATTTTCAAGCTCTGTGAGAATCCCGGAGGAAATGTATACTCCGTCCCTTTTGATGTGCTTTGAAATGTCTCTTGAAAGAATCTTAACAAGATCCGCCATTAAATTTGCAACTGCGATATCTGCACAAAGGTCTACGCCCTCAGTCAAATCTCCTTGCGCTATCTCGATAAAATCCGAAAGTCCGTTAATTTCGACGTTCTCGCGCCCCACTCTTACAGCCTCAGGGTCTATTTCCACCCCCAAAACCTCACTTGCACCTAATAGCCTGCCTGCTATAGACAGAATACCGGATCCTGAGCCGACATCGAGCAATTTGTCGCCTGGGGTGATGTATTTTTCCAAAAGCCGAATGCAGCAGGAGGTGGTTTCGTGTGTACCTGTTCCAAACGCCTGCCCCGGATCTAATTCGATTACAAGCTCCTCGTCCAATTGTTTATTGTATTGCTCCCATGTTGGCTTTACTACAATCCTATCGGTGATATGAGTAGGCTTAAAGTACTCTTTCCAATTATTTTTCCAGTCCTCATCATCTACGACTTTATAATTATATTCAAGACTGCCTAAATCTATTTTGGATTCTCGTGAATATTTATGTAACGAGTCTATCGTTTTTAGAATCTCTGAAAAGCTTGCTCTACCTTTTTCATTATCCTCAAGGTAAATTGTCAAGTATGTTTCTCCGGTTTGCAGTTCGAGTACGCTTTCATCTATATAATCCCAATCATAGCTGTTCTTTTTGTCGAGAAGATCTGCTATATCATCCGGATCGTTTATTACTAAATTTTCGATGCCGATTTTTATGAGTCCCGCACTGAGAAGTTCTATCCCGTTTTTATTTGTAGATATTTTGACCTCTGTATATTTCATTGGAAGTCTCCTCTCTTATGAATCCACTTTTTATATTTTATAGTAATTCCGCCCTCTTGTCCACAAATGAAAAGCTCCTCATTGCTGAGGAGCAAAAACAATTTTATCTATGTGTTTTTTATTTGCCGAATAAATCCTTTACCGTTTCTGAAAAACGTTTTTTCTTTTGATAACATTCGCTATCAAGTGCTTTATTCATTTCTTCGACAGCCTTCTTTTGTTTGTTTGTAAGCTTTGTCGGAACCTCAAGGTTCACCTTGACATAAAGGTCCCCTGATCTGCTCGAGCGAGCAGGTGTAATGCCCTTGCCTCTCAGCCTGAATGTCGTATCCGGCTGCGTGCCCGCAGGTATTTTATATGATACCTTATCCTCGAGGGTAGGCACTATTATCTCATCCCCCAAAGCCGCTTGTGCAAATGTAATCGGCATTTCGATGTAAAGATCGTTGCCGTGTCTCTTGAACAGCTTATGTGGCTCAACTGAAAGCACGATATATAAATCGCCTGCAGGTCCTCCGTTCAGTCCGGGTTCTCCATGTCCTCTTATCGAAATGACAGAATCATTGTCTACCCCGGCTGGGATATCGACGGAAATCGTGACACTTTTCTTGACTCTGCCGCTGCCGCCGCATTCTGTGCAAGGAGTCTCAATAATTTTACCCGTTCCACCACAGTTCGTACAAGGGCCGACGCTTTGAAATTGCCCAAAAGGTGTTCGGTGGACAGAATTAACCTGCCCGGATCCATTACAGGTCGGGCATGTTGTTTTTGACGTTCCCGGTTCCGCTCCGCTTCCTGAGCAATGGTCGCATGTGACATATTTAGACATCCTAATCTGCTTTTTGACGCCGAATACAGCTTCTTCAAACGTTATTTTCATTGCTTTTTGAAGATCTCTGCCCTTCATAGGGGCATTTCTTCTCTGCTGAGAGCTGCTTCCGCCAAATCCCCCGCCGCCAAACATACCGCCAAACATATCAAAAATATCTTCAAAGCCGCCGAAGCCGCCATTAAATCCTCCCGCACCTCCAAAGCCTGCGTTAGGATCCACTCCCGCAAAGCCGAACCTGTCATATTTATCTTTCTTATCGGGGTCCGATAAGATGCTGTATGCTTCGTTCAGCTCTTTGAATTTTTCCTCAGCAGCCTTATCGTCCGGATTTTTGTCGGGATGATATTTCATCGCCATTTTACGGAAGGCTTTCTTTATTTCTTCATCGCTTGCACCCTTACTGAGCCCAAGGACCTCATAATAGTCTCTCTTATCTGCCATTATTCTTTCCTCTTACTTAACCCTTCCGGGGCTGTGACAAGCGCCACAGCCCCATGGGTCAATCAATTTATTTTTCTTCGTCTACAACTTCAAAGTCTGCATCCACAACATCGTCATGGGCTCCATCGCCTGCATCCCCGTCAAATCCTGCACCTTCAGCAGCACCACCGTCGGCTGACTGTGCTTGTGCCTGCTGATACATTTTTGCGGATATTGTATGGAACTGCTCTGTCAGTTTTTCGGTCTTATCCTTGATTTCTTCTACAGTTCCGCTTTCCAGCGCCTTTGAAAGATCATCTTTAGCCGCATTGATCGATGTTTTTTCATCATCTGAAAGGCTTGCTTCAATGTCCTTCAATGATTTTTCGGTCTCATATACCAATGTCTCGGCTTTGTTCCTTATTTCAACCTCTTCTTTTTTCTTCTTATCTTCTTCAGCAAACTGCTCTGCCTCTTTGATTTTTGCTTTGATATCATCATCGGAGAGTTTCGTCGATGCAGTAATTGTAATTCTCTGCTCTTTACCTGTACCCATATCCTTCGCGGATACGTTTACGATACCGTTTGCATCTATATCGAAAGTTACTTCAATCTGAGGAATACCGCGTGGTGCAGGAGGTATACCTGTCAGCTGGAAGCGTCCGAGCGTTATGTTCCCTGTAGCCATTTCTCTTTCACCCTGCATTACATGGATGTCAACCGCAGTCTGATTGTCAGCTGCCGTTGAGAATATCTGACTCTTTTTCGTAGGAATTGTTGTATTTCTTTCTATCAGCTTTGTCGCTACTCCACCCAATGTCTCGATTGAGAGTGATAGCGGAGTTACGTCGAGAAGTAATACATCCTTTACTTCGCCTGTAAGAACCCCGGCCTGAATAGCCGCACCTACAGCAACACATTCGTCAGGGTTGATGCCCTTGAACGGATCTTTACCTGTTATCTTTTTTACAGCTTCCTGAACAGCAGGGACTCTTGTGGAACCTCCTACCAGGATTACCTTTGAAATATCGTTGTTCGTGACACCTGCGTCTGCCATAGCCTTCTTCATTGGCTCTATTGTTCTGTTTACAAGGTCTGCTATTATCTGGTCAAACTTAGCTCTTGTAATATCCATATTCAAGTGGAGCGGTCCATCTTGGTTGACTGTAATAAAAGGCAGGTTTACATTTGTTGTCTGAGCCGAGGAGAGCTCTTTCTTTGCTTTTTCGGCTGCTTCTTTTAGTCTCTGGAGCGCCATTTTATCTTTTTTCAAATCTATGCCGTTTTCTTTTGCAAATGAATCGGCCATAAAGTTCAGGAGAACTTCGTCAAAGTCGTCACCGCCTAACTTTGTGTCTCCGTTTGTTGCAAGCACTTCAAACACTCCGTCTCCGATTTCGAGAATCGATACGTCAAATGTTCCGCCTCCCAAATCGTATACAAGTATTTTATGTGAACTTTCTTCTTTATCAAGACCGTAAGACAATGCAGCGGCAGTAGGCTCGTTGATAATTCTCTTAACATCCAGACCCGCAATCTTGCCGGCGTCCTTAGTCGCTTGCTTCTGTGCGTCTGAGAAATATGCAGGCACTGTGATTACAACCTCTGTTATCTTTTCTCCGAGATAGCTTTCGGCATCAGTCTTGAGCTTTGATAAGATCATTGCTGAAATATCCTGCGGAGTATATATTTTTCCGTCGATCTCCGTTGGGTGATCTTCTCCCATATATCTTTTTATAGATGCTATAGTTCTATCAGGATTTGTTATGGCTTGTCTTTTTGCAGTTTCTCCAACAAGGCGTTCTCCTGCTTTTGTAAATGCAACTACCGATGGTGTGGTTCTGTTACCTTCGGCGTTAGCAATTACTGTAGGCTCTCCGCCTTCCAGTACAGCCATACAACTGTTCGTAGTTCCTAAATCTATCCCTATTACTTTTCCCATTCCTATTTTCCGTGCAGCCTTCGCTCCTTTATGTTGAGCATAAAGCCGTGCACTTCTCCTTTCTTTTCGTTATTTTAATTTGTTTTTTTAACATTAATTATTCAGCTACTTTGACCATGGAAGGCCTTATAACTTTTTTATTAAGCATATACCCCTTTTTAAAAACTTCAATAATTTTTCCGCTTTCAAAACCATCTTCGGCTGCAGTCATAACGGCATGATGGTAGTTCGGATCGAAGTCCGTTCCGGCTGCCTCTATTTCTTCAAGCCCTGATTTTTCAAGCACAGTTTTGAATTGTTTGAAGATCATTTCTATTCCGGTAACGAAAGAATTCTTCTCTTCCTCCGAAATTTGAAGTGCTCTTTCAAAATTATCTATTACATCAAGCAATTCGCCTGTGAGCTTTTCATTGGCGTATGCATAAATGTCACTTTTTTCCTTCTCTGTCCTTTTCCTGAAATTTTGAAAGTCTGCTGCAAGCCTGAGATACTTTGTATTTAATTCTTCATTTTGCGGCGAAACAGTATCAACCTTCTCTTTCTGAGAATCGTCCTCAATCGGAATTTCTTCCTCCGGAATCGAAGCCTCATCTTGCCTCATTCCCTGTACATCTGTCTTAGTCATCTTTTTTGCTGCCTCCAATCAACTTGAACATATCGTTCAGATTTTCACTCATATATTCTATAACAGAAGTTACTTCCCCGTATTTCATACGGGTCGGTCCTATTACACCGATCTTTCCGAGCAACTTTCCGTCTACATGATATGTTGCTGTTATCAAACTACAATCCGGTACTATATCAGCGCTGTTTTCATCCCCAATGGTTATGATAACTCCATGCTCTCTGTTTACAAGTATTTTTGTAAGCTCATCTTTGTTATTTAACATTTCAAGAAACGACTTTGCTTTGTAAATGTCGTTATACTCAGGCAAAGCAAATATGTTCGTAAGCCCATCCATATAAAGGTTTACATCCAGCATCCTCTCCAGGGTCCTTACGAAATTTGGCATAATATCCTTTGCCAAAAATTGCATTGCGATGATATCCGTATTGAAATTCTTTATTATATCCCCTTCCAATGCCTCACATATCGTTTTTCCTTTATAATCATAGGTCAGAGCCTTTGAAAGTATGTTAAGCTTTTCCTCTGTATACGGAACCTCAAGCTTGAGGACGTTATTCATGACCCTCCCGCTCTTGGCTACAATCATAAGAACCACCGAATTATTATCTAACGGGATAAGTCTTATATAGCTGAGTATATCTTCATCCTGCTTCGGTGTAATCGCGAAGGAAGTGAGATTAGTTATCTCTGAAAGCAGGCTTGCTGCATGACGTATTGTTTCATCAAGCTCAACAAAATTTCCTGTAAGTTTGTCTGATATTTCTTTTTTTTCTTCATTCGGAAGCTCATACTTTTGCATGAAATTATTCACATAAAGCCTATAAGCTTTGTCGGATGGCATTCTCCCTGCAGAAGTATGCGTATGAGTAAGAAAGCCCATTTCCTCGAGGTCTGACATTTCGTTTCTGATTGTGGCAGGGCTTATTCCTAACTCGTATTTTTTTGAGAGAGTTCTGGATCCGACAGGTTCACCGGTGCTTATAAAGTCGGCTATTATTGTGTGCAGTATTTTTAGTTTTCTTTCATTCAAATCCATGTTACGCCTCTCTTTGTTAGCACTCTACCCAAGTGAGTGCTAACTCTTGCATTAAATGTAACACTGTTGGCGTTATATGTCAACAGTGTTTTTGTAAATTTTTCAATTTTTTTTGTCTTCTCTTTCATCCTCCGGGTATATGAAAATTAGGTGTTTGAACTTGGAATACCATTCAAACAGCTTATCGAAAATTTTATCGTAAACCTTCACAACAGGAGATGCCGACAGTACTACTACACAAATTACAGAAAGCACAAACATTGCTCCTACATAAAGCCCTTGATTCGATATAGGGACTCCGTTTGCTTTCAGTATATACCTTATGAATATGTGAAGTACATATATTGTCATCGTATTCATACCTAAATACGACAGATATGTCTGCTTAGACGGAGATATGTTTAGAAGGAATACAATCCATCCAATAGGAATGCACGGGAGCACCGCTCTCATCAATATATCCTGCCACCACAGCAAGCCGTATGTTATCCCCGGATCGCGAAGCATATACCATCCGACAGGAATCTTTACGACAAATATTAATATACAAGAAATTCCCACAAGCACTGCTCCCAGTAGCGCCGTCTGCCAATATTTCAAACTTCTTGCCTTATCTATATGCTCCTTCGTGCAATAATACCCGAGCAGAAAAAACGGCAGGTATGAAACTGCGCGCCCAAGCGCCATATATCTCCCCAAAAAGTCAAATTGCCCGGCTATCAAGTATAGAACTATGCTCAAATAGAACAAATGCTTTATCCTAAGCAAGTCTTTTAAAAAGAAGCGATAGAAGAATGCTACGAATAAAAACCAAAGGGCAAACGGAGGCGTGAGGAAGTCCAGTCTCGCGTTGCCAAAATACCAATCCCTGAACAAGAAGGAAACGACTATAAACACAATATACGGCAGCATAAATGTCTTGAATGCGGTTTCTCTGCATCTGTCGGGTCGTTTAGAAAAATATCCCGAAATAAAGAAGAAGCCTTCCATTATGTATATACATACGCAAAGATACACAACACCACTGAAAGCTTGCTGATGAAATTGTCCGCCTACTCTTACAAAGTGGAAAAAGACCATGCTCCATATAAGCCATCCTCTAAATGAATCAAATACAAAATCTCTTTCTTTAGCCATCTTCTCTACCGAATCTCCTTGTGCAATCAACTGCTTTTTTCCAACCGACTATAAGCTTTTGAAGCCGGCTTTTATCCATTGTGGGTAAAAATGTTTTTTCAATTTTTCTGTTTCTTATAACGTCTTCTTTGTTTTGCCAATATCCACAGGCAAGCCCCGCCAAATAGGCAGCGCCAAGAGATGTCACCTCTGTGATGCTGCATTTTTGGACCTCTTTACATAGAACATCAGCTTGAAATTTCATGAGAAAGTTGTTGTTGGCTCCGCCACCATCTACATTAAGCGCCTTTATCTCTATGCCTGAGTCGGATTCCATAACCTGTACTAAATCATACGTCTGGTATGCCATGGATTCCAAAACGGCCCTTGTAAGGTGCCTTCTGTCTGTTCCCCTTGTAATGCCAAAGATAGCTCCTCGCGCATCAGATTCCCAATAAGGGGCTCCTAGGCCCACAAACGCCGGCACTATATAT
Source organism: Eubacteriales bacterium (assembly GCA_028704515.1). Taxonomy (GTDB): domain Bacteria; phylum Bacillota; class Clostridia; order Peptostreptococcales; family Anaerovoracaceae; genus UBA1440. The sequence goes on from JAQWFH010000013.1 coordinate 27,072, forward strand.
ACTCCTCCGGTATTTTCAACAGCGGCTGCAAGCTCTTCCGACTGATTTGCATTTTCCAGTATGCCCAGCTGATCTCTCAGCCACTGCACTGCGGCGCCTGTAACGAATACAGAGCCTTCCAGGGCATAATTTATTTCCCCGTCTATACCCCAGGCAATCGTGGTCAAAAGCCCTTTTCTCGATTGGACGGGCTTTTTGCCTGTATTCATTAGAAGGAAACAGCCCGTTCCATATGTATTTTTGGCTTGCCCTGCCTCGAAGCAGGCCTGCCCGAAAAGCGCAGCTTGTTGATCTCCTGCCGCGCCGGCGATGTCAATCGCCCCGCCGAAGATTTCTTCGGCGGTCCGGCCGTAGAACTCACTCGACGGCCGGGGCGCGGGGAGCATTCCCTCCGGGATTTGTAATATATCAAGGATTTCCTTATCCCAGCACAGTTCGTGTATATTAAAGAACATTGTTCTTGAAGCATTCGAATAATCAGTAATATGAACATGTCCCTCCGTTAATTTCCATATGAGCCATGTCTCAACAGTGCCGAAAAGAAGTTCTCCTTTTTCGGCTCTTTCACGTGCACCTTCCACATTATTCAAAATCCACGCCAGCTTTGTCGCTGAAAAATATGCGTCAATAATAAGCCCTGTTTTATCTCTTATCTTCTCGTCCAAGCCACGCTCTTTCAATTCCTTACACATATCAGACGTCCTTCTGCATTGCCATACTATGGCATTGCAAATGGGTACGCCGGTATATTTATCCCAAACAATTGTCGTTTCACGCTGATTTGTTATGCCTATTGCAGCAATATTTTTATATGTAGCATTTATATTTTCAAGAGCTTGCCTTGCAACAGCTATTTGTGATGTATAAATCTCTTGAGCATCATGCTCAACCAAACCTGGCTTAGGAAAGATTTGTGTAATCTCCCTTTGCGCAGAGGAAATAATATCACCTGTTCGATTATAAACAATGCATCTTGAACTCGTGGTTCCTTGATCTAAAGCCATTATATATTTTTCCATACTCCGACCTTCCCAACTATAATTATACAAATACCGCCATTATATCGTTTGAAATATCTATGCCTTTTTCCGTTAAGCGCATTTTGTCGCCTCTTAGCTCCAAAAACCCGTTATTTATATATTCATTTATTTCATCTTGCTCGGGAGCGTAAAAATCAAAGAACGATGTCCCTAAGCGTTGTTCAAACTCGGACAAATCGATGCCTTCAACCTTTCTAAGCCCTGTAAACATAAATTCCCCTGCATCATCTCTGATGCTGTTTACCGTGTACGTTTTATATCCGCAGCCCCCTGATTCTGCAATATATTCACGAATATCTGAGGTGTTTGAAAATCTTATACCCCGCATAAATGAATGCGCACCAATACCGATTCCCAAATAATCCTGCATCGACCAATATTTCATATTATGCTTGCATTCCCCTTGGGGTTTTGCTGCATTTGATATTTCGTAGTGCTGATATCCTGCTTCCTTTAAGAAATTTATCCCGTAATGATACATTTCTCTGTCTTCCTCATCCGAGGCAGGATTGAATTTTCCTTGTTTAAAGGCCTCGAATAATGGGGTACCCTCTTCAAGCTGAAGACTGTAAAACGATATGTGCTGGGGATCCATTTCTACTGCCTTCTCTAAGGTAGCATGCCATTTTTCCTTGCTATGCCCTGGTATAGAGAACATCAAATCTATATTTATATTATCAAAGCCCGCGTTCCTCGCCTCACGAAGACTATCCCTAACATCCTCAACAGTATGTATTCGCCCTATCAGCTTAAGAAGCTCATCATCAAAGGACTGCACGCCCACGGATAAACGATTTATTCCAACACGCCTATACTCGGTAAGCTTTTCTCTTGTCAGTGTTCCGGGATTTGATTCTATAGTAATCTCGGCATTTTCACACATCCGAAAGCTTTCACGTACTTTTTTGATTATACGCTCAATTTGACCCTCTTGCAGTATACTGGGCGTACCGCCTCCTATAAAAATAGTATCTACGCTATATCCCGCATATTCTCTGCATTTAAGTTCCACTTCATTCAAGATCGCATCCACATATTTGTTTTGCACCAGGAAATCATCGCATTCAAAGGACAAAAAATCGCAATAAACACATTTCTTCTTACAGAACGGTATATGAATATAAAGTCCCAATTTTTTCATCTGCTATTTATTATCATCATATTTCAGCACTGCCGTGAAAGCCTCCTGAGGAACTTCCACGCTACCGAACTGCCTCATACGTTTTTTCCCTTCTTTTTGTTTCTCTAGCAATTTTTTCTTTCTCGATATATCTCCGCCGTAGCACTTTGCAATAACATCCTTACGAAGAGCCCTGACTGTCTCTCTCGCTATTACCTTTTGCCCGATTGATGCCTGAATTGGTATTTCAAACTGTTGCATAGGTATAATTTCTTTTAATTTTTCGCATACAAAGCGCCCTCTCCCATAAGCCTTCGATTCGTGTACAATCATTGAAAATGCGTCGATAAGATCCTTGTTTAAAAGTATATCCATCTTTACAACGTTTGACTTTTGATAGCGAATGAATTCATAGTCAAGCGATCCATAACCTCTCGTCTTTGATTTCAATGCATCAAAGAAGTCGTATATTACTTCATTAAGTGGCATTTCGTAATGGAGGTGAACTCTCGTTTCCGTCAAATATTCCATATGCATCATGTTGCCTCGCCTTTCCTGACATATCTCCATGATTGCTCCTACATATTCCTTAGGAATCATAATATCAGCTTTGACTATAGGCTCTTCAATATGATCGGTCTGAATAGTATCCGGTAGGTTTGTCGGATTCTGAATCATCTGAATGCTGCCGTCGTTCATAACAACTCTATATATTACGCTCGGAGATGTCGTTATTACCGCAAGGCCAAATTCTCTTTCAAGCCTCTCAACAATAATTTCCATATGGAGCAGACCCAAAAAACCGCAACGAAAGCCGAAGCCCAACGCTGTCGACGTTTCCGGCTCAAAATTGAATGCCGCATCGTTTACATGGAGCTTTTCGAGAGCATCCTTTATGGTTTCATATTTCTCACCCTCTGCAGGATAAATACCGCAAAATACCATGGACTGGGGATCTTTATACCCCTCAAGAGGCTCCTCTGTAGGGTTTGCATCGTTCGTAACCGTATCACCCACCCGAGCATCCTTGGCCTGTTTGATGGAGGCACAAATATATCCTACATCCCCGGCCCTAAGCTCCTTTGCGGTTGTGGGCCCCGGAGAATAAAATCCCACCTCAGTAACCTCATATTTCTTCTCTGCATTCATTAGACGTATCATATCGCCTTTTTTAACGCTTCCGTCAAAAACTCTAACATAAACAACAACACCCTTATAGCTGTCGTAGTATGAGTCAAAAATTAATGCCTTGAGCTTACCGTTTACATCACCTGATGGAGGAGGTACGTTCTTTACTATATCTTCAAGAACATCCTCTATGCCGACGCCCTCTTTGGCCGATATCAAGGGCGCGTCATCCGCGAGTATGCCTATAACGTCTTCTATTTCAAGCTTAATTTCCTCTGGTCTTGCACTCGGTAGATCTATTTTGTTCAGAACAGGTCTTATCTCAAGATCTTCATCAAGAGCAAGATAAACATTCGCTAAAGTTTGAGCTTCCACTCCTTGCGTTGCATCGACAATAAGTATGGCTCCTTCGCACGCGGCAAGACTCCTGGAAACCTCATACGTAAAATCCACATGACCCGGTGTGTCTATGAGATTTAATATGTATTCTTGTCCATCTTTTGCCTTATATAATAAACGAGTAGTCTGAAGCTTTATAGTTATGCCTCTTTCACGCTCAAGATCCATATTGTCAAGAAATTGTGCCTTCATATCCCTTCGTGCAACGAGACCGGTCTTTTCAATAATACGATCGGCAAGAGTTGACTTGCCATGGTCGATATGAGCTATGATGCTGAAATTCCTTATATTCTTCTGATATGAATTCATCTGTTACCTCACTTTGAATAATTTGTGCTATAGACATTTTAATAGAAAGCTTGACAAATATCAATGATTTAATCATTAATAACAATTGTATCTGAATATCCAAAAACCCGCACTCTAATATCTCCGGTTTCAGTCTTCGTAACATACGGATATAATTGACTTTTCGTGCCTGCAATGCGGCTGCAGGACTTGTCCACCAAAATGATACCTGATGTCAATGCAAACGCTATCAAAAATATTAAAAAACTTCTAAAGCTCCCGTTCATTCTATGCATCTCCTTTTATCAATACCGCCAAAACCTGTGCCATGTATTTTGCACAAACTCGCGCATCCCTTATATTGTTTTCGTTGTTACCTATTTCAAGTAATAGACATTTATCCGATACATGCTGATTATATCTGTATGTCTTGCTTATTATCTTCCCTCCAAAGCCGGGGAACATCTCATCGGCCTTATTGCTCACTTGCGCGGCAAATGAATTGAGCGCTGCGGCATTATCATTTCCTTGACCTACGACAAGTGAAAAGGTAGAGGAGGTTTCACCGTTTATATCTATTGTTTTTCCGACATTTCCTGTGTACGCCGCTGCATCTCTATGTAAGTCAATTACATACTCAGCCCCTGGATATTTGGCAAGCAAGCTTTGTATCGTTTCAAGTGACCTCCCGTATGATTGATTATATGACTCGGCATCGTGAAGCGTCTTATCATGAAGCACGCTAATACCTTGCGCCTCCAATTCTTTTGCCAGAGTATTTCCCACATCCCGAACAGAATTTTGTTCCTCTAATGTTCTGAAATTGCCTGTTGATATAGGCTGGTAGGCCTCCGTTGCATGGGTATGGTAAATTATTACGAGGGGATTTTGAGGGGTATTTTCCACTATAGGAGGTATAGAGGCTTCCTCCTCCTTGCCTTGTTCAATTTGCGCACTTTCTCCTTGCTCAATATTGCCATCCTCAATCATTGATATTGGATTCCCCTGGGTTTTTTCTTCGTTTCCGAAGGCAGCTGAAGGATAAGCTCCGGCAAGACACATCATTCCCAGCTCATTTTCGGTAAAAGCAAGTCGCTTTCCATCATAAAGAAGCTTGGCTGTGACTAAAGAGCTAAGTATAAATACGGCCAAAAATATAACGCTCACCTTTTTTAAGTTCATCCCTTTCCCCTTTCATCTAAAAGTGCTCTTATTTATATATGCCGGGATGAAGTGTTATATTAATACCGTTTGCAATAATGTCCGAAAAATCTTTTATAATTAAATCTATATCTGTACTTGTGACAACAAGATCATGCTGATTATCCTCAACATACTTCATTACATCGTCATCCTTTTGACCCATTTCAAGCATGGCATCCGCAATGAGTGTACTCGCGTCTATTACCGTAGGAACGCCGATTGCTATTACGCGTTTTCCCAACGTGTCTTTTGAAAGCTCCGTTCTCATGTTTCCCATACCACGCCCCGGAGAAATACCGACATCATTGATCTGTATTGTCGTATTGACTCTGCTTATATCTCTTGCCGCCAAGGAATCTATTACGACCACAACTTCCGGCTCTGATATATCAATTGCTTTCTTGATTATTTCGGCAGTCTCTATTCCGGTGCTGCCCATCACTCCCGGAATAAAGCCGCTAACGCAACTCATATCATAATCTCCGTCTGCATCATATATAAGGAAGAGATGCCTTGTAATCTTTATCTTCGAAGCAGTATATGGACCAAGGGAATCAGGCGTGACCTTGTCGTTACCGATTCCCACTATAAGAGTTTTTAGATCATATTTAAAAGGAATCAGCTTAGTAAGCTCTCTCCCCAAAGCATGTGACGCTCTTTCCTTTACGCCTTCTTTCCCGTCTATCAAGCCTTCAACTTCAAGGGTTATATATTTCCCCGGCGGCTTGCCAAGTGCTACTGCTCCTCTTTCATCGACTATTTCTATGGTCGTCACCTTGATGTCCTCATCATAAATGTTAATATCCGAGCTAACGCCCGGTATGTCGGCTTCTTTGCCCTTATTTTCCTCATCGTAAAGCTGCTTGCTCTCAAGCGCAAGGTCGGTTCTGTATTTCAAAGCATTCTCCTCCTGTACTTTCAATCTGCTTTGATTATCCCCTTCTTGATTTGCTTTTATTCACGCAGAGCTCGCCTTCCAAGCGCTTCGCTTCCTCGATACAGCGGATCGAGAACTTATCAATATGCGCTATATCGATGAAATCGGTATCAAAAGAATGGTTGAAATAACGGGATTGAAAGAAAAAACCTTAAGCTCCAAGCTCAGCAGAGCTTTAAAAAAGTACAAACAAATTTATTTCGCACTTGAAAAGGGAATGGAGGTTGAAACAAAACATGGAAAAAAAGAATAACAACAGCAACCTGCTTTCCGGCAAGGCAAAAGAATTCAGCGAAAACCTTTCCTGCAAAGGAACTGTTTATTACCATAAAAACGCAACGGCAAATGGCTGGATTGGATCAACCCATTATGCAAAAATGTAATTACATGGTATACTAAGCCAAATTTTGGTAGAAATGCAACTTCACCCATAACAACATATACTGTAACGCACACACTATGATAAAATGAGTGCATGAAATAAGTTCTTCAAAGTAGTTTTATTAGATTGGTGTCCGATGTAGGCACCAATCTAATAATTCAATACAGTATTACAATAATCTTCATCCCCCGCCGGGTCATACACATCATCTGCCACTTTGCAGAAAATAATAGAATACTACAATCGCCATAAATTTATAGTAAGAGGAGGACATTATCTATGGATAATATGTATATCATGTTTTCGGAAGCAATCCATTTTCATAAAATTTTTGTCGGGGATTTCTCCGTTTTTCCACTGCCTATGCTTGCAATTACCGCAGGCATTCTTTTCAGGCTCACAATTACAACAAAAAAGGGACTTTCCATAGGATTGGCCGGAGTCTTCACTGTCTGGATGATTGGGCAAATCACTTGCTCCTATGTGCTGATGAACGACTTAATCGACTATATTCCTTTTTCACAGCCCTTTGTGAATTTCAATTGGTTACTTTCTACCTTCTTCGTAACCGCATTGGTCACACACCTCATTTTTCGTATTTTACAAAAACGGCTCCTTGCATAATTTACTTTTTCAATATAATTTGGTATCATTATTATAATATTCAAGCCATAATGCCAATTTTTTGCTCTTAAGGAGGGAGTTCTACATGCATTCTGTCCTGCTGATTGCTTCTCTGATATTAACGGCTGTCGTCCTCTATACCGCTCTCAATCGAATCTTCCCGCTCAACGGTCCGATTTCGCCCGAAAGCCTGCGGAAAAGTGCCGGGGTTTTGCTGATTATTTTTATCGCTACGGTCGGATATCCTTGGCATATCGTTGAAAATTGGGAAGGTATTCGTCTCGAATATGGAACGCTTGATTTCTACAGCAGCGTCAATCTGTGGTCGTATCCGTTGCAAGGCGCAATTTTCGGTGTCGGCATTGCACTTTTCCTCTTTATGAACCGCTCCTCCTTCGCCGCCCGGAGCCATAGATCCGATGAGCAGATAAAAGCGGGAGACAAGAAAGCCCTTCGCAGGAATCGAATTATTTTTTATTCTGTCATTATCGCTTGCATCTCTGTCATTGCCGGTGCCATGGCGACAGCACCGCCGCCCGCAGGACTTCCCGCCCCTGCCACGGACAAATTTTTTGATTTGCCATGGGCGGAACGCCAAGCCGTTTACATGCCGTTAGCAGCCGAAGACTTAGCAGAGCGATTCCCCGATTACAGCAACCTGAATATTTTGGCGGATGCTCCTCACGGGCACATCCCTTCAATAGCAAGTGTCCTCGTCTCTTTCGATGCGCAAGACGACAGCGGCAATGATCGTCATTTTCTTTCCTCCGGGACATTTGATTTGCAAGAGCAAGTATTCCTGCCACACAGCATCGCTTATACTGCCAAATTTCCGCCCCAATATCACTTCAATGATGCCTTTTCCGTTCTGATCGAGGTTTATAAAAATACGCAGTTCCCTTTTCTTGTTGACATAAAAGGTGAAATCCTTGATGAAAGCGTGACCGGACTAAAATTTTACTATACGGGCAAGGGCACAAGAAAAACAGAATTTTTTCCAATCGGTACTGCCGTTTACAGAAGTGATTACGATGGCATGGATGTGACGCAGGAATTCAATATCCATGTATACAGCGGCGGCTACATATTTGGGGCCTCTTTCTCGGAAGACACCCAAATCGATGTCACACGCATAGAAGCCTTGGACAATCATGGTAATATACGTGGATTCATCAACTTCCGAGGATTGACCCGCCATTATACTTATTGAAAATAATTAAGAAATACCACGAATGCGTTATAGGAACAATCGATATAAAAGAAAAGGAAGGAGGTAAGAATGCAGACAAATGAAAGAAGAACCGCAGATAAGAGGGGAAATCCAATGAAAAAAAATAAATGCCGGCTGATTTTATCCGTCGTCGCACTATTGCTTCTTTCCCTGCTCTGCCTGCCGGCTTGTACAACAAGCCCGGGGACAGAAACCACAGCACCGCCAATTACAACGCCTTCAATCGAATGGGATCCGATTTTTGTGAATGAATTCAACCCCGATCCGAATATCATGAGCAAGCTCAGCGGCAGTGTGCAGGACATTAATCTGAAATCTTCGGTCAACGGTATCACCGTGCATATCAAGCAAACTTTAGGTGATGCCAAAACTTTGTATATAGCGCTTGATATCCTTTTCCCGGATGATGTGGATGTAGGGTTAATCTCCAATGACAATAAGCAGGATGGTGTTACCGTTTCGACGCTTCCCGAAACCCTTCGGTTGTTTGAGGGCAAAATAGCCTATGATGATACCGATGCAAGACCCTCCCATAAAAAAATACCCGATACAGGAAGCACCAAGATCGAAACAAGGGGAATAGACCTCAAAAATAATTCTGTTTCTTTTTTACTTTCTTTTAATAGTAATTACAAGTGCTTTGATGTGGAGGAGGTCACACTTTTGGTCGGAAATTTTAACTTGAAGCAAGACAGTGCGGAAGTTAAAACCTATCCCGATTTACATACCATCTCATGGCGCGTTGAAAACAAAACGCCGATTATTGAGAAAAAGATTCGTGATGGAGATCAGATAGTGGGAACGTTCCTTCTCTCTCCTTTTTCTTTTACCGGCACATTATATCTTTCAGATTATAAAATAGCAAATGCATTTCATCACTCGATACGATTCGTATTAAAAGACGGGCGGATTTTTCAGCCCGAGACAGCCCTTACAGGGAAAAGCGGCGGGTTCAGCCCAAGCACCGGCAATGCGACACGCAGTTACCTCTTTACACAACCCATAGACATTGATAACATCAAAGAAGTACACATCGGCGGTTTTCGCATCAAGATATAGAAAAATGGAGGGTCACAAATGAGCAAAATAAAACATCACCGCCTTATTTCACCACTTATAATCATGCTCGTGGCAGTATTTATGCTGTCATCCTGCACAACGGAAGATGAAGTTGTTTGGGATTCGATTTTCACGGAAAGATTTGATCTCAGCGAAGATGCGATGCACGACTTGAGCGACAGCGTGCAAAACATCGACCAAATATCTGAGCGGGAAAACAGCACCGTCCACTTCAAGCAGACTGTCGGTGATGCCATCACCATGCATATTGCGTTTGACATCACTTATGCTCCCGATATCGACCTCGATACAATTTCCTTTTCCTATCATCTTTATAACGAGAAATTCACACTACCCGCATCCATAGAAGGGTTGCATGGAGAAGCTTTTGAAAAAAAAGCGGGAGAACTCGATTCAAACCATCTCATGACTGGATCCCATTTTGAGCCGTTCGCATTTGACCGCAAGAGCAATACGGTTTCTTATTTGCTTTCCTTTAACGGAGATCACGCATCGTTTACAGACGGAGATTTGACGCTTTTGTTCGGCGATTTCGCAACATACAGCGATACGGGAGAACGAATTTCGGACTACCCCGATTTGCATACGCTCTCTTGGCGTCCTCAAAATGAAGCTTTGATACTGCAACTTGACATCCTTTCCGACGACGGCAAGCCAAACGGCGATATCTTGGCGTCCCCGTTCTCCTTTGTTGCAAAGGTATATTCCGATCAATATGCGGCCGCGGGGCAACTTCACAAGCCGATTGAATTTATTATGCGAGACGGAACCGTCGCCAATATCAGGGACTACAGTTCCCCCGGCACAAAGTCTTCCTACGCATGGGCGTACACGCCCCGCAGCATTGATTTCACCTTTATTAAGCCTCTTGACACAGAAAATGTAAAAGCAATTAAAATCGGCGATCTGACATTTGAGGTCGACTAAATACCGATCCCGATTGCATCCGTATGTTCAAATCGGCTCGAAGGCTATTCTTCGAGCCGATTTTAATTTACCTGGTTATATTCCTATTACGCCATGAATATTATATGAATGTATATTTGCCTAATTATCAAAGGAGGTAATTTTAGTGCCTACAATATTTTTAAGCCCCTCAACTCAAGAAAATGAATACATAACAGGCGGCAATGAGGAATATTATATGAACCTTATCGTCGATGCCATGGTACCTTATTTAAGAGCAAACAATTTGGATTTTGAAAGAAGCAATCCCGGGGAATCTCTCGATGAAATTCTTGAGCATGTTAATGAACAAGGCAGGGATCTTTATTTAGGGCTTCGTTCCGCTTCTTCACCAATGGGAGAAAATGGTCAGCTTCAAGGCGTAAATATATACCACTATATCTACACCCCTATCGGCGGTGAAAGAGCAGCATATTATATTGCAGGAAATTTAATGGAGATATATCCTAGGCCGGACCTTGTTAATATTGTTCCTATCGACACTCGAGAGATTCGTGATACAAATTCTCCTTCTGTTATAGTTGAATTGGGTTACCTTGGAAACCCCGAAGATGAGATGTGGATGAAGCAAAATATTAATATGATAGCAAAAAATCTAGTACTATCCATAACTGAATTTTTAAATCAGCCATTCAAGGATATTAATGTGTAATTATATTATTCCGAAAGAGGTATTTAGCATAATGAAAAGCCAATTCAACGAGCAATGTATCACACCTGGACAAATGAATCTAATCTTTAATATGCGAATATTTTGGAGAAGATTGGTTATCTGGAGCAGACTTTATATAAGCAGTAGATATTTGGGGATAGGGACAGCGGAAGTATCCTTTGAACGTTTATATATTGAAAATCTGGATTTTGGTGATGCATTGCGGATTTTCTTTAATCGCAGCATCGGGAACAGATTTTCAGAGTTGATTAACCAATTTTCATTTGGGTTGCGAGATCTTATTACAGATCAGCTTGAAGAAGACTATGACGGTATCAGGCAGGATATAGACCGTTTATTTCAGAATGCCAATCAAACAGCTGAATTTTTAGCATCTATTAACCCATACTTTGACGAAACAGAGTTTAAAAACTTGTTTACAACGTATTTGCAGGACACCATTCAAATGGCAAATTTGCTCGCAACACAAGATTACCGAATGAATATTGAATATTTCGATCGGCTTATGAATCATGCCGATATAATAGGCGATGCTTTTGCTCAAGGCTTATATGAATATATTGTATCCGCTGCTAATACTACAGATGCTCTTCCTTCCGATGAAGGCCAGAGATGCTTAACATATGAGCAAATGAACATGATATTTGGGATAAGAATGTTCTGGTTTGATATAGTTATATGGACTCGCGCCTTAATGCTGAGTAAATATAGGAATGTCGGAGATTATGAAGAAATTTATGCTCATCTGCAGAATATCGTGGATGAACATATCAGCAACTTGAAACAATTCTTTGATGAAACTCCCGAATTAAATCAACTGCAATTGGAAATAAAGACCTATATCGATTTGATTGATTCTTTGGCTACAGCGCAAATTGCTGGCAATGCAGCAGAGATTGATGAAATTGTCAGACAGATGTATCAAAATGCAGAAACCGCAGCGTCTTTGAGTGCTACTATCAACCCTTACTTGAATGAAGATGCCTTGAAGGCTACATGGCTGAATAATACTCAAAATACAATTGATCTATCGACAACGTTTTTGACAGAAGATTACGCTAGAAACTTTTATATATTCAGTTCCCTTATAGATCAGGCCGAAATATCAAGCGATTCCTTTTGGCAAAGCGTGCTCAACTATATATTTAGAGATCAGCCTGAAGTCGGCTAAAAATAATTGTTATAAAAGCCTTGCTTTTATTGTCTTATTCGTATATACTTTACTTTGCGTAATTTGCTGTCTAAAAATAAGAAAAGTGGGGTGAATTAATTATGGCAAATATTAAATCCGCAAAGAAAAGAATCAGAGTTATTGACAAGAAAACCGCAAGGAACAGAAGAGTTAAGAATCATCTTAAGGCTGTCCTCAAGAACTTCGAAGCTGCTATGGCTCAGGGGGACTTTGAAGAAGCAAAGATTAAGCTTGCTCTTGCCGAGAAGAAGCTTATGCAGGCAGTATCAAAAGGTACTCTGCACAAGAATACTGCTTCAAGAAAGGTTTCAAGATTAACAAAAAGATTCAACAGTGAAGTAAAATAAACCTCACCCGTCCCCACCGGCACATAAGTTAAATGTGTATTTACGTGAGTAAAAAACCGAAGGAAGTGTCTCCCTTCGGTCTATTTTTTTGCAATTTATATAGATGAATTTTTATTTAAATTAAACCTTATGATTAATAGTTACATTATTTCGCTGCTTTCATTAAGTATAAAAGCTGTGAAAGCTTCAATCCCGACCTTGATACAATCTTCATTCACCTCGAAAGTACTTGTATGTATATCGCTGTTATAGCAATCTGAAAATCCGCTGCCTAGGTAGAAATGTGCGCCTTTTTTCTTTTCCGTATAGTAAGCAAAATCATCTGCTGTCATTGATATATCTTTATATTCCTTTATTTTTATCGGTGGATCCTTGACATAAAGATTATTGTATGCTTCAATTGCTTTTTTGATTTTTAATACCGTTTCATCTTCATTTATGAGCGGCGGACACCCGTCCATTAAGTTTATAATAGCATGGCAACCCCAAGCGCTTGCTATACTTTCCGAGAGCTTGAATAAATGTTTCGCTATTGCATCGCATATATCTTGATCCTCACCTCTAATAATGCCGCAAAGTCGAACCTTCTCCGCCAGAACATTTCTTGCGCTTCCTCCATCTATCTTTCCAAACGATAACACAGAAGGGTTTGCGGGATTTATAAACCTTCCTTGCATACCTGACGCTGCCGATGCTATATGGGCAGCAGCATTAATTGCATCCTTACCCTTATGCGGATAAGCCGCATGACTCTTCTCTCCTATAATAGTTAGATCGACAATAAGAGATGCCGCATTCATTTTTCCGTACTTCAATCCTATGCATCCCGCAAGAAGCTCTGGCTTTACATGAAGCCCCAAAATGACATCTACATCATTTAAGACGCCTGTTTTAACTACTTCCTTACCTTTCCCATTCCCTTCCTCATCCTGCTGGAATATGTATTTAATATTTGTATTTACAGAATCTCCTATTTGATTCAGCACCTTTGCCGTTCCAAGCAAAATTGCAGTATGAACATCATGACCGCATGCATGCATATAACCGTCTCTCTTAGATTTAAAAGGGACTTGCGTATTTTCTTGGATTTTAAGGGCATCTATATCCGCCCGCAATGCTAGACATTTTACCCTTTCGTTATATTTGCCATTGCTTTTGTGCCCTATAACTGTGTGCGAAAGAATTCTATCATTTGGTACGCAAAGCTCGTCAAGATGCTTTTTTATCAAATTCGCAGTGACATCCTCCTCGTTTCCCAGTTCGGGGTACTGATGAAGCTCACGCCTTATATTTATTGCCCATTTTGCAGCTTGGTTTATAATCTCATCTAGATTTTTTATCTTCATAATAAAACACTCCTTAATCATTCTTAATTAAAGATATGATTAAAGAGCTCATTTAAAGCCAAAAAATACGATGACACCGACTTATGTTTCACTACCTTTAAAAGCCCCCTTCTATCGCTCGGCTACCCAATCGGTTCTCCTCTAACCTATGGCTTCCTTTGCCTGCATTTATAATTCTAATATTTGGGCTTTCCTTCTTATGGTTGCTATCTGAAACAACCTGAAGAGTTTGTGTTACATAAAATCGGTGTCATCTCTCTCAAAATCAAACACTTTTGGCGGAATCACCTCTTTCTTACTTAAGCGACAATGACTTAATTTATTTAAAAAGCTTAGGACGGTTTTCCCATTCCTTTACTTTGTGACTTTATTATATCAAAGCGTTAAGAGAAATGCAAGCCTTTTTCTGAAAATTTTGAAATTTCTTTTTTAATATTTTATTCCTCTGCCTCTTGCGGTGCATAAATATTGGTTATAAGCTCTTTTATCCCATCTTCATCCGGATAATAGTACCATGGCGAGCTCTCCTGAACTGTTCCCGGAAGAGTGTAAGACGCAACATTTTCGCTTGTTATTCCTATCGCAGATGTTGCGAGCGATACTACATTCCCAACTTTCATATTGCATTTTACTTCTTTATAAGCAACCTTTGATATTTTTACTATATCAAGTCCTATACACTGTTTTATGGCGGATTTAATAAATTCCTGCTGAGCCTTTACTCTGTCTAGGTCTTGCATCGGATAACTTGGATAGCCAGGATCACCATGCCTGAACCTCAAGAATTTAACTGCATTCTCGCCGTCAAGTACTTGATATCCTTCCGGAATGTCAATATGAAGAGGCGGCTCGTCCCATACATCGTTCCTATACATATGGAAAGGAATATCCATAGGAACTCCTCCCATTTCGTCCACAATCTTTTCCACGGCATCATAATCCAAAACAACATAGTAGTTTATAGGTATATCGCACATAATATCACTGACTGCCTTGGCGGTATTTATTATTTTGCCTTTATATGCGGCATTTATCTTCTTGTTTGAGTCGCTGTCATCTTCGTTTCTTACATAATAAGTATCGCGAGGTACCGAAATTATGTTCATATCTTGTGTTTTCTTGTCGTAATTGACAAGCATTATCGCATCTGTCAAATTTGTATTGATTCCGAGCACAAGAATATTAACCTTACCCTTATTTCCCTTGCTTTCATACAATTCGGCAAGCTCCCCGGTTTTACCTGACACAAAAGTAAGATCCGCTTCTTCTTCGCTAACATCTGTTACTGTCATATTTGACAGTGAATATACACCGACTGCTGCAGCTATCAAAATTAATATGACAACCGTAGCTATAAATTTTTTCTTTTTCTTAGGATTCCATCTGTGCTTTTTTTGATTTTTATCAATAATCATAACCCCTGCTCCATTTCCTAATTTTCCCTTTTTTATTATCGCACATTACTCATTTTACAATTAAACCGTTATTTTGTCATCAATTTTTTATACTCTATCGGCAATTCTTTCATTTTCGAACATATAATAGTTGTATTATCACTATACGGAGGTTCCAAATGAAAAACATCATATGGCCAAAGAGATTGCGTAAGGGAGATACGGTTGCTTTAATAGCGCCTTCATCTTCCACCGACGTAGAATCAGTTAAAATTGCAGCAGATTCTATTCGATTTTTAGATTTATATCCCAAGATATACCCGTCATGCTTATGCTCACATGGCTACCTTTCGGGTAACGACGAAAGGCGTGTTTCCGACCTTAATGCAGCGTTTGAGGATGATAAAGTCCATGGTATTTTTTGCTTGCGCGGGGGGTATGGTGCCATGAGGCTACTCAAGCATATAGATTATGAAATGATTAGCAATCATCCAAAGATATTCTGCGGATACAGCGATATTACAGCATTACATACTGTTTTTAATAACATCTGTGGCTTTGTTACATTTCACGCCCCTATGCCAATCACAGACTACAGAAATATGGATAATTTTTCGCTTCTCAGCCTTAAAGATGCCATATTCGGAAATTGGGATTGCCGTGATGCTCAAGCACCACTAGGAATGTCTATTTCATCTGTTTGCGGTGGTATTGCTTCGGGAAGACTTACGGGAGGAAATCTTTCACTTCTTGCTTCAACTCTGGGCTCGCGTTTCGAAATAGATACACGCGATGCAATTTTATTTATCGAAGAAACAGACGAAGAGCTGTATAAGGTTGACAGAGCTTTAACAGCTCTTGCATTGGCGGGAAAGTTCGGGGATTGCAGAGGCATTCTTCTCGGAACATTTTCCGGATGTTCTTCTTCCAATCCCTTGCAGTCTCTTACTCTGGATGAAATTTTCAACGAAATATTTTCTTCTCTTAATAAGCCTATTATATCAAATTTTCAATGTGGGCATTCATATCCTCAACATACCCTTGCTTTGGGACGTCAAATAGAAATTAGCGCGGATGATTTGAACGTCCGATTCCTATAACTATTTTTTTCGTTTTGTGGTATAATAAACATATTATCACAAAGGAGGAAATTTCATGAGCATACACATAAATGCACCAAAGGGAGCCATTGCCGAAAGCATACTCCTGCCCGGGGATCCGCTCCGTGCAAAATATATAGCTGAAACCTTTCTTCAAGAACCGAAGCTTTATAATGAAGTAAGAGGGATGCTCGGATATACCGGTCTTTATAAGGGAGTGCCTGTTTCAGTACAGGGAACCGGAATGGGGATGCCTTCCATGGGCATATATTCATGGGAGCTTATGACGGAATTTGGTGTACAAAACCTCATCCGCATAGGAACTGCAGGCTCTTTTCATGATGATATAAAAATAAAAGATATTGTGTTGGGTGTTTCGGCATCAACAGATTCAAACTATGCCTTGAATTTTGATCTACCCGGTACGTATGCCCCTTCCGCAAGCTGGGAGCTGCTTACGAAGGCGGAAAATGCCAGTAAAAATCTCTCAATAAGCTTTAAAGCGGGGAATATAGTGTCTTGCGACGTATTTTACGATCAGAGACAGGATTGGTGGCAAAAATGGAGAAGCATGGGCACGCTTGCCGTTGAAATGGAAGCTGCAGCTTTATATATGAACGCAGCCTTCAACAAAAAGAACGCCCTGGCGATGATGACTATTTCAGACCACTTTATCACAGGTGAAAAAGCTACTCCTGAAGAACGGCAAACCTCTTTTACTGATATGATGAAATTAGCTCTGGAAATCGCCGTAAGCTAAGTACTCCTTCCAACCGTATATACTTAAAAAGCCGACCCACGCGCGTGAGCCGGCTTACTTATTTTTTGTTTTTAATAATTGTCTGATTTTATTCTGAAATAATCGATAGAATGCTTACATACAGGGCATATCTTAGGAGCATCCTTGCTCAAAACCTGGTGTCCGCAGTTCTCGCAATGCCACACAACTTCTATATCTCTTTCAAAGACCTTGCCATTTTTTATATTATCAGCAAGCTTTCTGTATCTTGTTTCGTGTTCTTTTTCTACTGCCGCAACGCCTTCCATTTGATCTGCTATCTCAGGGAAACCTTCCTCTCTGGCAACCTTAGCCATGTTTGCATACATGTCGGTCCATTCATAGTTTTCACCTGCCGCAGCATCCAGAAGATTTTCCATAGTATCTCCTATACCGTGCGCCAGCTTAAACCAAAGCTTTGCATGCTCTCTTTCATTAGCTGCAGTTTCTTCAAAGATATTTGCAATCTGCACATATCCATCTTTTTTTGCCTGCGATGCGTAATAAGAATATTTGGTTCTTGCTTCTGCTTCGCCACCAAATGCAATTTTGAGATTCTCCAATGTTTTTGTACCTTTTAAGTCTTTCATTTTCTTACCTCTTTCTCCGCAGAGCTTCCTTGCGGTTTTTTATTTTTACTATAACCTTTTTCTCTACAATCAGAGCATAACCCAACAAGTGTAATCTCATATCCTTGTATATCAAAATCCTTGTTTAAGTTGTCGTTTTTGAAGAATTCACTTGGTAAAGGCTCAATACATTCTATATCCATAACCTTGCCACAACTTATGCATCTTGAGTGGTAATGCCTCTTCGTGTTGCAATCAAAGCGATCCGCATACCCTGACACAGGAATCTTATCTGCTTGCCCCATCTCAATCATCAAGGAAAGGTTTCTGTATACTGTTCCCCTGCTAATATTTGGGTACAGCTTCCGAATATGCTCGTATATTTCATCGGCAGTAGGATGATTCAATTCATTTAGCGCATTCGAAATAAGCTCCTTTTGAATTGTATTTCTATATGATTTTTTTTGCGCTTCCATATAACCCTCTGCCTTTCTTTATATGTCTCTAATAATATTTTATCTCATTAAGCATCTTTCGTCAACAATGCATATTATTTGTTTAGCAAGTTGCAGATACGCTCTAATCCCTTCTCCAAATAAGCACGAGGGCACGCCAGATTGAGTCTGATGAATCCATCGGAATTACCTACGAACATATCTCCTCCTTCAAGAAGAACGCCTGCCTTGTTCGCAAATAATAAAGGTAAATCGCAATCCTTATCAACATATGCATTTATATCTACCCATCCTAGATAGGTAGCCTCCGAAATTTTGAATACAGCCTTTGGCAAGTGCTCTTTTAGATATTTTTCCGCAAACTCAAAATTCCCGTCAAGATAAAGCTTAAGCTCTGTCAACCATTCCAAACCATATGCATATGCCGCTTGAGCCGAGGCTACGCTTAAAGGATTTTCAAAGGAATAGTGCCTTTCATTCCATTTTTGCATAATCTCCTTGTTTGGAATTATGATATTTGAAAACATTAGTCCAGCCATATTAAATGTTTTTGAAGGAGCCATGCAGGTTATTATTTTATCGCTTCCAGGATATAGCTTTGCAAGAGGTATATGCTTTTTGCCCGTCCTAAGAAGATCACAGTGGATTTCATCAGAAATTACGAGAACGTCGTTAGCAAAGCATATATCGGCGAATTTCCTCAGTTCCTCTTCTTTCCAGACGCGCCCGGTCGGATTGTGTGGGTTGCAGAATATACAGAGCTTAGCTTTTTCGTCCTTTGCCTTTTCTTCAAAATCCTCCAAATCTATAGTGTAGTAGCCATCTTCATTTTTCAACGGGCTACAAACTAATTCCATATTGTTATAATCCGCCGCATGCTTGAAGTAAGCATACGAAGGTGTGAAGATAATAATCTTCTCATCAGGCTTGCATATATATTCGACAAGCTCGTAGAGTGCGGGGATAATCCCCGGTGATGTAACCAGATCTTCTTTCTTACAAGACCAATCGCAAAGATTTTTCGTCCATGAAGAGAACGCTTCAAAGTATTTTGGATCGAATATTTTTGTATATCCGAAAATTCGCTTGTCTAATCTTTTCTTCACTTCATCTATTATAACCTGTGGCGTAGCAAATTCCATATCGGCAATCCACATGCGTATAAATTCATCATCCTCATATGGGAATTTCATATCCTGAGGAGCATGGAAGATATATTCACGGAATCCATCTGTATTCATTGCATTTGAATTTTTACGATCTATTACCTCATCAAAATTATACTTCATTACAAACTACCATCCTTTTTTTATTATTGTGTCATATCAATATTTCTTATCATTAAGTTTACCTCTTTTAAGCAATTTATGCAATCTCAATCCTCAAAATCCCGTCGATAATTAACCTGTATATCTGCTTAATTTTCACTTCCGCCGGAAGTCATCTCTTTGTACCTGTCAGGTATCGCAATATTCATTCACGTCTACATCCATACGAATTTTACGATTTTCCTCATTTTGCCATGATTCGCCTAAATTTTTGCTCTTCATATAAAATGTATGCGTATCGCCTTTTTCATTCGTGAGCACGAGCGGCATGACGAGGGTGTCACCTTCCGAAATCGGTGGGAGCGTCGTCTTTGTATATTGGATGTATTGATCTGGTACCGTTATAAACAATCTAAACCATTTCTTTCCGCCATCATTGGTAAAAGAAGCGCCTGCCTCAAACGGTGTTTTCGAAGATAGCCCAACAACGCTTACACTCTCGTTCATACTTCCTATTCCGGTCAGCGGACCTTTGAAGCGCATATAAAGATTGCTTTCTATCTTATTCCAATGCTTTCCTCCGTCTGCTGTTGTGTAAACATGATGATATAGCTTCTCGGTATCGTAAGGCTCACTAATGATAAGCCATCCCGCATCGGCGGTTGCAAAGCTTATATGCTTGGCGCCTGCAACGGTTCCAGCGTAGCCAATGGCAGTCTGCTGCCATGTTTGCCCTTTATCATTACTAGTCGCAATGGTAACCGGATCGGATTTCACTGCACCCCCATAGGCGACGGCGGTTTTCTCTTCAGATATGAAAAGCCCTATGTTCTCGTAACTTACACTGGGAACGGGGGACAAATCCAATGTGGTTGTGTGTCCGTTTCCGGCACCTTCCCCGCTGTAAGAAATCTTTAGAATTCCGTCTTCATCCAACTCAAAAGCGTGTTTTACATCTTTGTGCCAATTGACCGGTGCTCCATCTCCATTCCTTGAGTATGCGGTACCAGATATGCGCTGTGCATCGTCCCCCTCTACATTCGATGAACAGCCAGAAACAATAAAAAGCACGGCAATCAGAAGAACCGTAATCTGAAGAAATTTCCGATTATAATGCCCTATATTCTCCACCTCCTTCCCTGCAAGGCACGAGCCTTGTGATTGTACTTATATTAACATTAATACCATAATATATCGATTATAAACCAAGAAATATTTTCGTCGGCACTAATAGTGTCACATGAATTATATCTCTGCACTTTTTTATATCATCAATTGCTTCATTATACTTGTAATAATTACTTCATTATGATATAATCGTTTTCGTAACTTTGCCGATAATGGCTGGCAATATATAAAGTTTGGAAACGTATCGAAGTGGTCATAACGAGCCGCACTCGAAATGCGGTGTACCGTCAGGTACCGTGGGTTCGAATCCCACCGTTTCCGCCA
>JAQWFH010000014.1 GCA_028704515.1 Eubacteriales bacterium
TATGGTGGAGATGAGGAGAGTCGAACTCCTGTCCGAAAGCATTTCCACGAGAATTTCTCCGAGCGCAGCCGCTGTTTTATTATTTCGCTCAAGCTAGCGACCGGCGGCAGTCTTTAGCTCTTGCTATCCCGTTATTCCCTCGTGCTGCCGGGCTTTCACACGAGGTTTCCTGTATGTTTGACGCCGGTGACCTAACCTACAGGTAAATTAGGGCCGACGACGCTACCGCTTAGAGCGGCGCTGAACTATGCAGCGTATGCGTAAGTGTTATTATTTTTAGCGTTTGTATTTAACGTGCCATTTTTAACGCAGACTTGGCAAACTGCGGCTCGCTTATCCCGATTCTACACCCCCGTCGAAACCTTTACATCCCCATAATTATAGTTTTGTAAAATGCTTTAGTGGGTATTTTTTACAAAATTGCGCATCCCTATCTTTTGAATTTTTCTCAATCTAGTGATCGCAGATACATTATACCACATTTGTATACAATTTAACATTAGGAAAATATTGCTTTTATATTTTTTTAAGATTTTTTATGTGCCACACGCCCCAACGACTTGAAATACTCTTCTAATGCGCCTGAAAGCTCCCGTGACCTTGTCACACTCTTGCCGCAGTGACATCGCGTATGGGATTATAACCTGCGGACTGTTTGTGCGCCACCATTTGCAACTGCATGTTTCTCAGCGGTTGTATTTCTTCATCGCCTGCTGCATCTTTCTTTCCGCATCTTTTTTGGCGATATCGTCTCTCTTATCGTAGTTCTTCTTGCCTCGGCAGACGCCTATTTGCATCTTGGCGATGCCCTTTTCGTTTATGTACATATTTAGAGGAATTATAGTCAATCCCTTCTGTGTGATGTAACCTATCAGCTTGCGGATCTCCTGCTTGTGAAGGAGCAGCTTCTTCGGGCGTAGGGGATCGGTATTAAACCTGTTGCCTTGCTCGTACGGACTGATACTCATACCATATACGAACAATTCCTCACCGTCAAATTTCGCATAGCTTTCCTTGATGCTCACCTTCCCAGCTCTTGCCGATTTTATCTCGGTGCCGGTAAGCACGATGCCAGCCTCATGGGTTTCATCTATGAAGTAATCGTGCCTAGCCTTCTTATTATTTGCAATTAATTTTCGTTTTTTCATATCTATCCCTTATTCTCACGTTCTTCCGCAAGTGCCTATCAATCGTTCGTGTGCTCGCAGCCCCTAAAGAAGCCTTGCTCTGCTTATTGGAAAAATCCTTGCAAATGCACGACCCTCAAGATCATTTACAGGTATCATTCCCACAGCTTCGTCTCGGCTGTCAACACCCTCTGCATTTTCCCCTGATAATACGAACGCCTTTTCGTCGCTAACGTACACGACCCTCTTAAACCTAACAGCACCATTATCCGCTGAAGTATAAACAGGTGTCCTAAATGCAACGATATCACCTCGGCTCGGTTCCTGCGCAATGTATGCAAGTCTGCTTACTAGTACCACATCTCCCTCCCCGAGGAGTGGGTTCATACTGTCTCCCGAAATTTGCTCGCACGAAATCATAACCAATATCGCAACCGACATCAATATCCCCAGAAAAACCGCTCTAAAGTATCTCCAAAAAATCATTATCCCGCATCCTTCCCGCAATGTGCGCAGGAAAATTACAGCATTCGGATTTTGTTAAACGGATAGAGCCTTACAACAGCCTTGCCGACAATCTGATCTATATCAATGCATCCAATCTCTTCCGCTCTAGAATCCAAGCTCATTCGCCTGTTATCGCCCATTACAAAGAGCTGACCTCCGGGAACTGTAAAGTCATCCACAAATCCTGCGGTATAATCCTCAAATATATAACCCTCTTGCAAAAGCTCATCGTTTCTATATACATTACCGTCGACAATGGTTATCTTATCTCCCGGCAGCCCTATTATCCTCTTTATCAGAAGCTTCTCATCTCCGTTTTCTGTCTTAAGGTCCGTGTGGAAAACTATGATATCGCCTCTTTCGGGGTTTCCCCACATCTTGTATGTTTGCTTCGAAAGTATGATGTAGTTGTTTTCATAAAGCGTCGGCTGCATTGATCTTTCTTTAACTATTGTAGGCATTATAAATTGCAAAATCACTACTGCAATTATTATAGCAACGATTATATCCCGAATCCAACCTCTCATTTATCTTCTTCCTCCGTTATTTTAACCGAAAATTTCCTGTTTTATACCTTCTGCGCGCTTCGGAAGCGGCGCGGTTATTTCAAGACCCTTTAAATACCCCAGGCTTCCTATACCCTCGTTAAAGTATAACTTATATGCGTGAAGAAATTGTGTTGTTAAGTTGTATTTTCTTGTCGCATCGGCATTAACTCGCCTGTCTCCGTACTTGGCATCACCTATTATGGGATATCCCGCCGTCGCCAGGTGTGCTCGTATTTGATGCGTTCTTCCGGTAATAAGGCGGACCTCGACGAGAGTGTACCCATTCTTTGATTCCAGCGGCCTTGCCACGGTTTCCATAAGCTTGCCACCCTCTTTGACCAAGCTTACCTTGTTGAGTCTCTCATCCTTTTCCATTCTATCGGATAGATATAGAGGGCCCTTCATCGTTCCTGCAGTTATTGTCAGGTAATATTTGCTCACGCAATCCTTATCCCTTATCATGGCATTGAGTTCTTTCAGAGCAGCGGCATTTTTGCCGAATAAAACCAGGCCTGTTGTATTTCTATCAAGACGGTTCGCGGGCGCCGGTGTGAATGTCTTTTCATCCGCCGCCGAATATTCATTTTTGTCTGAAAGATAGCTTATGACTTGATTTGCCAGATGGTGCTTTTTCTCGAAAAAATCGCCGTGGGTCAGGAGTCCGAACGGCTTATCAACTGCAATTATATTCTCATCCTCGTAAGCGACTGTAAACTGTTTTTTAGACTTGCGATCCTTCTTTTCGGCCTTAAAAGCCGCAGAATCCTCATCACTAATATAGATGGCAATCTCATCTCCGAGGCAGAGAACCAAGTCTTCCTTGCCCCGCTTCCCATTAATTTTGACATCTTTTCTGATCATCTTATATATAGCTGAAAGCGGCGCATTACGATAATACTTTCGCAAGAAGCGATCCAGTCTTTGGTTTTCTTCATTTTTTCCTATTAAAATCTTAATCATAACCTTTATTATACAATATTTAATGCCGACAGTATATAATTTTATCAAAAATAAAAAACTTCATACAATATTCATTGAGAAACTTATCGATATATGCTATATTTATAAAAAAGAAGAATAGAAAAATTCATTTTTTATTGCTTAAGGCGATATTTCTATGTAACAAAAGTAGGGGAAACACAGATGAATAAATTTAGAGATTTATTGTATGATAAAAATGATATTGTTGTAGCTTTGGTAATCATACTTGTAGCGGCACTTATTATAGTATGGAGAATTGACGCCATTATAGGGTTCCCACAAACTATTATAGCCGCCGAGGAGGATGGAAAGGGGCAGTCTCTTCCGACGAAATACAGTGCCACAAAGGGCACAGAAGGCGTTGATGACGGTATAAGAACACCTGGTAGCGCTGCCAAGGATGACGGGGAAAAGGACGGCCAAAAGCCCTCCGGCTATTCTGTCTACATCAATTACGGTGATTCCGTCAACACGGTTGCAGGTTATCTCGTAGATCTGGGATTTTTCGATACTAAGGAAGGATGCATCGCTGCAATCAATGATGCAGGTGTTGCGCAAAAGCTGCAGGTCGGGACACATGTAATCCCAAGAGATGCCACGCCGGAGGAAGCTATAAAGATCCTCACCACCTCCCCCGGGGCTTAGCACATCATTTACATAATTAAGATTCCAAAAGCCTGATTATTTTATCTAATCGGGCTTTTTGTTCGCCCGACATCATTGGGCGAAGCGCATATATGGATTTTAGCTGTTTTTCGAAGGCCTCTGGATTTTTCTTGATCTGATCCTTCATGGCTGCAATCTCCTTAAGTAACTCCTCGTCGCTTTTATCCTTGTATTGCGCCGCTTTTCTCTCCGCCGCCATTGTATTTTCCATACCAAGTTCTTTTGCCAAGTCCATGAGCAGCTTATTGTTTATCATCATCAAATATCCTCCTTTTCTTTTTCTTACATAGCATTATATGCACCGTGTGGCTCTTACTTTCATATATTGAAATGAAGATTTCCTTAAAAATTTAGGAGGACTACATAATATGAACCCACTTTTAATATTTTTCTTTCTCTATCTTCTCTCATCGGAGAAAAATTCGTTTGGATCGGGCGATACCTTCAAAATGGAGCTGGCTCTGGACAACATGAACAAGGTCGTCAATATGGCACAAAAAATAAACGGCCTTAATAAGACAGCGACATCGTTTAATCAGATACCATCTCTTCCTTCGCCTGCATCAAACCCAAATGCCGGCTCTCAGCCATCCTCGTCCGCCCCTGATCTTGGCGAGTTGATGCAAACTATGGGCCCTATACTTCAGATGCTTTCAAAAGGAGATAAATAGAAAATGGGCGACCTGAGCCGCCCACCGTGTCTTATTCGAACTAAATATTAATTTGCTTTATCGAGCATAACCGTGGCTTTGAATAAATCTCCGTCTATTGTTATTTCAAACCAACCATTCATTAGTCTGACCAGGTCATTTGTGATAGCAAGCCCCAGGCCGCTTCCGTCTGTTGTTCTCGCTTCATCACCCCTCTTAAAGCGTTCCATCAGCTCGTCGGGTTCTATGTTCAATGCTTGCCTTGACATATTTTTTATTTCTAATATCATCATATTCCCGGCCGTATTTCTGACCCCATTCATATCTTTTCCGCTCTTCAATTCCTTGATTTCTATATATACACGACTTTTTTCCTGTGCATATTTAAGGACATTACCAAGGAGATTCTCGATCACTCTCCACAGAAGTCTTCCGTCAGACATCACGAAATATCTTTCCTGTGGTGCATTGATTATGAATTCCAACCCCGATTCCTCAATACCCTTGCTCATCTCTCCGAGACTTTGATTTAGGATTGAGAGCAAATCGACCTTTTCAAGGTTTACCGGCATAGCGCCACTAGATGCCTTTGCTGCTTCAAATAAATCCTCAGTGAGCTTTGTTAATCGCTCGGTCTTTTGTTCTAGGATATCAAGATATTCAGGCGCATTCTCACTATCAAGACCTTCTTTTTTCAGTAAATCCACATACGAAACCATAGATGTAAGCGGCGTTTTTAAATCGTGAGATACATTTGAAATGAGCTCTGTTTTCATCCTTTGGTTTTTCAGCTCGTTTTGAACGGCTATGTTCGAGGCCTCTGAGATTTCGTTTATACCTTCCGCCAGCCGCGATAATTCAACGGTTTTTTTGTCACTGTAGGTAGGTATCTTATACGCTAGGTTTCCGCTTTTCACCTCGTCTACACCCTTTTGTAGCTCGTCAAAGCGTCTTGCCCATATAGGAACGAGAAGTATGATTGCAACGAGGACAACCGGGGCCATAAAAACAGTAGCGGAGAGCAGGCAGATTGCCAATGATACAATCATGGCTTTTCTCATAATCCCCTTGCCGTTAATTACTTCCGAAATTAAATCTATAAGTAGCTTCCCTAATTTGCAAATGATTGAATTCTTTAAGAACACCCGAGCCTTGATGATTCTTATCGTGGAAAGCACAAACCAAAGTCCTAAAGATGCGATCAATGCGATAACACTGCCGACAAGGCCTATCTCAACCAAATTCATATAGCCTCTGTCATAACACGCCCAGCTTGTGATAGCTATAAACCCAAGTACCAAGGCAACCATGATTCCCGCAAGCTGTATTTCTGTCCATATATTATCTGCTGAGTATAGCTTTCGCTTGCCTTCACTGTCTCTTCTTCCGGTTGTCACAGCAAGCCAAATGAATGTTATCAGCGCAATAAGGAATGTTGCGATTATGAGAGGCAGCTTCGATATAACCTCTTTGCTAATCTGATTATATTCCGTTGCCGCCGCAGCAAGGTACCTACCGTCAAATGAGAAGTAAAGCTTAAGATCTTCGTTATAGTAAGAATTTAACTGATCCTTGAGGTAATAATCGCTTCCCGACCGCGTGCCGGTTGCCTCCGACTCAGGCACCTTCTTTACTTCACCGTTTTCGTAGGTAAAATATGCAGGCTGTTTGGAAAAATCCCCGGAAGACACGGCATTACCTTGCTGAAGTGCCACATTTGTTATGACGTTTTGACCATCTGTTGCATAATAGCTAAAGCCATTAATTGCATTAAATTCCTTTAAACGCATTTCAAAATTCGCAAGATCTTCCTTTATAAGGAAAGCCTTTATTGCGGCTTCTGCTTCCTTATTGGCGTTAATAAATGCATTGCGCACAATTGGGTCGTAGAAGTCTCTTTCGTTTTCTGAGTACGGATAAACCGCCTTTTCCACTATAATTTTATTACCGCGCGAATATTGTCCATAATCATAAAGGGAGTGCATCTCCTCTATAATTTCGTCTTCACTAATACCCGCAGCACTTTGAATATATTCCTTGCTTTTGTATTCATCGAGCACCCTCATTATTGACATGGCTTTTTCGTTTAATAAGTCCTGCATGTCACCGCTTTGCTTGTAGCTCTTGCCCGCAATGATGTCATCAATGCTCACTGACCTCAAGGTTGATAGCTGTAAGCTGCCCACCATGGAAAGGCTTGAAATTATGCATGTTGTAAACATCAATACGCAGAGAATGAAGACTGCCGCTCTAACCGCAATATTTTGATTAAATTTTTTCGATTTTATATCCAATCCCCCACACCACCTTTAAATATCTCGGATTTTTCGGATTAATTTCTATTTTTTCCCGAATTCTCCGGATATGCACAGCTACGGTGTTCTCGGGATTGAAGGAAGGTTCCTTCCAAACATTTTCATATATTTGCTCCATACTGAACACCTTGCCTGCATTTTCCGTCAGCAGCTTTAAAATCCCGAATTCTATCGGCGTTACAACTATTTGCTGACCGTCAAGTGTAACTGTTTTGCTCTCATCGTCGATCTCCAGTCCCCCTGTTTTGTAGATCCCCTTTTTAATCTCCATACTTCCCAGATTTACATATCTTCTCAGATGAGATTTTACTCGCGCTATAAGCTCCAGTGGGTTAAAGGGCTTAGTTATGTAATCGTCCGCACCTATATTAAGCCCCGTAATCTTATCGTAATCCTCACTCTTTGCGCTGAGCATGATGATCGGAATGTTTTTTTCTTCGCGTATTTTCATGGTCGCTCTCATACCGTCGAGCTTTGGCATCATTATATCCATAAGCACGAGATGAATAGGCTCCCTATCGACGATGTCAAGGGCCATCAGTCCATCATATGCCTTGAATACGCTGTACCCCTCATTCTTTAAATAGATTTCTATCGCTCCAACTATTTCTTTATCGTCATCGCATACAAGAATGTTCATATAATATTCCTTTCATCATTATCGCTTTGGCTTACTCGTGCACAAGCAGCTTCCACGATTTTACAACTATATATTATCTCTTCATTATTACAAAACAGTCTATATATTTCTTAAGAAATTCTTAAAAAAAGGAGGCTGTAAAAACAACCTCCTTTCTATTATCTCTTTCCGCTTGCCTTTAAAACATTTTTCAGCTTGTGCTGCACCATCATCATTATTGCATCTCTTGCCGGTCCCAAATATTTCCTCGGATCAAAATCCGCAGGATGCTCCTTGAGATACTTTCTGACCTCTGCAGTCATCGCCAGCCTCAAATCAGTGTCTATGTTAACCTTACAAATACCGTGCTTAGTAGATTCGGCAATCATGCTTTCGGGAACGCCCTGTGCTCCTGGAATGTCCCCTCCGTATTCATTGCATTTGGTCACAAATTCAGGCAACACCGTTGAAGCTCCGTGAAGCACGAGCGGAGTTTCCGGAATTAATCTGTGTATTTCCTTAAGCCTTTTGAAGTCTAAATAAGGATCGCCCTTGAATTTATATGCACCGTGACTCGTCCCTATTGCTATGGCAAGTGAGTCGACTCCCGTCCTTCCCACAAATTCCGCAGCCTCTTGGGGATCTGTAAATGTTGCAGATCTTGCATCCACTTTAATGTTGTCCTCAATGCCCGCAAGCTTTCCAAGCTCCGCTTCAACAGTAACTCCGTGAGCATGGGCATATTCGACGACTTTTTTTGTCAATGCGATATTTTCCTCAAAATCATACTTGGAGCCGTCAATCATTACAGATGTGAATCCATCATCTACGCATTTCTTGCATATTTCAAAATCCTCCCCATGGTCTAGATGCAATGCAATATCGAGCCCCGTATCGATTATTGCGGCTTCAACCAATTTTAAGAGATATGCCGGTCTTGCATATTTCCTGGCTCCTGCAGAAACTTGAAGTATTAACGGCGCATTTTCGACCTTGGCCGCATCAACAATTCCCTGTATTATTTCCATGTTATTCACATTGAACGCACCTACAGCATAATCCTCTTTGAGCGCCTTTGCGAACATTTCCTTTGTTGTAACAAGTGCCATAACAGTCCCTCCTTTTTGAATTATAAAAAAAACAATTTAAACCTACTCTTTTTTTCCGACTTATCCCGAAAAGTTCGAAAGAAGATCGTTTTTCACGTTCCACAGTCTGTGAGATAAGTCAACATAATATGTCTGCGGGCTTTCAACACGCAGCATCTCATCCCAAAGTTTATCTATTTGCTGGCCACAATAAGCCTTTATCTCATCCATTCTTGGCGTTCTGTATACGAGCTTACCCTTTTCAAATATTTTTTCCTGTAGCTCTCTTGCGTAAAAATCAGTAACTATCTTTTTCTTCCAAGGAGCTATCGGGTCGAATATTTCATAAGGCTTGCTATCGTCTATAGTTTCATCTGCAAGCGTTATAACGTCAGCTATAGCCTTATCCGTGTTCCTGCCGTACAAGCGATATACTTTTTTAAAGCCCGGGTTCGTTATCTTTTCAATGTTCTCCGAAATTTTTATTTTTGGTTTTATCTCACCGTCCTGCTCAAGTGCTGACAGCTTATATACTCCGCCAAAAACAGGGTCCGACTTGGCCGTTATAAGTCTCTCGCCTACTCCGAAAGAATCTATACATGCACCCTGCTGCAATATATCTCTTATTATATATTCATCAAGTGAGTTGGATACAACTATTGCGCACTCTTTATATCCCGCATCATCGAGCATCTTCCTCGCCTTCTTCGTCAGATAAGCAACATCTCCGGAGTCTATTCTTATTCCCATCTTTGATGGCTTGAACTCATCAAAAACTCTTATTGCATTTGGTACACCGCTTTTGAGGACATTGTATGTGTCTACGAGCAACACGCAATTGTCGGGGTATACCTCCGCATATTTTTTGAACGACTCATATTCATTTTCGTGCATTTGCACCCAGCTGTGAGCCATCGTCCCCAGGGCATTTATGCCATAATCCCTGTCGGCAATCGTACATGCTGTTCCGATACATCCACCTATATATGCAGCCCTTGCACCGTATATTGCCGCCGAAGTACCGTGCGCTCTTCTCGTCCCGAATTCCATAACGGTTCGACCCTTTGCAGCTCTGACTATTCTGTTTGCCTTCGTGGCTATGAGGCTTTGATGATTTATAAGAAGCAATATCATGGTTTCTATAAATTGTGCTTGAATTGCAGGCCCTCTTACTGTTACTATCGGTTCACCCGGGAATATTGGAGTCCCTTCCGGTATCGCCCATACATCACATTCGAATTTGAAATTTTTCAGGTATTGCAGAAACTCCTCTGAAAATGTTTCCTTGCCTCTCAAATACTCTATGTCCCCTTCATTAAAAGAAAGTCTTTCGAGGTATTCTATGACCTGTTCGACTCCCGCCATTACAGCAAAACCGCCGCCATCCGGCACCTTTCTAAAAAACATATCGAAATACGCTATATTATCCTTGAGATTTCCCTGAAAGTAGCCGTTGGCCATCGTAATCTCATAAAAATCCGTGAGCATTGTAAGGTCTGTGTACCGGTTCAGTTCTGTATTCACTTTTCTTTCCTCCAAGGTTATACTTTTTATCCGTTCTTTTTTAATACTTTTGCCAGGAATTGTCCTGTGTAAGATTCTTGACATAACGCGACTTCCTCCGGGCTTCCTTCAACAACTATGTTTCCGCCTCTAAAGCCTCCGTCAGGTCCTAAATCTATTACATGATCTGCACGTTTAATAACATCCAGATTGTGCTCTATCACTATTACAGTATTACCGCTATCTACCAGTTTGTCAAGAACCTGGAGCAATTTGTCGACATCCGCAAAGTGCAGCCCTGTCGTAGGTTCGTCGAGTATATAGAGCGTTTTCCCAGTACTTCTCTTTGAAAGCTCGGATGCAAGCTTTATGCGTTGAGCTTCTCCCCCGGATAGCTGCGTGGAAGGCTGTCCTAGCTTGATATATCCGAGCCCGACCTGCTCAAGAGTGTCGAGTTGGCGAACAATTGGTGGTATGTTTTCAAAGAATTTGAGCGCTTCTGTTACATTCATATCCAATACGTCAAAAATGCTTTTGCCTTTGTACATAACTTCAAGGGTTTCTCTGTTGTATCTTTTCCCCTTGCAGACCTCGCAGGGCACATAAACATCCGGCAGAAAGTGCATTTCAATTTTTATGATGCCGTCACCCGTGCACGCTTCGCAGCGGCCGCCCTTGACATTGAAGCTGAACCTGCCTTTTCCGAACCCCCTCATCTTAGCTTCCGGCAGAGATGCGAAAAGATCTCTTATATGAGTAAAAACTCCCGTATATGTCCCCGGGTTTGAACGCGGCGTTCTTCCGATTGGCGTTTGATTTATTTCTACTATTTTGTCTATATGCTCCAAGCCATTTATCGATTTGTACTTGCCGGGCTTTTCCTTCGATCTATTGATTTTCTCCGCCAAGGCCTTATACAACACCTCATTTACAAGAGAGGATTTGCCGGAGCCCGATACCCCCGTCACGCATACAAATTGATTGAGCGGGAAGCTAACATTTATATCCTTTAGATTATTTTCCGATGCGCCCTTTACCGTTATTGCTTTGCCATTGCCGGGGCGCCTTATTGCGGGGATTTCTATCATTTTATCCCCCCTGAGATATTGTCCGGTTATGGATTCCTTACACTCTATTATATCATTAATGTTTCCTTCAGCAACAACATTTCCTCCGTTGATACCCGCTCCGGGGCCTATATCTACTACGTGGTCAGCAGCATACATCGTTTCTTCATCATGCTCTACGATTATGAGAGTATTACCTATATCGGTCAGTCTCCTTAAGGTTGCGAGAAGCTTTTCGTTGTCCTTCTGATGAAGTCCTATCGATGGCTCGTCCAATATATAAAGAACTCCGACAAGACTGGATCCAAGCTGCGTAGCGAGCCTTATTCTTTGTGATTCGCCACCCGAAAGAGTTGCTGCTGCACGGGATAACGTGAGGTAATCAAGACCAACGTCCGCAAGGAATTTCAGCCTTGCTTTTATTTCCTTAAATATCTGGTAGGATATTAGCTGCTCCTTTTCGGTCAGCTCTAGGGAATCTATAAATGCCGCTATTTCCGTAACGGAAAGTTCCGAAATTTCGGCGATATTTTTGCCTCCGACAGTAATCGCAAGGACCTCATCCTTGAAGCGTTTGCCATGGCATTTTGGACATACCGCGGTTCTCATGTACAGCTCGAGCCGTTCCTTCATAAAGGTTGAGGCTGTTTCCCTGTATCTTCGTTCTAGGTTATTTATAATTCCTTCAAATGCATGGTTCCTGTTCGAAGTTGTTCCCGTTGTCTTGCTTACATACGTATACTTCAGATTTCTGTCGCCTGTTCCGTAAAGCAATTCCTGCTTGAATTTTTCGGGCAAATCCTTATACGGTGTGTTGATATCTATGCCGTGCTCATCTGCAAGAGCTTGTATAACTTGACGATAAAAGCTTCCCGCCATATCCATCGAGGCAAACACCCTTGAAAGAGCACCGTTTACTATGCTTTTTCCTTGCTCTGTGATGATTAAAGCCGGGTCAATGCTGCGGACAAAGCCAAGACCACTACAGTGAGAACAGGCGCCGAACGGCGCGTTGAAAGAAAACAGACGCGGCTCAAGCTCCTCAATGCTTCCCCCGTGTTCCGGGCAGGCAAGCTTGGTGCTGAACGTTCTTTCGCTCTTTTCCCCATCCTTAGCTATCTCTGCAAGTACGATTCCCTCGCCGTGTCCTATAGAGGCTTCGACAGCTTCAGCTAATCGCCCTTCAGCACCCGGCTTTATTATGACTCTATCTATGATTATTTCTATATTGTGCTTTAATGTTTTGCCAATTTTGATCTCATCTTCATCAAGCCTGTAAACTTCTCCGTCTACTCTTACTCTGGGAAATCCTTCTTTTCTTATTCTTTCAAGAATCTTCGCATGCTCTCCCTTGCGAGCTCTGACTACAGGGGCGAGGACGGTTATTCTTGCCCCCTCACCCATGATCATAAGTGCATCGACAATCTGGTCTACCGATTGGCTTGTAATCTCCTTCCCACAAACGGGGCAATGCGGTCTTCCCATGCGCGCAAACATAAGCCTCATATAGTCGTGTATCTCTGTGACAGTACCTACCGTTGATCTCGGATTCTTGTTTGTCGTCTTTTGGTCAATGGAAATAGCCGGAGAAAGCCCTTCAATGTACTCAACATCCGGTTTCTCCATTCTGCCCAGGAACTGCCTCGCATATGACGAAATACTTTCCATATATCTGCGCTGCCCTTCGGCATATATCGTATCAAATGCTACCGATGATTTGCCCGAACCCGAAAGTCCTGTAAGGACGACCATTTTATCCCTTGGCAATTCCAAGCTTATATTTTTAAGATTGTGTTCTTTCGCACCTCTTATAACTATTTTTTCATGCATTTCTCTATCTTTTCACCCTTACAAGCGCACCTTGTATTCGAATATCGTGTCTCTGAGCTCTGCCGCTCTTTCAAACTGCAAATCCGACGCCGCCTGCTTCATTTCCTTTTCAAGTTTTTTTACGTACTTGGCGAGCTCCTTCTTTGTCAACTCCATAGGAGATCTCCCCTTATAATATTTATCTTCCTTTTCTACTTCCTTTGTTGCCTCTATAACCTCTCTAATACCTTTCTTTATAGTTTTCGGGGTTATGTTGTGTTCTATGTTATATTCCCGCTGAATTTTGCGCCTTCTTTCGGTTTCATCTATCGCTTTCTTCATCGCATTGCTGACTCTGTCCGCATACATGATAACGCGACCGTCCACATTCCTTGCGGCACGCCCTATCGTCTGAATAAGCGAGGTTTCCGTTCGGAGAAATCCTTCTTTGTCGGCATCCAAAATAGCCACAAGGCTAACCTCCGGCAAATCGAGACCCTCTCGAAGAAGATTTATACCCACAAGCACGTCAAATAATCCTCTCCTCAAATCTCTTATGATTTCCATTCTTTCTAAAGTCTCGACCTCCGAATGGAGATACTTGACCTTTATGCCAACCCCCCTGAGATAGTCGGTAAGGTTTTCGGACATTTTCTTTGTAAGAGTTGTAACGAGCACTCTTTCTCCCAGGGCTGTCGCCTTGTTTATCTCACCTATAAGGTGATCGATTTGCCCTTCTGTCGGATACATTTCAATGCTCGGATCGAGAAGTCCCGTAGGCCTTATGATTTGCTCTGCTGAAATGCCTTCACTCTTATCCTTTTCATATTGAGTAGGTGTAGCGCTTACATATATTATTTGCTTTGCAATGTCCTCAAATTCCTCAAATTTTAAAGGTCTGTTGTCGAGTGCGGAAGGAAGTCTAAATCCATAATCCACAAGGGAATTTTTTCTGGAAAGATTGCCTGCATACATTGCACGCAACTGAGGGAGCATCGCGTGCGACTCATCTATTATTATAAGGAAGTCATCGGGAAAATAATCTATGAGGGTGTACGGCTTTTCTCCGGGAAGAACGCCGCTTATATATCTCGAGTAGTTTTCAATGCCCTTGCACATCCCTACCTCTCTGAGCATCTCTATGTCGTATCTCGTGCGTTGTTCTATTCTCTGAGCTTCAAGAAGCTTGCCTTTTTCATTAAACCACTTTACGCGTTCGTGTAAATCATCCTCAATTTCGCCAATCACCTTTTCCATGTTATCCTTTGAGGTGACATAGTGTGATGCCGGATATACGGCAATATGATTTCTTATGCCGAGAATTTCACCGGTAATCGGGTTTATCTCCTTGATCACCTCTATCTCGTCTCCGAACATCTCAACTCTTATTGCATTTTCCGATCCTGACGGAAATATATCCACGATATCTCCACGGACTCTGAAGGTTCCTCTCTTGAAATCCGTATCGTTGCGAGTATATTGTATATCGATAAGACGGCGGAGTATCGAGCGTCTGTCCTTCTCTTGTCCGGGGCGCAATGAAAGCATTTGATTTTCATAATCAAATGGGGAACCGAGCCCGTATATGCAGGAAACCGATGCGACAATTATTACATCTTTTCTCTCAGAAAGCGCGGCCGTAGCCGAGTGACGAAGCTTATCTATTTCATCGTTTATTTGGGAATCCTTCTCTATATATGTGTCCGTGGACGGAACGTAAGCCTCCGGCTGATAATAGTCATAATAGCTAACGAAATATTCAACGGCGTTCTCCGGGAAAAATTCCTTGAACTCTGCGTGAAGCTGTCCTGCAAGTGTTTTGTTGTGTGATATTATAAGCGTAGGCTTTTGCACCCTCTCAATGATGCCTGCCATCGTAAATGTTTTACCTGAACCAGTAACACCCATGAGCGTTTGATGCTTTTGTCCACACAAAATTCCCTCAGATAATTTTTCTATTGCCTGAGGTTGATCTCCGGTAGCCTTGTACGGCGCGTATATTTTAAAATCGGGCATAATTGTATCTCCATGTTTTATTTACTGATTTATTTTTATAAACCACATGATTTCTTATCATTTTACCACAAACTAATTAAAATGTACACCCTAAAGAGGAACATTCGTTCTGTTTTTTGCGTTATTTATGCCCGTTTTTGCCTTAATTAAATTTATTGTTTTCGTGAGTATTGCATATGTTTGATGCGCGTGTTATACTATTTATTGTACTGATTATCAGTATACTTGTATACAAAGGAGGTTTTGACTATATGACAAACAATAATGTTACCGACCTGATGAACAATCTTTTTATCGCTGAGATGGCAGATCTATTAGAAAAGAATGATTCAATCCCTGCGGAACTTTATACGAAACATAACGTAAAGCGAGGGCTCAGGAATTCTAACGGTACAGGTGTAGTTGTTGGACTCACAAGGGTCGGCAGTGTTGTTGGATATCGCGTAGAAGATAAAGAAAAAATAGCCGTTGATGGCAAGCTATATTATAGGGGATATGATGTAGAAGATTTATATAATAATTTTCTTGAGGAAAAACGCTTTGGATTTGAAGAGGTCACCTATCTTCTTCTCTTTGGGCAGCTTCCTACGAAATCCCAGCTCGATGATTTCACACACCTTTTAGGACAGAGACGCGACCTGCCTTCAGGCTTTGCGCGCGATATGATTCTGGTTGCACCTTCTTCGAACATTATGAATAAATTAGCAAGGAGCGTTCTGGCTCTTTACTCATATGATGCAAACCCGGATGATACGTCAATTGAAAATGTTTTGAGACAATCGGTCGAGCTCATCGGATATTTTCCGGCACTAATTGCATACGCTTATCAGGCAAAGCAATCGACTTACAACAACCAAAGCTTGATCTTGCATTATCCTATAGGCGAGCTTTCCACAGCGGAAAACATACTGCGCATGATCAGGCCTACAGGTGAATTTACAGAGCTCGAGGCCAGATTACTGGATTTATGCCTTGTGCTGCATGCGGAACACGGCGGAGGAAACAATTCCTCATTTACAACGCATTTGATTTCCTCATCGGGAACCGACACATATTCTGCTATTGCCGCTGCATGCGGCTCTCTAAAAGGGCCTCGTCACGGTGGTGCGAACATAGAAGTAATAAATATGCTTAAGGACCTGAAATCCAACGTTAAAGATATTACGGACGAGAAGGCACTCAAGGAATATTTTATAAAAATCCTGAAAAAGGAGGCACATGACAAGAAGGGGCTTATATACGGCCTTGGTCATGCAATATACACAATATCTGATCCAAGAGCAAAGCTTCTTAAGGGCATGGCAAAACAACTCGCAAATCACAAGGGGCTTCAGGAAGATTATGCTCTATGTGAATTCATAGAAACAAAGGTTCCGGATATTTATGCGGAATTTACCGGCCAAAGAAAACCTATGCCTGCAAATGTAGATTTGTATTCAGGCTTTGTATATATGGCTCTTAATATTCCTGCCGATATTGCAACACCTTTATTTGCAACAGCAAGGCTTTCCGGTTGGTGCGCTCATAGATTGGAAGAGCTCATCGCGGGCAAGAAACTGATGCGCCCTGCATACGTAGGAATACAGGAACATCAAAAGTTCGTTCCTCTTGCAGAACGCAACTATAAACGCAAATAAACGCTAAAATGCACCTCAGTCGAGGTGCATTTCTTTATACTTTCTCTTATGTTCTATTCTGGCAGCTTACAAACATCGGACCATTGCAATGCATTTGAATATTTATATAGCTCGTCCGGAGTGAACTCGGCAGCACTGTTGCTACTCCCGCATGCAGGGAATACCGTTTCAAATCTTTGGAGTGAAACATCCGTATATATTTGTACTTTTTCGTTTTCTATTGCAAAGGCACACACGCCCCCAACCGTATGCCCAGTAAATTCAACAACCTCATCAGGTGTAAGCATTTTTGCCTTAAACCCAAATTTATCCTTAAACTTGCGGTTATCTATTTTTGCATCTCCCGCGGTTTCTATCAATATGCAGCCCTCTTCGGGCGTTTTAAATGAAATAGTTTTGCAAATGCGAGCACCCTCAACACCAACAGCTTCAGCCGCAAGGTCTACAGTTGCACTTGAAACATCAAACTCCCTTATTCTATCGTCTATACCAAGGGTTTTGAAATATTCCCTTACTTTTTCGATTGCCATAACATTTACCTCTCTTCTCGTTTTTTATCGGCTTGTTTCTATTGTACAAATACGCTTCCTCCGATGAATTCACGTATTATTGAATTATTAACTATTACCGAGTCGTTTTCTATTGTAACAAAGAATCTCAGAAACCGCAACAGTCTTGCCGCTTCGGAATATTCATCCTCATCCGGAGATATTTCCTCGAGCAATGGCTCCGCATATTTCTTGAGAAGTGCCATCTCATATATGTGCACCGAGTTGAAAAGCACATCGGCTTCCTGATTGTACGGAAATATATATTTTTCTTCTCCTGCTCTTACCTTAGGCCACGCATCAATCGTCTTCTTCGCCGAATAACCTCTGAACCTGCTGTCTCTCACTATCCTTCTAAGCATCCTTACGTCAGTGGTCGATACTCTGTTGTGCTCGTCTATGCTCAGCTGAGTTAGCGGGCTTATATATATCTTAAATTTTTCATCCCTTTGTATATATGGTGTGAGATCCTCGTTCAGGGCGTGTATACCTTCTATCACTATGGGTTGAGTTTTGCCTATTTGAAGAATTCTTTCGCCGTAGCGCTTCGTCCCTTCAAAAAAATCAAATCTCGGGAGGTCTACAAGCTCTCCCGCCAAAAGGCTCTTTAGATTTCTGTTGAACAGTTTTACATCAACAGCATTTAGCGACTCGAAGTCTTTATCTCCGTTCTTATCTATAGGAGTCATGGGCCTTTCGACAAAATAGTCGTCAGTCCCCATATAAATAGGATTTACGCCGTTTACCTTCAGCTGGATGCATAGCCTCCTTGCAAATGTTGTCTTGCCAGAGGATGAAGGCCCCGCAATCAGAACTATTCTCCTCTTAGATTTAGTGATTTCATCTGCGATTTCTGCGACTTTCTTTTCATGCAAAGCCTCCGAGAGCATTACAAGCTCATTATATTCTCCATTCTTAACCTTTTCATTGAGATCCCATGCATAAGAAACACCCATAAGCTGTCCCCATTGGGCGGACTCCTGAAAGGCGTTGTATAGCTTTTCTTCATCCCTATATTCTGGAATTTTATTGGGCGCGGCTGCGTGGGGGAATCTCAATATAACCCCGTTACCGTATTTTTTCAGCTCAAATAGCTTAATATATCCCGTTGACGGTACCATTCTCCCATAAAAAAAGTTCCGAACCGTCCCCAAGGAATAAAATCTAAACATGTCGATTTTCGAGTCTGCCTTCAAAATCTTTGCTTTTAGACGCATTCCGTCATTGAGCATTATATTAAAGGCTTCATCGCGCGTTACTATTTCCTTTTTAAAGGGAATATTTTCCTGAGCAATTTCAATCATTCTCTTTTCTATGCTCTTGACTTGTTCATCGCTTATAGGGTCGAATGTATTTATTTTTGTAAAAAGTCCTTTATTGATGGGATTACTTACCTCGACAAGGACCCTTCCCATGAGGTCGTGAATTGCTTTTAGATATATCATTATAAGACTGTGCTGGTAGACCAGACTTGCCTCTTTGCTTCGAATATCCATAAACTCTATAGTACAAGGATGGGATATAATACGCGTCAGCTCATGAACCTCATTGTTTTCCTTTGCCACAATTACCTGATAGGGCAAGTCCCCTCCGTAAATATGCACGAGTTTTTCTATAGTAACCGGCGAATTGAGCTCTATCTCAATCGGTTCTTCCTTCGGTTGCTTTATAATTTTAACTTTAAAATTCATGAATTACTCCTCCTTGCAGAACATTATAACATACTATGTTTAATTCTCAAAATAAAAAAGCGGCTTCCGCCACTTTTTTAGATTTGTTATGTTTAGCATTTCCTGCGATAATCGCACTCTCTCTCCTGCTCGCCACATCCTCCGATGCCAAAAATGTTTGAATTACAGAACAAGAGTACAAGGATTAAGAAGAAGAACAGCAGAGCATCATCTATTCCTCTATTATAATTATCCATCATATAGTCTACCTCCGAATATAATTAATTGTTTCGTTTGTATTACTATATGCAAATGTGAAATTCTTGTTACACCTTAGGCAGTCTCTTCTTCCGGATCATATATATCTTCATCCGGCCGTATATGCAGATTGACAGCCTCCGCAATCCTTTGAATCTCGTCGCTCGTAAATGTTAAGCCCTTTGTCATCTTCGTATGGTCGGAATTCCACTCCCTTATGTCCCATTTTGGCGCCTTTCCGTTAAATGCAACGTAATTAAGTTCTTTGGTATATCCTTCCTGTCTGCCATCCGAGATAATACATATATGCTCAATTATCTCAAAAGAAAAGTCTTCCTTCCTTCTTTCGCTCATCCTTTCACCTCCCTTTAATGTAAATTTTAAACCGGTTATTTACATCATTTTACATTAAAAGGAAATATATGTCAATTGTTTTTAATTAATTATTTACTAATTCCTTTTTCAGCTCAGAAGCAGCCTCGTCTCCTAACAGGAATCTTATAATTTCAAGTGCAAATTTCATCGCTGTCCCCGGACCTTTGGACGTTATTATGAAATCATCAATTACGACATCTTCCTTACCGACAGTTGCACCTTCAAGATACCCTTCCATTCCCGGATAACAAACCGCCGTCCTGCCTTTAAGCATTCCACTTTTGCCGAGTATCATAGGGGCGGCGCATATAGCGGCAATAGGCTTTTTTTGATTGTAGAAAAGTTCGAGCTTTTCTTTAAGACCACGGTGAGAAAGAAGATTTGTAGTCCCCGGCATCCCTCCCGGTAAAACAATCATATCGCAAGCATCGTAATCTGCCTCATCAAAAAGTAAATCGGCGTATACGACAATATCATGGGCACCCTTGACTTTATACGAATCGTCGCTACAGGTAGGTGACACTGCCACCAATTTAACGTCTATATTAACTCTTCTGAGTAGGTCTACAACTGTAAGAGCTTCTATTTCTTCAAATCCCTGTGATAAATGAACGTATACCATATTTTCACCTATTACCTTTCTTCGCGGAAGTAATTCACGCTCAAATTGCCCGGAGGCTGACTTTCAATGTTTTTCTTATGCGTACTCACTATTACGATGAGTATTGTAGCAACATACGGAATCATATCGAACAAATATTGCGAAAAGCTGACGCCCATTACTTGTAGCTTCATGCCGAGAATTGACAAACCTCCGAACAGTATTGCTCCAAAAAATGCCTTGATTGGATTCCATGCGACAAATATTACAAGCGCAACCGCTATCCAGCCTCTTCCGTTTACGACATCCTCTTGCCAAAGTGGTATTCTCACAAGGGAAAGATATGCCCCGCCAAGACCGCAAAGTGCACCGCCTATAAGTATATGCACGTATTTATATAAGTTTACATTTATACCGGATGCATCTGCAGCGGCCGTATTCTCTCCGACTGCTTTAAGATTGATTCCCGGCCTCGTCTTATACATATATATCGCCGCAATAATACAAATCAAATATGAAATATATACAAATATATCCTGCTTGAAAAATATGCTTCCCAAGAAAGGTATTTCGGAAAGAATCGGTATACTTGTTTTTGCAAAAACTGCAGTAACATCAGATGGTACTGCCATACCCAGATACGGTTGTCCGACGAATTTTGTAAATCCCGTACCAAATATTGTTAGTGCAAGACCGGCAACGATTTGGTTAGCTCTTAAGCTTACGGTTAAAATCGCATATATAAGCGCTCCCGCAGCTCCTGCTAATGCGGCTGAAGCCAAAGCAGCTCCTGGATTTGAGGTTGCATATGCGGTTGTAAACCCCATGACAGCACCCATGAGCATCATCCCCTCAAGACCTAGGTTAAGGCAACCTGACTTTTCCGTTATCAGCTCCCCAACAGTGGCCAGTAAAAGTGGCACACCTGCAACGACACATGCAGCTAAGAAAATCTCCATACTATGCCACCTCCTTTACGGGTTTTTTGGGGAACTCGAGCCTGTACTGAAGGAAAAATTCGCTCCCCAATACGAAGAAGAGTATTACGCCCTGCACAAGTCCCGAAATAGCGCTCGAAACACCGAGCGAAACCTGAATATATGAGCCTCCCTGTATCAACATTGCAAAAGCAATGCACACAAACAGGCAGGTTATCGCATTCAATCTGGAAAGCCAAGCCGTAATTATAGCTGTAAATCCATAGCCGCCTGCAATTCCGGCAATCAATGTCTTCTCAATGGCTGATGCCTGAATAAAGCCTACAATTCCGCAAAGACCTCCTGATATCAGCATAGCGATAACTATAACTCTGCTGATATTTATCCCTGCATATCTTGCCGTCTGTACAGATTCTCCGACAACGGCAATTTCATAACCTTTCTTTGTTCTTGTCATGAAAACATATATAATTGCAACGCATATCAATGCTATAATCCACCCGATATTTACACCAAGTACAGATGGAAGTATCGCATTCTCAGTAAACTTTGCTATCTTGGGAAAGCCTTGTGCTCCCGGATCTCTCCAAGGACCGTATTGAAGATAGGTGACAAATTTAATAGCTATATAGTTCATCATCAGAGTAAATATAGTTTCATTCGTCCCCATCTTTGCTTTAAATATAGCGGGAATGAATGCCCAGATTGCCCCGCATATAAATCCTCCAAGCATCATGCTGCCAAGCATGAAAGGTGCCGGCAACCCTTCAGGGAGGTTAAGAGCCACCCATGTCGCCCCCAAGGCGCCCATTGTAATTTGTCCTTCTGCCCCAATATTCCAAAACTTCATCTTAAATGCAACGATGATACCCAGCGAAGTAATGAGCAGGGGAACTGCACGAAGTACAGTCTGCTTTATCCTTATTTCACTTCCGGCCGATCCGTCTATAATAGCACCAAATATTTTAAGAGGATTTAGCCCAAACGCCAGAAGAATAACTCCCGCAAAGACTATTGACAGCAATACCGCCATTATCCTGATAATAACTTCCTTATGCTTTGGAATATCCTTACGTTTTATAATTTTCACATTCATGCCGTCTCACCCTCCTCTCCCGTTTTTCGTCCGGTCATGAGAAGCCCTATTTCTTCCTTTGTCGTTTCATTTGGATCAACTGTTCCGGTGACCTCTCCGTGGCACAG
Source organism: Eubacteriales bacterium (assembly GCA_028704515.1). Classification (GTDB taxonomy): domain Bacteria; phylum Bacillota; class Clostridia; order Peptostreptococcales; family Anaerovoracaceae; genus UBA1440. The sequence continues at coordinate 22,127 of JAQWFH010000014.1, forward strand.
TACTAATATCCTGTCACAGAGTTCCATCAGGACGTCCAAATCTTCTCCTACAAAAAGTACTCCTACGCCCGCCGCCTTTTGTTCATTCAGTAAATCATATATTTTATATGACGACCCTATATCGAGGCCCCTTACCGGGTATGCGGTTATAAGGACCTTAGGATTGGAATCTATTTCTCTGCCAAGGAGAACCTTCTGGATGTTCCCTCCTGAAAGCTTTTTAACCGGGGTGTAAATGCTCGGTGTCTGTATGTCCAGTTTTTTTACGATTTTTTCGGCCTTCGTAACACATGGACCACGACGCAGCATTATTCCCGGTTGATTTTGATAATCCTTGAGCACTATATTGTGGACGATATCCATACTGCCAACAAGGCCCATTCCAAGTCTGTCTTCAGGGATAAAGCCCATACGTATCCCAAGCCTTATTATATCTCTAGGAGATTTTCCTACGATGTTTTCGCCTTCAAAGAAAATTCTGCCTTTACTTGTCTTTGTTAGTCCTGCAATAGCCTCACATAATTCCTTTTGCCCGCTGTTTGCAACTCCTGCAATCCCCAAAATCTCATGGCTCGCCAATGTAAGGCTTACGTCGTCAAGAGCATTTTTCCCGTCACCGGTTTTGACTGTTATTTGATCGAGCGCAAGAAGAGGCGTCTGCCCTTTAAGCTTTTCCTTCTTTATTGATAGGTCTACCTTTTGGCCGACCATCATTTCAATAAGCTTTGGAATATCAACCTCCTTTGTGATAGCAGTTCCTATGGATTTTCCTTTTCGCAGAACCGTTACTCTGTCGGAAATTTCCATTACCTCATTGAGCTTATGTGTAATGATTACGATTGCGCAGCCTTGTTCCTTCATGTTATTTATAACCTTGAAAAATCTTTTGATTTCCTGAGGTGTTAGCACTGCTGTAGGCTCGTCCAAAATGAGTATTTTGGCACCTCTGTAAAGCACCTTCATTATTTCAAGAGTCTGCTTTTCTCCTACAGACATTTCATACACCTTTTTGTCGGGATCGATGTCGAGACCGTATCGATCCGAGAGGTCTTTTACTTTACGAGAAAGCTCTTTTTTATTAATGAAAAATTTAGTGGGCTGTCCCAAAATTATATTTTCCTTGGCCGTCATAACATCAACAAGTTTGAAATGCTGGTGTATCATTCCTATTCCCATTTTGATAGAGTCGGCCGGAGAACTAAAAATTACGGGCTCTCCGTTTATGAATATACTTCCGCCGTCAGGCTTATATATGCCTGAGAGCATGTTCATAAGCGTAGTTTTGCCAGCTCCGTTTTCTCCCAGCAATGCATGAACCTCACCTTCCAGTACATCGAGGTTTATATCTTCATTTGCTTTGATTTCGCCGAAAGCCTTTGTTATATTTCTCATTTCTATTGCAAGATTTTGTTCCATAATTTTCTCCAAAAAAAGCAGTTATAGGGGCAGTCATACGATTGCCCCTTTTAAATCATAAATTATAGTCTGTAAAACAAATTCAACATTTGCGTCTAGTTAGTGCTGCTAGCACTTACTCCATCAATTTCACTATTAATCGACCATATGCCTGCTCTGTCAAGAGTTTTCCCTTCTTCGCAAAGAACACTTCCGTCTTTATAGTTTATAGGGCCTGTGAATACTTCAAATTCGCCTGCTTCCATCTTTGCCTTTGTGTCTGCTATCTTTTGCTGTACATCGGCAGGAACAGCATCGTTCAATTTGTCTATTGCGATGAGGCCGTCAGCCATTGTTCCATAATAGCTTTCCGGTGCGAACTTTCCATCAAGAATGTTCTGAAGAACATAATTGAAATATACTTCAGGATTCCAATATGCAGCTGTTAAATACTTGTCTCCTGCATCGTTTTTAGGGAAATTCCATCCGATTGCCCATGCATCTTTTTCTGCTGCCGCAAGCTGAGCTGCAGTTGAGTCTGCGTGATAGGTTATAACGTCCGCTCCTTCATTGAGAAGCTCTTCAGCACCGTTCTTTTCTTTTTCTGCATCGCCCCAAGTACCGATATAAACAACCTTAACCTCTACATCAGGATTTACTGCCTGTGCTCCGAGTGTAAATGCGTTGATACCGATCTGTACTTCTGTATAAGGGTGAGCCGCAACATAGCCAAGGATATTGGATTCGGATACGCTTGCCGCAGCCATACCTGTGAGGTATCTTGCCTGTTCCATCGATCCAAACCAGTTGTCAAAGTTCGTGTCGTTCTTCATGGATCCCGAGAAGTGAAGGAAAGTTACGTCAGAATATTCTTCCGAAAGTTCTTTCATAGCATCACCAAATCCGTATGAGCACGCGATTATTACGTTACATCCTTCATCGATAAGCGATAATCCAGTATTCTTTACTTCCTGAGTGTCTTCAGTAACGTTTTCACGGTACTTGAAGTCCATTGCGCCAGCAAAGTGTTCTTTTGATGCAACAGCGCCTTCGTACATGCTCTGTGTAAACCCACCGTCATTAATAGGTCCTATAAAGATATAACCTACTCTCAAGTCAGCATCCGCAAAGGTATCCGTTTCTTCATCACCGCATGCGGCAAAGCTGAACACCATAATGAGCGCAACTAAGATCGCTAAAAACTTCTTCATGTTCATTGTTTTTCTCCTTTTTCCCTCAATAATAATACAATTTAAAGATTAAAAGATATATTTTCCATACACATATTATACGGCCTAATATGCTTTCAGTAAAGAGTATTCCGGTTTTATTTGTCGATATTTTTACATAGAATGTAAAAATCTGTCGAATTTGCGAACGATTGCTTCGCTATTCTTTGTAATCGTCCGAAAAATGAATTTTTCCAGCCTCTACCTTTTCTATAACTGCCAAGGATTCGACTCTCACTCCTGCGGCCCTGAGCCTATCTGCTCCTCCTTGGAATTTTTTCTCGATTACCGCACCCAGACCGACAACCTGTCCTTCTCCCTTGCGAACAATTTCGGCCAAAGCAAGTCCTGCCTGCCCGTGCGCCAAAAAATCATCTATAATAAGAATCTTTTCGTCCTTATTTATATATTTCTTTGCAACTCTCACCAAAGATATGCTTCCCTTTGTAAAAGATTTCGCTTCCGCGCTGTAAAAATCCTCGAGCATAGTATTCGGTGTCGTTTTTTTAGCAAAAACTACTGGTACATATCCAAAGTATTTTGAGGCAATGCAAGCAACGGCTATACCGCTTGCTTCTACAGTAAGGATCTTGTCAACTTTTGCATCGGCAAATCTTCTAGCAAACTCTTCCCCTATTTTCTCCATTAATGCGACATCTATCATATGATTTAAAAATCCATCGACCTTTACGACACCGCTTCCAAGTCCTTTTCCCTCGCTTAAAATTCTTTCCTGCAAAATCTTCATTTTCTCACCTTTGATTATCCTCTAAAAATAAATATGTACCATTTGCTGTAGCTATAAGTTTCCCGGTTTTTTCCGAATAGCCCTCTGCATAAACTCTGCAGAATTTCGACCCCAACTTAAGGATTTTCGATTTTATCAACAGGCAATCCTCAGGTGTCATTATTCCTATATAGCTTACATACATATCTACTGTAACAAAATTAATGCTTTGTGAAATTGCTGCACATCCCATGCCCATCGAAATATCGAAGGCAGTACTGCATATTCCTCCGTGCAATGTTCCTTTAGGGTTTAGCTGCCACTCCTTTATTGGAAACGCTATTGTATATTCGTTTGTCTCATCAATGCCGCTCCTGAATTCAGGGTTCATCATTGCATTCATACTGTTTGCCCAATTTTTTTCAATTGTGCTAAGCATATTTTCAATTTTTCCTGTCAAGCTCATTTTAAATCTCCTTTTTATGACCTTTTTCGAGTCTCACAAAGAAGATTATAACTTGTTTTATCCTACTTGTAAAGCTAGCTCGCTATGATGCAAATGTAATTTCAATCATACATTCCTTAATGCAAATAAATTTATTTTTTGTATTTTTGTTGTTTTTACAACTAATTTTTTATGTTTCTTATGATATTCTTTATTTACAAAACAATCAAATAAAAATATTTTTAAAATAACTCGGATTTTATTTAAGGAGGTACAAAATGATTCGTAAAATAATACAAATTGATGAAGACAAATGTGTAGGCTGCGGCTTATGTGCAAAGGCTTGCAATGAAGGGGCTATACAGATTATTGACGGTAAAGCGAAGCTGGTCAGAGATGACTACTGCGATGGGCTTGGTAACTGTCTGCCGGTATGTCCGACAGATGCCATAAGCTTTGTCGAAAGAGAAGCGGCTGAATTCGATAAAGAAGCTGTAAATAAAAATAAAGCTGCGGCTTCAGCTGGGCAACCGCTTGCCTGCGGTTGCCCAGGCTCAAATTCAAAGAAAATTCAGCGTGAAATCACAGAAGAAGCTACCGCACCTCAAGCATTTCAAGCAGTTTCTCAGCTTACACAGTGGCCTGTACAGCTTAAGCTTGTTCCCGTAAATGCACCTTACTTCGACGGTGCAAAGCTGCTTGTGGCTGCCGACTGTACAGCATTCTCAAGAGCAGACTTCCACGAAAGATTTATCAAAAACCACGTAACTCTTATCGGCTGTCCTAAGTTGGATGAGGGTGATTACGCTGAAAAGCTGACTGAAATAATTAAGAACAACGATATTAAGAGCGTAACGGTTGCCAGAATGGAAGTGCCGTGCTGCGGTGGCATTGAAAATGCTGTAAAGAGAGCATTGCAGGAAAGTGGTAAATTCATCCCTTGGCAGATAGTAACTATAGCAACCGACGGAAATATCTTAGACTAATTTGGAAGTTTAACTGTACTACCGTATATACTTTTATCAAACTATTTAAAGGGAGAGGTGAAATTATTATTCGCCTCTCCCTAATTTATACTGTCTTAATACTTTATTATATATGCAAACCTATACTAAACTAAAAATCTCCTGCATAGTGAGCTAAAATCCCAAAAGCAACTCTGTCTGCTACGGCATTCGCTACAACAACCGCAATTGCAACGACGAGGCGGCTGTGGGCGTGCTCTCAAGCATTCGCTGCAGCAACCACAGGTACAACGGCAGGTCTGCTGTGGGCGTGCACTCAAGCATTCACTACAGCAACCGCAATTGCAACGACGAGGCGGCTGTGGGCGCTCACAGCAATATTCATAGGTGCAGATGCATTGGCATTGGCACCGGTTTCGCGGTCTGCATGTTTCTTCTCTAGAACTCCCGCAATCTATTAATATCGGTGTTCTACTATTATTTTGACAACCCATATTTCATCTTCTCTCCGTTCAAATATATTAAAGGGCTTTTCTTCCCTAGTATATTATATGCATACCCGTGAAAATTGCGTCTTACTCCGAAATGCTTTTGCTTCTGCCCGCTTGTTTATTGACAAATCGGCGTTATAAAGATATAATCGCGATTGGTGCTTTCGATTCTTTGTTTTGGCGAAAGCAAAAAGGAGATGATAAAATGTTCGTTAACAAAGACACTAACTTAGATGTAACAACCAATCTTTGGACAAAAGATTTTATTTTTATTTCGATAATTAACCTAGCAGCATTTGTAGGTTTTAATATGCTTTCGACGGCAATGCCTTTGTACGTAGCATCCTTAGGGGCGAGCGATTTCCTAGTGGGAATGGTTACAACTCTTACAACTTTAGCTATTCTTTCCGTACGGCCTATTTCCGGCATAATGCTCGATCGTTTCGGTAGAAGAGGAATCCTTATATATGGTACAGCAATTACAGTAGTAATAATATCCTCATATGCTTTCTTTCCAATTTTAAGCATTATCTTGCTCATCCGTATCTTTCAAGGCATAGCCTGGGGACTCACGTCTACATCTGTTTCTACAATCGTAGCTGACATCATTCCCAGAAAGCGCTTTGCGGAGGGAATGGGATATTTTGCGCTTACAACCGCATTCGCTGTTGCCTTTGCTCCTGCTATCGCACTGAATGTTTTAGAAAACAGAGGCTTTCCAACGATGGTTACAATTGCTGCAATCAGCACATTTATAGCTCTTGTGCTTTCCTTTTTCCAGCGCACCGTTAAAATCGAAAAAGTAGGCCTGCAAAAAATTAAACCGTCCGATCTTTTCGAAAAACGAGCTATGCTGCCCGCAATAATGGCTCTTTTGGTAAACTCCGCCTTCGGCGCCGTAACAACGTTCATTGCTATTCATGGAGCAGCTGAGGGCGTTGACAATATATATATATACTTCACGGTTTATGCCTGCGCAACCTTGGTAACCAGACCAATTACCGGAAAGCTAATTGATAAAAAAGGCTTTTTTATGCCGGGTATTATATCTATTTCCTGTGTAGCTATTACGCTTATACTTATAGGGTTTTCCCACAATATAATAATGTTTTCCATTGCTGGAATTTTTGCCGGCATCGGTTTTGGTACAAACTTTGGAGTTAATCAAACTATGGCTGTAGCCTCTGTTCCGCCAAACAGAAGGGGCGTTGCCACCTCTACATTTTTCTTCGGTTTTGATGCAGGAATAGGTCTTGGGGCCGCTGTTGCGGGCTTACTTGCCGGAGCTTGCGGATACGCGAATATGTATTTTGCAATGTCCGTGTTCCCTATTGCTGCAATGCTCATTTTTATTATTCTCGGGAAAAAGAGGATAGAAGAATACTCGGCAAAATAGCCAATCTTTTTATTAGACTAATAATCCGAAATTTTCTAAGGTTCTTTTTAGAGTGGGGAGGAATAAAGATAATAAATGCTTTTTAAATCTTTATTTTAAAGGAGGTGCCGCCTATGTTAAGCACCGAAGGCCTCACGGGACAAATAATTCTACAAAGCTCCCCGGGATATAATCAAGCCCGCAAAAATTACAACGGACGGTTTAATAAATTTCCACTTATAATCGTATATTGCGAAAATACTCAGGATGTTATCAACGCAATACTATGGGTACGAAAACATCGCCTTCCGTTACGTGTACGGGGAGGCGGGCATAGCTATGAGGCTTTTTCATTAGTAAATGGTGGGCTTATCATAGATGTCAGTCCGCTCTTGGGCTTTCAAATCAGTAGCGATAAAGGAAGCGTTCGTATAGGCGCGGGCTTTCGACTGACGCCTCTTTATGAAGCTCTTTGGAATGCAGGATTAGTCGTCCCCGGAGGAACGTGTCCTACAGTCTGCGTATCCGGATTGACGCTTGGCGGCGGATATGGCTTGCTTTCAAGGCTCTTCGGAATGCTCTGCGATAATCTTCTTGAATTTCAAATGATTACACCTCAAGGGCAGCTCATAACAGCTAACGAATCCTCGCACCCAGATTTGTTTTGGGCCTGTCGCGGCGGTGGTCAAGGTAGCTTTGGGGTAATCACTTCCTTTACATTTCGTACTCACCCTATCGGGAATGTCTCGCGCTATAGAATGACTTGGAATTTTGATGCTCTTAAAACGCTAGTTAATTTTTGGCAAGTCTGGGCACCATACGCCGACAGTCGCCTGACCTCTCTTTTGGCTCTCCCTTCTCAAAATCAAGGGGACCTGCGCTCAAGCGGTGTCTTTGTCGGCTCCGAGCAGGAGCTTCGGTCAATCGTTCGACCCCTTCAAGAAATTTCCTCACCAAATACAATTGAATTTCATACTTCTTCATGGCTTGAAACTGCCTATCAATTTGGAGGAATCCCCGTGCAGCAGGAGCTTTTTAAAAATTCCTCTGCATACGTCTACGAGCCCCTTCCCAATATAGCGTTGGATACCATAATCTCAAATTTAAGAAGCTCGCCCGGACCTGTTAATTTAGTTACTTTTGACGCATATGGCGGTGCAATCTCACAAACTCCCGCTAATCAAACAGCATTTGTTCATCGCAAAGCCCTGTTTTCCGTTCAGTATCAATCCTATTGGACACAGCCTCAGGATGAAAATAAGAATATTCAATGGATCGAGAAATTTCGGAGCTCGCTGCTACCTTATACATATGGAGCATATAGCAATTACTGCGACCTTATGATTCCCGACTGGCCTACAGCTTACTATGGAGCAAATTTACCCTCACTTAAAATGGTAAAGCAGATGTACGATCCTGAGAATCTATTCCAGTTTGAGCAAAGTATACCGCTATAGCATACCGGGTCCGGCGGAGTCAATGCGGCAGGGTGCCTAAAGCAATAAAAAATTATCCGTCAAAGCTTTAGAAATTTCAAATCTAACAAAGAAAGAGGGGGTTTTTAAATTGCCAACCTACGACTGGGGAATTGATTCTGCCCGAATTGCGACTGAAGAATTATTGACATGTGTTATCGACAATTTCGGACATCCAAAATTCTGGGGCAGATATCTCCTGACAATCCCTAATATTTCACAAGGCTTAACAGCCCAAGAAATCGCTTTCATCAGAAGCAACGACATTAAGATATTACCCATTTACAACAGAATATTCGACGCAATGACATATTCCGTCGGGGTCGCAAACGCAATTGATGCGATATCTAGTGCCCAAAGGCTTGGCATACCTAGAGATGTCCCCTTATTTGCCGATATTGAACCGTTTTTTTCTGTTGACAGTGAATGGGTAGAAGGCTGGACTGAGACAATCTCCTCCTCCGGATATAGAAGCGGAATTTACAATTCCCCCCTGATAGGAGATTTCAGCAATGCATTTTGTGAAGCGGCAGAAAGAAATGAAACGGTAAGAACCTTCAACATATTATGGAGTGCTCAGCCCGTTGCCGATCCGAGTGGCCCTGAAAATCCCCCTGAATACAAGCCGGCTTCTGTGGAATGCGGGGGAAACGTGTTGGCATGGCAATATAGCAGGGATCTTGCAGAATGTCCCATCGACACGAATCTTGCCGATAGTACCTTGACAGAAATGCTTTGGTGATAATATTCTGATTATTACGTGTCTTTACAAATCTTATACTTGCATCTAATTGTGATTGTCGATAAACTGTAATATATTAATGCAATTTGAATTGTAAAGGAATAAAAGTGGACAAGCAGTCGATTGATAAAAAAGTTGTAATATCATATTTGTTATTAGTTCTTGTTGCGGCTTTTTGGGGTGCCGGCTTCGTAGCCGGAAAAGTTGCATTGCAAGGCTTGCAGCCAGAGGTAATTCTTATGTACCGATTCTTGGGCTCAGCGGCAATAATCGGTCTATTGTTCTTTCGAAAAATCATCAAGGCAACAAAAAAAGAAATCCTTTTCGGATGTTTTTTAGGGCTGCTTTTCTTTTTGGGCAGATTCGTTCAGCTGTTCGGCCTTCAATATACCACCGCCGCCAAACAATCCTTTATCGCAGCGTCATATGTGGCTTTCACACCATTTTTAGCATGGCTATTTTTTAAATCTAAAGCTCAGAAGATAGATATAGCTGTAGCCTTCGTGGCACTTGCCGGAGTTGGAATGATTAGCTTGACTTCCGGCATTGATATACAAGCCGGGGATTTCATATCCGTAGGCTTTGCATTTATTTTTGCATCTCAAATAGTATTCACGGGAAAATATATGAAGGATTTTAATGTTATCGTGTGTACTTTTTACCAGTTCCTGTGCGGAGGAATTTTATCCGCAATGGTCACACTCATAAGCGGATCCGATATCACAACCAACGATACCTCTGTAATTTTCGGAGTTTTATATTTGACTCTAATAGTTACCGCACTTGCAACATGTATGCAAAACTTTGCGCAACAATACACAAAGGAGAGCCACGTTGCCCTTATACTGGCGATGGAGTCCGTGTTTGGCTTTGTTTTCTCGGCAGCAATATACAATGATCCTTTTACGCCACAAATGATATTTGGCGGAATTTTGGTCGTGTCTTCAGTTATTATTTCAAATCCATCGGTCAGGAAGAGTGTCAAAGCTTTCTTTCTTTTACTACTCCATGATATCTAAAACATAACTATTTCGTCCGTTTCGCTTAGCTTTATACAAGGCTGCATCTGCCGCCTTATAGAGTTGATGGAAATCTGCATGGTTATCCTTTTTTAATACAACGCCTATGCTGAGCGTAGGCATACCATACTCTTTAAACATTTGCTTAGTATTGATATCGATAAGCTGCTGGCATTTATCTATCACAATGTTTTCGTTTATATCCGTGTTTATAAAAGCACAAAATTCATCTCCGCCAATTCTCCCCACTATATCTTCTTTGCGATATAATTCCTTGATATCCGTTGCCATATTGGACAGAATGGCGTCACCTATCGGGTGTCCGTATGTATCGTTTACTTCTTTAAACCTATCGATATCAATCATAAACAAAGCGCTTGTTGTATCGGGTGATTCATATAGGGCCTTTTCTATGAGATTCCGTGTAGTTCCCGAGTTGTATAGACCGGTAAGAGCATCCCTTTCTGCTTTTTTATTAAGCTCTTGAAGCTTTTGCTTTTCCTCACTGACGTCTATAATCTTGCCTGTAATTCGATATGGATTATTATTATTGTCACAGATAACGGATCTCACTATCCTAAAGGTTCGCTTTTCTCCGTTATACATTTGAAGATCAATCTCTATTCTGCATTTTTCTGTATTTACTATTTCTTCCAGCTCCCCATGTTTTTTAAAGAAATCGCTTTTTGTGAAAGCTTTAATTCTTTTTGGCAGCCCGAGAAGGCTGCTTACATCATCGGATAGTGTCAAGCGATCCCTCTTAAAATCATATTCATACATGTATTCATCCGACAATCCCGCCAGAAATAGATATTGCTTGTTCTGCCTTTTATACTGTATGCCTTTTTTGTAAAGCATAAATAAAATTAATGCAAGGCCTATAATTACCGCCAACACCAAAAAAACAACCTCTTGCATATACTTTTGCAAAAGCGCCTTAACGGAAAGCTTTTGTTCTACCTGTGATGTGCTTTGTAAAATAATATTACTCAGTTCTTCGTCAGGAATGCTGGCCATAGCTTTATTCATAACTGAAATGAATTTTTCATCACCATTTCTATAAATCAGAAAATAATCCCGTGCTTCCATCGATGCCGGTATGCTAACCACATTGCTGTATCCATATTTTGATGTGTAATAAGCTATTGAAAATATATTTGAATAGCAATAATCTGCTTTGCCTTTTTCAACTGCATTAAGAACCGCTTCTCTGTTCTTATAGAATTCTACATTGCTTTTCTTTACACCTTTCGGTATTTCCCCGCCTTCAATAGTACCAAAAACATAATTTGACAAATTTGAAGTATCTATTCCCGCCCGCATAAATAAGACCGTTTCAGACTTCAATAAAGTTTCTGAACGGACAAATTCCTTTAGCTCCTCGGAATATTGTACAGGTGCTGCCCCAATGATATCGTCTTCTCTGGACTCTATTCCTTCAATCAATTCACTTCCGCTGTGCACTTCCCTATACACGAAAACAAATCCGGTTCTTTCTGCTATCTCGTCAAGAATGCCGCGTATTATACCTTTCATCTCTCCGTTTTCGGTATATGCTATCGGAGCGCTCCCGTCTAAATATGTGACATGTATTATTGGATTGTTTATCACATACTGTTGTTCATCTCGAGTCAACCGAACATATCCCTCATTATTGCTCTCTTGAGTAGCGTAGGTCGTTTGAGAGTTGCTGACAATAACAAGGGAAATAATTGTTAATATTAATATTACGAAACTTCCAAAATTCTTCTTATTCATATTATAAACTTGAATTCCTTCCGCTATCGATTTTAAGTCGCGTTTTAATATGCCAATCCGCAATTAAGGTGCTAAAATCCTTATAATAATTTTTCCGCCATCTAACCCCCTGGATTTTACATATAATTGGTTATATTTTACCAGTAAACGGCTATTTATTCAAGTTAAATAAACAAAAGGCCTCAGTGAACCGGGCCGGAGTCGTCGTATTTTAAAGTAATATCAGCACGTATTTTTTGATCAAGAACTGCAGATAAACCGCGTATACTAAAAAGATGTCTGTTTTAAAAAAGAAAAAGCTTTGAAATCCCATATTTATTGAGATTTCAAAGCTTAATTGTTTTGGTGCACCGAAGAGGACTCGAACCTCCATGGAGTAACCCCCACACGGACCTGAACCGTGCGCGTCTGCCAATTCCGCCATCGGTGCGCGAATATGCTAGTTCTTGCTGCTCTTTTGCAACGATAGAATTATAGCATATCGATAAATATTTGTAAAGATTTATTATTCTTCTACTCCTTGTATTCCTCAGCAAGTATACGCGCTACGAGCACTCCGCTTGCCGACGCTTGAGATAAGGAATGGGTAACCCCGGAACCATCTCCGAGCGCATACATACCTTTGACCTTTGTCTCTAGGTTTTTGTCTACTTCAACCTTTGAATTATAGAATTTGACCTCCACTCCGTAAAGCAGAGTGTCCTCATTGGCTGTCCCAGGCGCAATCTTATCAAGCGCATATATCATCTCTATGATATCATCAAGCTGTCTCTTTGGGATAACAAGGCTTAAATCTCCAGGCGTTGCCTCAAGAGTCGGTCTTGTGAAGCACTTCTCCATCCTTCTCTTGCTGCTTCGTCTTCCTTTTACAAGGTCTCCGAATCGTTGCATCAAAACACCGCCTCCAAGCATGTTTGAAAGTCGCGCTATTGATTCACCATACTCGTTGCTGTCCTTGAACGGCTCCGTAAATTTATTAGAAACCAACAGCGCAAAGTTTGTATTTTCGGTATGAAGCTCAGGATTGGCAAAGCTGTGTCCATTTACCGTAACTATGCCGTTTGTGTTTTCGGCGACCACAACACCGTAAGGATTCATGCAGAATGTTCTTACCATATCATTATATTTATCGGTTTTGTATACAATTTTGCTTTCGTACACATCATCTGTAATGTGCTTGAAAACCCCAGCAGGAAGCTCTACTCTTACACCAATATCCACTCTGTTTGATTTCTGTGCTATGCCCATGCTGTCGCAAATGCTTGCAATCCAGTTAGAGCCTGACCGCCCGGTTGCGAGCACCAATTTATCACAAGAGAACTTTTCATCCTTATTTGTTTTAATTGTAAATGTCCCGTCATCGTTATGTCCAACCTCAGTTACAGAGGTATGAAAAATCATATCTACCTTTTGACTTGCATAATCAAACATTTTTTTAAGTATATTAACATTCCTGTCTGTTCCCAAATGGCGCACCTTTGCATCAAGCAGATGTAGGTCATGCCTAAGTGCTATTGTCTTCAGGTCTGAATTTCCCGTCGAATAAAGTTTAGCCTCCGCGCCACCCATATCGCATAGAACGCCGTCCACGTATTCCATGAGATCAAGCGCTTCTTTTGCACCGACAAAATTATGAAGCTCTCCGCCGAATTGATTCGTTATATTGTACTTGCCGTCGGAAAGTGTGCCTGCTCCACCGAACCCATTCATAATATGACAAGGGCTGCATTTTATACAATTCTTTACTTTTCCAGCTGAAATCGGACATATTCTGCCTTCAAGACTTGACCCCTTATCTATCATCAAAACAGATGCACTGTTGCTTAATTTTGTGAGCTCATACGACAAGAAGACTCCTGCCGCTCCTGCGCCAACTATAATAATATCATATTTTTTCATACGAAAAATCCTTCCACTAAAAAGACCAAATTCTCTTGCGAGAATTCGGCCTCTATTTTCCAATATACAGGTTTATGCTTCTTCCTCAACAATTTTATCGAATTCAGCTACAGCCCTTTCAAACTCTTCATCGTCATCAATGTCTACAAGCTCGAATTCTTCGTCCCCTACTTCCTTATATCCGTAAATGAACACATCATCGGACTTGTCGTTAGGGATTAACGCAATATATTCTTTTCCGTCACAGTCAAAAACGCCCATAATTTCGCATTCTACTTCTGTTCCATCATCGAACTCCAGAGTCAGAAAATCTACCTCTTCTTCAGCTGCCGCATCAGGGATGTTCTGGCCTGCGCCCATTTCTTTATCAGTCATGTTTTTTCCTCCAATATTTAAATCAAACTTTAATATATAAATATATACACATACTATAACACTATAATCTGCGATTAGCAATTAAAATATTCTCTAATTTTTGCGGCAATTGCCTCTGTTATGCCGGGGACATCCCTTAGATTCGAAATGTCGGCCTGTTTTACGGCATCAATGCTCCCAAAATGAGCAAGAAGTGCATTTCTCTTTGCCGGGCCGATGCCCCCTATGTTGTCCAGCTCCGAAATCTTCATGCGCTTATCCCTTAGTTTTCTATGATATTCAATTGCAAACCTGTGGACCTCCTCTTGAATATTTCCCACATATTTAAACAAGAGAGGCCTGTCTTTTAAGTCTATTTCTACGAAAGCGTCGCCAACTGAATATATCAGCGCACGAGTCCTGTGATGCTTATCCTTCATCATCCCGAAGATCGGTATTTGTATTTTCATCGCCGAAAGCACCTGTGATACCGCCGAAACTTGGCCTTTACCCCCGTCTATGAATAATATGTCTGGCATATTCGAGAAGCTTTCATCTCCCTTTTCTGCCCTTCGAAAGCGTCTGTAAATGACTTCTTTAAGCGAGGTGTAGTCATCCGGCCCCTCAACGGACTTGACTCTGAAGCGCCTGTACTCTTTCCTCGCTCTTTGTGTTCCAAGAAAGACAACCATAGCTGCGACTGTATCTATGCCACTGAGATTAGAAATATCATATGCTTCAACTCTGTAGAGTTCTTTATCCGGTGGCTCGATGTATCCCGCTTCCGACATGATTTTACAAAGTTCATCGTTTAACGCCGATATTCGTTTTTTCTCATTCCTCGCCTTCTCGTCAATCACATCGTACATTTGCCTTATATCACTTCTTGCAAGGTCGAGAAAGGCTTTTCTAACGCCTTTTTTAGGCACTACTACACTTATTTTTTTGCCTGAAATTGCAGACAGGGATTGTTCTATCAGCTTGCTGTCCTTCGGCAAGCTTTCAACAATAATTACAGGTGGTACAATATCGTCCGCCGCCTCACTGTAATGCTGCATCAGGAAGTTGGTTACAATATCCTCTTTATTGTCAACCTCATTTACATGCATGCGAAATGTCTCTCTTTCCAGTAGCTTTCCCGATCTGACAGAAAAGATCACTGCATAATTCTCATTTGCGGTTCTGACTGCCAATACGAGGTCCATATCTCCTGCGCCTGCAACAGCTACTCTTTGAATTTCCGAAACCGCTTCCGCCGCCTTAATCCTATCGCGAAGTACTGATGCTTCCTCAAAATCCAATCTCTCAACGGCTGCATTCATCGCGGCCGCGAGCTCGTCTAAAAGAGGCTTGCGTTTTCCTTCCAAGAATTTAATCGCCGGAGAAAGCTTCTTCGCATATTCCTCCTGGCTCATCTCGTTTGTACATATTGCCGTGCATTTGTCTATATGATAATTCAAGCAAGGCCTTGCATCCTTCGTAAAGGATTTTGTTGCGCACCTCTTCAAGGAATAGGTATCGTTCAGTAAGTCAATCACTGTGTTTACGGCCCCGGCATCACTGTATGGACCAAAATACCTTCCTCCGTCACGCTCAGTCTTACGCGTCTTTATTATTCTCGGATACTGTTCATTTGTTGTAACCTTTATATATGGATACGTCTTGTCATCGCGCAAAAGCACATTATAACGAGGCATATATTTTTTTATTAGGTTGCACTCAAGAATAAGCGCTTCAAGCTCAGTTTTACAAGTGATATATTCAAAATCAGCAATATGCCCCACCATAGCCTTAACCTTAGGGTCCATATTCTTTTGCTTGCGAAAATATTGGCGCACTCTGTTTTTTAAGGAAATTGCTTTCCCAACATAAATTATCTGCCCCAATTCATCCTTGTGGAGATAGACTCCGGGTAAATCCGGAATTTTTTTTAATCTTTCTTCTAAATCAAGCATCTGAACCCTCTTTAAAAATACCAATCTCGGCTATCATGGTCGCTTTTGTGTATTTCTCTTTTCTTCGCGATTTCAAGAGCTCTCTTTGCTCGAAGCTCTTTGCGTCTCCTGTCCCTCTTGTTCTTTATTGTCACATTGGCACCAATCATGACGGCTGCCAATGATAATAGGATTGCCGCTATTGCAAAAATTGCATACGCAGCATTGTTTCCTATGCCAATTACACTTAGAAATGTCCCCTTTTCAATGCTTTCTTTGGCGACGGCATCAACATATCCTCTCAATGTATCGCCCTCGTATATTTCAATCTTGCCTACCTTATCCCCTTTTTTAAGAGGAGCTTTGACCTTTTTATCGAGAACAACCTTTGTCTTTACAACCGAGCTTGATGCCTCAATCGGTAGAGTGACATATGCGGCCTCTGTTGTTACCGCTTTTACCCTTGATACAGCACCTCTTTTTACGGCTACCTCTCCTAAATCGGCATTCTTCTCAATAGCAAGTGCCGTGTGATATTTTCCGAACCCGTATTCCAAGAGTGTCACGCAATCCGAAAAGCGGCCCAGATTGCTGGATTTAAGTACGACAGCAATAAGCTCCGTGCCATCTTTTTTTGCGGAGGCCACTAGGCAACCCCCGGCACTTGAAGTATATCCGGTTTTTATGCCTGTAGTACCTTTATATTTTGCTTCTGTTAAAACACCGTTTACATACATCTTTGTAGACTTGTCATATAAAAGCCTGTTTGTATTGTACATCGGAACCTCGGTACGCTCCGGCCTTATATTTGTTGCACTCATTTGGTATTTGTATGTAGAGACAAGCTTTCTGAATTCTTTGTTTTGCATGCCGTATTTGGCAATCATAGCCAAATCGTACGCCGAAGCCAAGTGCCCTTCCTCATGAAGCCCGTTGGGATTTACGAATTGTGGCTTCTTTGCTCCTATCTGCTTTGCTTTTTTATTCATCAGCTTGCTGAATTCCTCTGTGCTACCCGAAACCGCCTTGGCAAGAGCAACTGCCGCATCGTTTGCCGATTCCAGCATCAGAGCATGAAGGAGGTCCTTTACGCTCATTTTTTCCCCTTCCTGAAGATATATTCGACTCCCTTCTGTAAATTCGGTTTCCGAATCTATTGTAATCACCTCATCCTGCTTGAGGTTTTCAAGCGCAAGTATACACGTAATCATCTTCGTTGTACTTGCCGGTTCAAAGAGCTCATTCATATTTTTGTCATATAATATTTCTCCGCTCTTTGCATCCATCAGCAAGGCTGCTTCGCCCTCAACCACCGGCAGCGCCGGCTCTGCATATACCTCAGGTACTTTGTATTGTATAAAAATTGCAGTAATCATTACCGCAGCCATAATCATTGCTATAAATCTGTTCATATGTCTAATGTTATCCTTTTCGTAGCCTCCCTGCTCCACAAATAAAAAGAACGGGGTTCTCTATGATATTTTAACATGAAAACCTCCGCTCTGTGTGAGGACTGTGAGTAATCTATAGATTGGCCTCCTCAAAACGCTTCATGAATTCTATGAGCGCCTCTACACCTTCCTCTGGCATAGCATTATAAATGGAGGCACGCATACCGCCTATCGAGCGATGCCCATTTAGGTTAATCATTCCCTCGCGCTTGGCCTCTGCAACGAATTTTTTGTCTAAATCTGCATCTCCCGTTACGAATACAACGTTCATCAAAGAGCGATCTTCTTTATTTTCAACCGGACACCTGTAAAGTGTGCTCGCATCTATATAATCGTAAAGCTTTGTCGCCTTCGATACATTTATACGATTCATCTCTGCGATACCGCCCATGTTCTTAATCTTCTTAAATACTTCTCCTGCAACATAAATACCAAAGCAATTCGGTGTATTGTAAAGCGAATTGTTGTCGGCATGTATTTTATAGTCCAGGTAAATCGGCATGGATGTGCTATCCATCTTTCCTATGAGGTCTTCCCTTACTATTACCATTGTGATTCCCGAAGGGCCAATATTTTTTTGCGCTCCGGCATATATCAATCCGAATTTGCTTATGTCTATTCCCTCAGAAAGTATGCAAGAGGACATATCTACAACAAGGGGTATATCCCCTGTGTCCGGAATATATGAATAGTGAGTTCCGTAAATTGTATTATTAAATGTTATATGAACAAAATCGGCATCTTCTCTAAAATCGCTTTTTCCAACCTTTGGAATGAAGGAAAACACGCTTTCCTCCGAAGAAGCCGCAATCTTAACATCTGCGAATTTTTTAGCTTCGGCAGCCGCCTTCTTTGACCAAGTCCCAGTTATGATATAATCGGCCTTGCCACTTCCAACTGCTAAATTCAGCGGAACCATTGAAAATTGCAGAGTGCCTCCTCCCTGCAGAAATAAGACCTTGTAGTTATCGGGAATGTTCATTATCTCTCTCAAATTAGCTTCAGCGTCATTTAATATTTTTTCAAACTCCTTTGAACGGTGAGACATCTCCATAACGGACTGTCCACAGCCATTGTAGTTCAATAAATTCTTTGCAACGTCTTCCATGATATCGACAGGCAGCATCGATGGACCTGCCGAAAAATTATACACTCTTTCACTCATATTTCTTCATCCCTTCCTGTAAGTTTGAAAATCTAACGATTATTATACTACTTTACAATCTCAGAGTAAAGTGATAGAATTATTTAGTTTCAAATATTTTTCATGAGGTAAAAGAAGATGTATAAGATTAAAACACTAAATAAAATCTCACCGGTAGGCCTCAAAAAGTTTGATGAGAACTATTCCTTCACTGAAGATATAGATGAGGCACAGGGAATACTGGTTAGAAGCTATAACATGCTCGACATGGAGTTTTCGGATAATCTCTTGGCGATTGCAAGAGCCGGAGCAGGGGTAAATAACATTCCTCTTGACAAGTGCTCAGAAAAAGGCATCGTCGTATTCAATACCCCTGGCGCGAACGCAAATGCAGTAAAAGAATTGGTTATCGGTTCACTTATTGCCGATGCGCGTAATCTTCACCAAGCTATGGTTTGGGTTGAATCATTGGTCGGAGAATCCGATGCGGCATCAATAGTAGAGAAAAACAAGAGCCGTTTTGCCGGCAAAGAATTAAAAGGGAAGACCATGTGCGTTATAGGCCTTGGCGCTATAGGTGTCATAGTGGCAAATGCCGCAGAAGCCCTCGGAATGAAGGTTGTAGGTTATGCCCCATTCATGACAGTGTCGGCAGCTCACGACATGTCAAATACAATTCCCTTTGTAACAGATGTGAATTCCGTGCTCAAAAGAAGTGATTATGTTACTATTCACGTTCCAGCAAATGCAGATACCGCAGCTATGGTTAACGAAGAGTTTATATCTCAAATGAAAAAAGGTTCAACTCTCGTCAATTTTTCAAGAGACAAGCTCGTAGATGAAAAAGCAGTAGTGGATGCCTTGGAGTCCGGTAAGCTCAGGAGATATATAACTGACTTCCCAACCCCTAAAATCTTAGGAACTAAAAAGGTCATGATAATCCCTCATCTTGGAGCTTCGACAGAAGAAGCAGAGGAAAATTGCGCATGTGCCGCTGCGGACACTATGACGGAATACATACAAACAGGTAATATAATAAACTCCGTTAATTTCCCTGCCTGTGATTTGGGACCATTTATCCCTGGGAACTCTATATCAAGGATATGCATTCTCAACAGAAATATTTCCGGCATGCTCGGCATTATAACGGGGAAGCTTGCAAGTATGAACGTAAACATCGCAAGGATGATAAACAAGAGTAACGGCAGATTTGCCTGCACAATGATTGATGCAGATTCGGATCTTGACGAGGCTTTTATCAAGGAGCATTTTATTCAAAATCCTGGGATACTTTCTGTTCGTGTGATTAAATAATATTTTACTGTGGTATAAATGATTAAATACGACGTCCTGATTTGGCAAGGATAATATCCGAACCGGAAGGCTTTAAAAATCATTTGATTTGATGATTGCCCTTTGCCAATTTAGGCAAGGGGGTTTTTTAAAAGGAGAAAATGAGATGTCACTCAACCAAACACCTTCATCAAACAGATTGCATATAGGATTCTTCGGCAAGCGCAACAGCGGTAAGTCATCCCTTATCAATGCCTTCACAGGTCAAGAGGTTTCAATCGTTTCAAACGTTGCCGGTACAACTACGGATCCCGTTTATAAGCCAATGGAGATTCACGGTCTTGGCGCGTGTACTTTGATAGATACGGCAGGCTTTGACGATGTTGGAAAGCTCGGCGAAAGCAGGGTTGTAAAGACTAAGCTTGCCGCAGAAAAAACAGACATAGCCGTAATATTATTCTCCGGTTTGGAGATGAGCCAGGAACTTGAACAGGCAGCATATTTTAAAGACAGGGGTGTACCTTTTGTTTGCGTAATCAGCCATAGTGATGAGCTAAAAAACATAGGCGAAGTTTCGGAAAAAATAAAAGAAGCCCTCGGGGTTGATGCTATAAAAGTGAGCTCCGTAAACCGCACCGGAATAGAAGAATTAAAGGAAGCTCTTATAAGAAGCATCCCAGAAGGATTCCAGGCTCCCGACATTACTGGTAATTTAGTTTCTGCGGGTGATTGTGTCCTTTTAGTTATGCCTCAAGATATACAAGCTCCGAAGGGGCGCCTCATATTGCCTCAGGTACAAACAATGCGAGAGCTGTTGGACAAGAAGTGCATCTTCATGAGTTGCACAAAGGACAACATCGATAATGCCTTGTCTGCACTTTCCGCTCCGCCAAAGCTTATAATCACGGACTCCCAAATATTCCGCGAGGTATATGAAAAGAAGCCGGCCAAAAGCACCCTTACATCGTTTTCAATTCTCTTTGCGGCACATAAGGGCGATATCTCTTATTATGTTGAAAGTGCGGCCGCAATTGAAGCTCTTACAGAGGATTCACGTGTTCTCATTGCTGAATGCTGCACACATGCACCACTTGAAGAGGATATTGGGCGTAAAAAAATCCCTGCACTCCTACGCAGGCGCATAGGCGAGGGACTGACTGTAGATATTATGAGCGGGACAGATTTCCCAGCGGATCCTTCGGAATATGACTTGATTATTCAATGCGGCGCATGCATGTTCAACCGCCGATATGTGCTTTCTCGAGTAGAAAAAGCAAAGAACTTGGCTGTTCCGATGTCAAATTACGGCGTAGTCTTAGCATATTTGAGCGGCATACTCTCAGATGTTGCCATCACCGACTGATAGGCTTATTTTTATGTTGGCCTCTCCAGACTTTATTGAAAATAATGCCCAGCCCTAATGCCCATGCTATTAAATAAAACCACAGCATGAGTGCGGTAATCGACCCAAGCGATCCGTATATTAGATTATAGTTTGACAGATTTTGATCCATGTATATGTTGAATATCCATGTCACAAGCAACATCCCTATTGCTGCGAAAAGGCTTCCCGGCAATATGGCGCGGAAAGGCACTCGCCAGCTCGGAAGAACATAATAGTTATAGCTCACCATCAGGAAGTACAACAAAAATGCAATCGGCCATCGAATCATAAGCCATAATTGATTTATATGTACGCTGTAATCGGTACTGTTCATAAGAGCAAATACCAACATCTTTAATATGAATTCCCCATACACAAGGATAAGAAGCGCAAATGTAAACGTGAAAATCGTGAATATCATCGTTTTCATAGCACGGAAGCGCTCTCTGAAATACCCGTTGCCGGTCGATCTGCCATCCGTTATCGTATAGTTTGCTATCCTCATCATAGCAAACTGGGCTCTTGACGCCGCCCAAAGGGCGAGAGCTATAAGCGCTATATTTACCGCACCGTGTGGGGTATGCTTAAACAGGCCCTTGAATATCGTTGCCGCTTCACCCTGCACATACTGATCTATCAAATTTGTGAATAAATCCAGAGATACAGAAAACATGCCGAGTATCTGCGAAAGTATTATGATTATCGGCACTATAGAAAGCAGCAGATAGAATGCGATTATTGCCGCAAATCCTTGGTAATACGGTTCTTTTAGCTGCTTTATTATATTTAAGATTATAATCATGGGTTTATTTCCGGCCATTTTTTAATTCCCTTTCAAGCTCGGCAAGAGCAAGAGCTCTATGACTTATCTTATTTTTCTCTTCCATTGTAAGCTCTGCAAAAGTCTTTTCGTGTCCGCGGGGAACAAAATATGGGTCATATCCGAATCCATTATTTCCCCTGGGCTTACTTATAATATGCCCCAGGCATTCTCCTCTTGCATAAATTACTTCTCCGTCTGGATATATAAGCGTTATTACAGAGACAAACCTTGCGCCTCTTTGTTCGTCAGGAACATTCTCCAATAATGAAATAAGCTTTTTGTTGTTAGCAAGATCGTCAGCGTCTTCTCCTGCAAAACGCGCGGAATGTACTCCGGGCGCGCCCCCCAAAGCATCCACTGACAATCCGGAATCATCTGCTATAGTAATATAATTGCACATTTTCATTATTTCATATGCTTTTTTGTATGAATTCGCTTCAAATGTTTCCGCGTCTTCTTCAATTTCAACGGTCGGCACTCCCGCTTCATCGCGAGAAACGGTGTGATATCCAAATTTACCGACAATGCTTTGAATTTCTTCAATTTTATGCTTATTGCGAGACGCCACTACAACGATTTCTTTTTTCATAGTAATTTTCCTCTATTTACATCACGGCTTTTATACCGATTATTATCAAAATTATTCCACCAAGTATTCCCGCTTTTGAGCCAAAAAAACCACCCGTAAGCTTACCTAAAAATATCGCAATCGTAACAAGCAAGGCCGTAACGACCGTTATCACCAAGACTACCGGGAGAATCGGCACATTCATTGCCGTGAAAGCAATACCTACAGCAAATGCATCAATACTTGTGGCAACCGCCTGCATCATTAAAACGATAAATGTTAAACAGGGCTTATACAATTTTTCATCATTTTTGTGCGAAAACCCGTCAAATATCATTTTTATTCCTATGCTTCCCAGAATTGCAAGAATTACAAAACCCGAATACTTTTCCAATATTCCGTGAAACAGCGTGCCCGTATAATATCCCAAGAGAGGCATTGCTCCTTGAAATAAGCCAAATATAATTGGCATCGCAGCCATATGGCACTTTTTAACATTATTATACACCATGCCGTTTGTCATGGCCACCGCACAGGCATCCATCGACAAGGCTATGCTCAACAAAATCACTTCAAAAAACGTCATACATTTACCTTAAAAGTCTATTGAGAAAAAACCGGGGAAAAGACTCCCCGGCTTTCACTCAAATAATTTATCTGATTTTTAATATTTCATGTTAACTTACTTATATCAATGCCTTACCGACTTCAAAAGCTTCGATATTTGCATCGATAAATGCAGGCTTAACGTTTTCCGATATGATTTTCTTCCAATCGATATCATCAAGACCCATAGCCTTAACCAGTGCGCCGAGAAGAATTATATTCATAACCTTTCCGTTGCCCAGCTCTGTTGCCTTTTCTGTAGCGTTTACAACAGTTACATCCTTGCAAGTCTTCTTGATTTCATCAAGGATATCGTCTGCATAATCAGCAACACCCATGATTACCGGCATAGGCATCATTTCGTGATCGTTTACAACAACCTTTCCATCAGCCTTAAGGTATTCTAACCATCTGAGAGCTTCCATCTTTTCAAAAGAAACCATCAGGTCTGCAGAACCTACTTCGATTACAGGGGAATATACTTTGTCGCCATAACGAATCTGTGAGGATACACTTCCGCCACGCTGTGACATACCGTGTATTTCACTCATTTTTACCTGGTATCCTTCTTGCAGGAGGCCTATTGTCAATAGCTTTGACGCGAGGATAGTTCCCTGCCCTCCGACTCCGACTAATAATATGCTCTTTGTCATCTTATTTCGTCTCCTTTCCGATGGCGTTCTTAGGACAAATCTGTGCGCAAACGTCGCAACCTACACACTGAAGCCTATCAATAACAGCCTTCTTTCTTTCCTTGTTGAAGCTCAATGCAGGACATCCGGACTTCAAGCAAAGCTTGCATCCGATACATTTTTCTTCATCTACTACATCCTTTGTTTTAAATGCAGTTGGGAAATCTCCCTTATCTTTGTCTGAGAATTTCTTAAGAACGCAAGGCCATTTAGTTATTATAACTGAAGGTTCATCAAGAGCAAGTGCCCAATCTAAAGTTTCTCTAACTTCTTTTAAGTCATTAGGGTTGATTGTTCTGATGTTCTTTGCACCGAGTGCACGGCAAACTTCTTCGATATCAATGATGTTTGCTTCAGAACCGCCGGCATGCTTTCCGGAACCTGGGTTTTCCTGGTGACCAGTCATACCTGTAATTCTGTTGTCAAGAATAATGCTTACTGTCTTTGAATTGTTGTAAAGACATTCTGTCAATCCGTTCATTCCTGTATGGAAGAATGTGGAGTCACCGAGGATTCCTACAACTCTCTTGTCTTCACCCTTCATTTCAAACGCTTTGGAAGCGCCGTGAGCTGTCGAGAAAGCAGATCCCATACAAATTGTTGTGTCAAGGCCATTATATGGAGGAGCAAATCCCAATGTATAACATCCGATGTCTCCTGTAACCATTATATTCTTTTTCTTACCCAGCTCGTAGTACAATCCTCTGTGAGGACAGCCTGCGCAAAGTGCCGGAGGTCTAGGAATAACCTTGGCCTTATCGTAATCCATAATTTCGAATTCTTTTGCTCCGATTGACTTTCTGATAACATCGGAAAGAAGTTCTCCGTATGGAGGGAAAGTATTCTTACCAAACACTTTGTCTCCGTATCCTAAAGCTTTGAGTGCTTCTTCGAGGTAAGGATCGTTTTCTTCGATTACATAGCATTTGTCAACAGAATCCATGAACGCTGCCATCATCTTGAGCGGTAGCGGATATGTAAATCCGAGTTTCAAATAGTTTACGTCATCTCCGAAAACTTCTTTTGCGTAGTTATAGCACATACCTGATGTAACTACACCAATCTTCTTGCCATTATCTTCAACTCTGTTCATGTTTGTAGTTTCAGCGAATTCTGCAAGTTCTTCAAGTCTCTTTTCAAGACTTACTCTGGCTATTCTTGCATTTGCCGGAACAGAAACATACTTCTTGGCATTTTTTACATAAGGCTTTATAGGGGCTTTTGCTACTCTGTCTCCACACTCAACAACATCCTTAGAGTGGCATAGCCTTGTAGTCATTCTTACAAGTACAGGCGCATCAAATTTCTCAGAAATTTCATAAGCCTCCATCATAAAGTCTCTGCATTCCTGGCTTGTTGCAGGTTCAATCATAGGTACTCTTGCCATCTTGGCATACATTCTATTGTCCTGCTCGTTTTGTGATGAGTGCATTCCCGGTTCGTCTGCAGTGATACATACAAGACCACCGTTTACTCCTGTGTATGCAAATGTGAAAAGAGGGTCCGCCGCTACGTTTAATCCTACATGCTTCATGGAAGCCATACTTCTGGCACCTGCTATAGATGCACCAATTGCCGCCTCAAGAGCGACTTTTTCATTTGGTGCCCATTCCGAATATACTTCTTTATATCCGGTCATGTTTTCGAGAATCTCGGTACTTGGAGTTCCAGGATACGCTGATGCTACAAGAACACCGGCTTCCCACGCTCCTCTAACGAGAGCCTCATTACCTGTCATTAGTTTTTTCATGACGTCCTCCTTTTTATTTTTCGTAATTATATTTTACAACAATGTGAACAATATGTCAAACAACTGTATCTGAAAGCGGATTTTATTTTCATAAGGCGAACAAGGGTTTCTTATAGGCAACAAAAATGTTTGCCATCGGCATTGCTGTTTTTCTATCAAATTATGCATAAAAAAACGAGCGATAATAACTGATATGATACTTCCAAAGTAGACAGTCTAATTAATTAAAATTAGATTATCTACTTGGAGGTTTTTTTATGGGAAGGAAAGCGAAATATAGCAAGGAAGTAAAAATTAAAGCTTGTCAAGATTATG